>DASZOO010000053.1:0-35540 GCA_035550775.1 Actinomycetota bacterium | reverse complement strand
CCCCCCCCCCCCCCCCCCGGCGGCATCCGCCCGCACGCCACGGTGCCGAGCGCGAGCCACTCCTCGCCCATGCCGAAGGCCTCCCGGGTCTCCGCACGACAGAAGATCGACGAGCTGATCCAGCAGCTCGCCAGCGCCTGGCCCGACAGCGCGAGCAGCAGGTTCTGGATCGCCGCACCACCGGAGAGCAAGAACATGTCCCGTTCGGCGCCGGCGCGCTCCGCGTCGGCGTAGGCGTGCGATCCCGCGAGCGAGAGGAACGGCACGATCAGCACCGGCGCCGTGCCGAGCACGGCGTCGCTGCGAGCGATCCGTCGCTCGATGGTCGCCTCGTCGGTGTCGTCGCGCCGCAGGTCCGCCCGCCACGCCGCCGCCATCGCGGCCAGGTACCCGCGTCGGGCGGCCTTCGAGGTCAGCACAGCGAACCGCCAGGGCCGCGTGTGGTGGGGCGCCGGGGCCGTGCACGCCGCGCGGATCGCTTCCTCGATCGCCTCGTCCGGCACGTCTCCGGGCCCGAAGGCGCGGATCGTGCGCCGGTCGTGGAGCGCCTGGATCGGCGACGCGCGGAACAGATCCTGCTCCGAGGGGCGCACGAGGTCCCCGGCGGGGCCGGGCCGGCCGCCGAGCCGGTCGACGCCGCGGACGATCGCGGCCGGTACGCGGCCGTCCTTCGCCATCACGAGCCCGCTCGCGGCCGCGACCTCGTCGGCGAGACCGACCTCGGTGGCTTCCAGGGCTCGGCCACGATCGTCGGCGCGGCCGCGCAGGTCGACGACGGCCGGCAGGCCGTCGCACCCGATCGCCACGTTCACGACGCCCGTCCGCCACGGTCGTCCGAACGTGTCGGTGACGACGACCGCGATGTCGCCGAACCCCAGCCGGGACGAGAGCTGCGTGCGCAAGGATCGCGCGGTGGCGTCCGGGTCGACCGGCAACAGCGCGAGCGAGCCGGCGTCCACGTTCGACGCGTCGACGCCCGCATTGGCGCACACGAACCCATGGGCGGTCTCGGCGATCACCAGGTCGCCCCGCTTCGCCACGACCCGCGTGGTCTCGGAGGCGACGACCGCGTCGCGATCGTCGGCGGACACGAGCCGCCCCTCCGCCTTGGAGACGATCTTCGACGTCACGACGACCACGTCGCCCTCGCGCACCCCGGCGGATCGGAGCGCCGGCTCGAGCGTCGCCGCGAGGTCGTCGCCGGGCCGGATCTCGCGGATGCCTACGACCGGCCGCACCTCGACCGGAGCCCTGGGGCTCGGCGTCATGACAGCGCGTCCAGCACCGTGGAGGAGAGTCGTTCGGCCGCATCGTCGTCGCGCATCACCGTGTCGGTGACGACGACGCGGACGCCTGTGGCCTCGATGCGACCGGCGAGCGTCCGGTCGCGCTCGTCGATCACCCACACGCCGACGAGCCCGCGATAGGCCTCCGCGGCGCCCGCTGCCGAGACCTCGAGGCCCACCGCGGGCATCAGCTTGTCGGCCATGCCGGCCAGGGGCGCGCCGCCGACGATGCCGCTCACGCCCACGACGGCCGGGCGGCGCGCCTCGACGGCGGCCCGCAACCCCGGCACGGCCAGGATCGGGCCGAGCGACGCGACCGGGTTGGACGGCGGCAGCACGACCACGTCGGCCTCCGCGATCGCCCCGAGCACGCCGGGGGCCGGCCGGGCATCGTGCAGGCCCTCGTACCGCACGCCCTTCACCTGGTCCGCCGCGCGTCGCTGCACCCAGTACTCCTGGAAGTGCAGGTCGAGCCGGTCGCCCGTCTCGGGATCGACGGCGTCGATCCTCGTCTCGACCCGGTCGTCGGTCACCGGCAGCAGCCGGGCGCCGATGCCGAACCTCGACGCGATGCGTGCGATGACCTCCGACATCGTGGCTCCTTCGCTGAGCATGGAGGTGCGCAGCACGTGGGTGGCCAGGTCGAGATCGCCCAGGTTGAACCACGCGTGCGGCGCCCCGAACGCGCGCAGCTCCGCGGTCGCCCTGAACGTCTCGTCGCGCCGCCCCCACCCGCGTTCGCGGTCGAACGCGTCGCCGAGCCAATAGGTGACCGAGTCGGGGTCGGGGCTCACGTGCAGCCCGTGCACCACGATGTCGTCGGCCACGTTGAGGATCACGGTGAGGTCGGAGCCGGGCACGAGGCGTGCCGTGCCGCGCAGGAACTTCCCCGCGCCGATCCCGCCGGCGAGCGCCACGACCTTCATCGTGGAACAGCGTAGTAGGCTCGCCGACATGCCCCAGGGACCCGGCGAGAGCGGCCGAGGAGCCGGCCGCGCGGCCGACCATCGGTTGCGGAGGGCCCTCGTGCGAGCCGAACGCGGGGTGGCGCTCAGCCTCGACGAAGCGACGGCCCTCATGGGAGCACGGGGCGAGTCGCTGGAGCGGCTCTTGGCGATCGCCTCGCACCTGCGCGATCTCGGCCACGGCGACGCCGTCACCTACTCCCGGAAGGTGTTCGTGCCGCTCACGATGCTCTGCCGCGACCACTGCCACTACTGCACCTTCGCCAAGCCGCCCGCGAGGCTCGACGCGCCGTTCCTCACGCCCGACGAGGTGATCGCGATCGCCCGGGCGGGTGCCGACGCCGGATGCAAGGAAGCGCTGTTCACCCTCGGCGATCGCCCGGAGGACCGCTACGAGGTCGCACGCACATGGCTCAGGGAACGCGGCTACGAGTCGACGCTGGATTACCTGCGTGCTGTCGCGATCCGGGTGATCGAGGAGACCGGGCTGCTGCCGCATCTCAACCCGGGCGTGATGAGCTACGAGGAGTTCGCGCGCCTCAAGCACGTGAGCGCCTCGATGGGCATGATGCTGGAGACCGCGAGCGAGCGGCTCTCGGCGAGAGGCGGCCCGCACTTCGGTTCCCCCGACAAGTCCCCGGCGGTGCGCCTGCGCACGATCGAGGACGCCGGACGGCTCGCCGTGCCGTTCACGACGGGCATCCTCGTCGGCATCGGTGAGACCGAGCGGGAGCGCGTCGAGGCCTTGTTCGCGATCCGTGAGATGCACCGACGCTATCGGCACGTGCAAGAGGTGATCGTGCAGAACTTCCGGGCGAAGCCCGGCACCGCGATGCGGGCGGCACCCGAGCCCGACGACGAGGAGTTCCTCGCTGCCGTGGCCTGCGCGCGGGTCGTGCTGGGGCCTCGCATGCACGTGCAGGCACCCCCGAACCTCTCGGACCCCGCTCAGCGTCGGCGCCTGCTCGACGCCGGGATCGACGACTGGGGTGGGGTCTCGCCGATCACCCCCGACCACGTGAACCCCGAGAAGCCCTGGCCTTCGATCGAGACGCTTCGCGAGACGACGGCCTCACGCGGCAAACAGCTCCGCGAGCGGCTCACGGTGTATCCGGAGTTCGCCTCCAAGCCGGATCCGTTCCTCGCGGGGAAGATGCGTGCCCCCGTCGAAGCGCTGCTCGGCTCCGACGGGCGCGCCGTCGAGGGGCGGAGACCGGAGCCGATCGCGTGGCAGGACCCCGACGTCCGTTGGAAGCCGCGGACGATCGCGCTCACGTTCTCGAAGGACGGCGACGCCGGTCTGCGCGAGGACGCCGAGTCCGTCTACGGCGAGGCGGACGTTCCGCCCACGACGACGGCATGGGCACGCGGCCGGGTCGAGCCCGAGCGTCTCGACGCCGAGATCCGTTCCGCGCTCACGAGGGCTGCGGCGCATCGCTCGATCTCCGACGACGAGGCCCTGGCCTTGTTCCGGGCCGAGGGCGGCGCGCTCGAGGCGTTGTGCGAGGTGGCCGACGGCCTGCGCCGGGAAGCCGTGGGCGACGACGTCACCTACGTGATCAACCGGAACATCAACTTCACCAACGTCTGCTACGTCGGGTGCCGGTTCTGCGCGTTCGCCCAGCGCGAGGTCGACGAGGAGTCCTACACGCTGACGCTCGGTGAGGTCGCCGACCGAGCCGAAGAGGCGTGGGGGCGCGGTGCGAGCGAGGTCTGTATGCAGGGAGGCATCCACCCCGACCTCCCCGGCTCCTTCTACTTCGATGTCGTCGACGCCGTGAAACGACGCACGCCGGACATGCACGTGCACGCCTTCAGTCCGATGGAGATCCTCAACGGGGCCACCAAGCTCGGCGTCTCGTTCGAGGAGTTCCTCGCGGAGGCCAAGGCGCACGGTCTCGGAACGATCCCGGGCACGGCCGCCGAGATCCTCGATGACGACGTGCGCTGGGTGTTGACCAAGGGCAAGCTCCCGGCGGCGACGTGGGAGCAGATCGTCCGCACCGCGCACGGGCTGGGCATCCGGAGCTCGAGCACGATCATGTTCGGCCACGTCGACGCACCGCCGCACTGGGTGGCGCACATCCGCCGGATCCGACGCATCCAGTCCGAGACCGGGGGGTTCACCGAGTTCGTGCCGCTGCCGTTCGTGCACCAGCACGCCCCGATCTACCTGTCGGGGAAGGCTCGCCCGGGTGCGACGTTCGAGGAGAACGTGCGCATGCACGCCGTGGCGCGCATCCTGCTCGACGGCTCGATCCCCAACATCCAGGTCTCGTGGGTCAAGCTCGGCGTCGACGCCTGCCGAGCGATCCTCCGTTCCGGCGCCAACGACTTCGGCGGCACCTTGATGGAGGAGACGATCAGCCGCATGGCGGGAGCGGAGTGGGGCATCGAGATGACGCCGGGGCAGTTCGACGACGCGATCCGTTCGATCGGTCGCACGCCGGCGGTGCGCACCACGACGTACGAACGCGTCGCGGGGACGGGATCGTCGGAGGTGCTGAGCACGTCGATCGGGTGAGTGGATCACGACATGTGCCGCGATCGACTTGCGAGTTCGTCTCCGGTTCGACACCATGTGGCCCAACAGGACGAGGGATGAGGCAGAGAACTTCCTCGATGCAGGGCTTGTCAGCGGGGCCGTTCTTCCCTCAGAATCACACCGATGTGATTTCGGGGGGAGACGAGAGTGCATCACTACATCCCGTGGCAAGAGCGAGCGCGGTGTCGCGAATACGACCCTGAGATCTTCTTCCCCGAGAAGGGAGGCTCATCGAGGGAGGCCAAGCGGATCTGCAGCGAGTGTCCCGTGCGTATCGAGTGCCTGAACTACGCCCTCCGACGCGACGAGCGATACGGGGTCTGGGGAGGCATGAGCGAACGGGAACGCCGACGCCTGAAGCGCATGGCGTCCTGAGACACGGCTCACGGTTCGACGCACCGCTCGACGAACACAGCACGGAAGGGGGAGGAGGCATGGCAGCAGCCAGGAAGGCAGCCGCCCGCAAGAAGACCACGGCCCGCAGGCCCGCGAGGAAGACCACCGCCCGCAAGAAGACCGCGGCGAAGAAGACCAGCGCACGCAAGCGCCCGGCCGCCCGCAAGAAGACCGCGGCCAAGAAGACCACCGCGCGCAAGAAGACCAGCGCACGCAAGCGCCCGGCCGCCCGCAAGAAGACCGCGGCCAAGAAGACGACCGCGCGCAAGAAGACCGCGGCTCGGAAGCGCCCGGCCGCCCGCAAGAAGGCCGGGGCGAAGAAGTCCGGCGCACGCAAGAAGACCGCGGCTCGCAAGCGCCCGGCCGCTCGCAAGAAGACCGCGGCTCGCAAGAAGACCGCGGCTCGCAAGCGCCCGGCCGCCCGCAAGAAGGCCACGGCGAAGAAGACGACCGCGCGCAAGAAGGCCACGGCTCGCAAGCGGCCGGCCGCGCGCAAGAAGACCACGGCTCGCAAGAAGTCCGGCGCACGCAAGCGCTGATCACGGTCTTCGCGATCCGGAAGGGGGGCCTCGCGCCCCCCTTCCGCGTTCCCGGAGCAGCACCGTGCTAGGCTCCCCGCCGCTCGGAAGAGCCCTCGCATGACCCAGTCCCCAGCCGCCACGCCCGAGCGCACGCCCACCGTCCTCGTCGTCTTGGTGGCCCGTGACGCAGCCCCGTGGCTCCGCGAGACGATCGCGGCGCTCGCGGCTCAGACCTACCCGCGCATGGCGGTGCTGGGCGTCGACGACGCTTCGGGCGACGACAGCCGCGAGATCCTGGAGCACGCCCTCGGCGAGCGCCGCGTGATCGCCCTGTCCGAACCTCGTGGGCTCGCGGGCGCGTTCCATGCGGCCATGGATCAGCCGGCCGCCTCCGAGGCCGACCTCGTGCTGTTGCTGCACGACGACGCCGCGCTGGACCCCGACGGCGTGCAACGCCTGGTCGAGGCCGCCGTCGGGATCCCGGGGCTCGACCTGGTGGGGGCGGTCGGAGGCAAGGTCGTGGACCGGGACGAACCCCGTCGGCTGCTCGACGTGGGGCGTTCCGCCGACCTGTTCGGACACGCCTACAGCCCGCTGCAATCCGACGAGATCGATCAGGGACAGTTCGATCGGGTGCTCGAGGTGCTCTGCCTGTCGACGTCGGCCCTGCTCATCTCCCGCGATGCATGGAAGCGTGCGGGACTGCTCGACGAGCGGCTCGCCGACGCCCACCAGGGCCTCGATCTCTGCTGGCGGGTGAGGCTCGCCGGCTTCCGCGTCGTGATGATGCCCCTTGCTCGCGTGCGTCAACGGGCATCGTCGACCGCAGGCGGGGCGCGTGCGGCGGCGGAGGCAGGGCGCAGCGAGCGGTACGAGGAAGACCGCGCCGCGATCGCCACGATGCTGAAGAACTACGGGCTCGTCTCGTTGCTATGGGTCACGCCGTTGGCGATCGTGCTCGGCGTGTTCCGACTGCTCTTCCTCGCGCTCGCCCGACGGTTCGAAGAGGCCTACGACGTGCTCGCCGCATGGGGCTGGAACGTCGCCCACCTCGGCGGCACGCTCAGGCTGCGTCGGCGCATCCAACGGGAACGCCGCGTCAGGGACCGCGAGATCCGGCGCTTCATGGAGACCGCGGGCCTGCGGCTGCCCCGATGGTTCCAGACGGCTGAGCGCATCCTCGAGGAGCAGCGTGAGATCGAGGAGCGCGACGAAGGGGAGACGCCATCGCGACGACTGCGCGACCGCACGGCCTCACTCGTCGGATCGCACCCGGTCATCGTCGGGTCGTTCGTCGGCATCGTCGTCGGCGCCGTGGTGCTGCGCGGGTTGCTCGGCGGTGAGGCGTTGGCGGGCGGCGTGCTGCCGGCGTTCCCGGCCCGACCGAGCGGATTCTGGGCCGAGCTGATCTCGGCGTATCGAACCACCCTGCTGGGCGGGTCGCTGGCGGCCAGCCCGGCCCTCGGCGCTCTCGGCGGCCTCTCGTGGTTGACGCTCGCCAGCACCGGGCTCGCCCAGAAGGCCGTGCTCGCGGGAGCACCCGTGATCGCGGCCATCCTCACGTACCGGGCCGCCGTCAGGTTGACGGGCCGACCCGGTCCGTCCGTGTTGGCGGCGGGCGTCTACCTCGTCTGCGGCCTCATGATGTGGTCGTTCTCCGAGGGGCGACTCGACCTCCTCGTCGCGCTCGCGATCATGCCGGCGATCTTCGAGCGGATCGAGATCGCGTTCGGTTCTGAGGAACCACCGGACGGCAGGTGGCGCTTCGTCGCGGGGATGGGGGTCACCGTGGCCGTGCTCGTCGCGTTCCTGCCCGGGGCGATCCTGGCCGTCGCCGTGCTCGTCCTCGTTCAGCTCGTGGCGGGTTCGTCACGGCTGCGTGGGCTGGGCACGATCGCGCTCGCGTGCGTCGTGGCCGCGGTCCTGCTCTTCCCGTTCACGCCGTCGCTCGTCGCCGGGGGAGGAGCCGCGCTGGTGTCGCAGATCGGCACGACCGATCTGGGCCGCCTGGCCCGGCTGGCGCCCGGCGGTGGCCCGGGCACCTGGGTGGTCGCCTTCTTCCTGCCACTGGCCGCGTTGTTCTCCTTCGCCTTGGTGGGGGCGGATCTGCGCGCGCGTGCGATCCGAGCGATGCTCGCGGCCTTGGCCGGACTCGCGCTGGCGTGGCTCTCGGCCGCGTGGTGGGTGCCTGCCCCGTTGTCGAATCCGCTCGCCTACCTCGCGGTCGCAGCGGTGGCCGAGGTGATGCTCGTCGCCTACGGCGTGTCCTCGGCGGTCACCGGCCTCGGCCGCGAGGCGTTCGGCATGCGGCAGGTCCTCACGGGCCTGCTCGCGATCGTGATCGGCGGCGGCCTGGTGCTCCAGACGATCGTGGCGCTCATCGGAGGCTGGGCGGTCGGTGGCCCGGAGAAGGTGCCGGCGGCATGGTCGGTCCTCGAGAGCACCGCGAGGGGCGAGTACCGGGTGTTGTGGGTCGGACGACGGACGAACGATCCGTTCCCTACACCGGGGGGCGACCCGCAGGGCCTCGCTGAAGCGGGCGAGGCGACCCTCCGGTTCGGTCTCACGGGTCGTGACGGCACGGTGGCGATCGACATTGGCCGGTCGTCCGTGGGCCCGGGGCCCGACCATCTCGCCCGGGCTCTCGATGAGATCTTGTCCGGCGCGACCCGCCATGGTGGAAGTCTCCTCGCGCCGTTCGGCGTTCGGTTCGTGATCGCATCAGACGACGACCTTCCCCTCGAGGCCCAGGCGTTGCTCGATGCCCAGGTCGATCTCGACCTCGTGCCGGCCGCCGGGCTGGTGGTCTACCGCAACGCCCGCGCGCTCGCTCCGGCGTCCGTGCTTCGGGACGACCCCGCCACCCTCGAGGCCCTGCGCGCGCCCGGGCCCGCCGAGGTCGTTCGCACATCGGTGCGTCGTGGGAGTCCCATGGGGCAGGTGCAGGGTGGATGGGAAGGCGGTCAGGGCACGGGACCAGTCTTCGTCTCGACCGAGTTCCAGGGGGCGTGGCAGGTGCAGGGCTCGGACGACGACCCGTTCACCGCCTTCGGATGGGCGACCGGGTTCGATCCCCAGCAGGCACCCGTCTCGGTCCGATACGGGGCCCAGCTCCCGGCGACGATCCAGGCATGGGTGCTCGCCGCGCTGTGGGCGGTCGCGTTGTGGGTGACGAGGAAGCCGGTGGCGCGATGAGGGCCCGTGGTCAGGGTCTGCTCACGCTCGCGGTCATCGGAGCGGTGGCGCTCGGCGCCGTCTCGTTCGATCGTCTGGGGGAGCGAACGGCGAACGCGCCGGCCCCGGGCACGGCGGCGTCGATGTCCTGGCTCTGCCCGCACGGCGGCGGCAAGGGATACGAGGGAACCGTGTTCCTGGCGAACCCGGCTGGGGTCGACGTGACGGCTCGCGTGACCGAGGTCAGCGCGCAAGGGCAGCCGGACGTCTCTGAGGTCCAGGTGTCGGGTGGATCGCAGGTCGCCGTCGACGTCGACGCCTCGGCGCGATCGTCGTCCACGTTCGTCGAGACGTTCGGCGGGTGGCTCGCGGCCGGATGGCTGATCAGGGGGGCGGAGGGGGAGCCCGGCGTGGGCGCGGAGCCGTGTGCCCCCGGGGCGGGGCGAACCTGGGTGTCCGCGGCTCCGACCACGGGCCAGGGCAACGATTCCTACCTGATCGTGATGAACCCGTTCGCAGCCGACGCCGTCTTCGACGTCGCCCTGTTCACCGCGGAACGAGCTCCGGTCCGCGACTCCGAGCTGACCGATGTCACCCTGCGGCCGCGCAGGAGCACGGCGATCCGCCTGAACACCTACGCGCAGGGCGAGGAGGGCCTGGGGGTCACGGTCGACGTCTCGTCGGGAAGGGTCGCCGCATCGACCCTCGTGGCGTCGGACGCCCTCGGCATCGGGAGCGTGCTCGCCTCGGGGGAGCCGAGCGGCCGGCAGCTCGTGCTCACGACGACCGGCACGGGCCGGTCGGTCCTCTCGGTGGCCGTCCCGACCCCGACCGCCGCCGGCGGAAGCGGGCCGACGCCTGCGGGGGGGCTCGGCACGACGTTCGCGGCGACGCTTCGATCCGGTGACCCCCCGCAACCGGCGGGAGGGCTCGCCGAACGATCGCAGGAGCCGGAGTCGGCGGCCGCCTATCCGATCACCACGACCGGTCCCTCGGGCATCGACGTCGTGGTGCTCGAGGGAGCCCCGATCGTGGCGGCCCTCCGAACGCCGGGGGTCGGCCGCGACGGGGGAGCCACCGCCGGATCGTTCGCTCCCGCCGCGTCGTGGGTCGTCACACCGGGCGTCGCCGGGACCCCGGCGAGGCCGGGGGGGCTCGTCCTCAATCCCGGAGGGTCCTCGGCCACGGTCGAGGTCAGCACGATCCCGGGTTCCGACGGCACGGCCGAGGCCACCACGGTCACCGTTCCCCCCGGGGCCGTCGTCGCGTTGCCCCGGGAGTTCCTCGACGAGGTCGGGGCGGCCTCGCTCCTCGTGACCGCCACGGGATCGCCGGTGGTCGCGCTCGGCGCCTCCACCTCGCTCGGCAACGAGGGGCTCTCCCTCTTCGGCTTGGTCGCGGGCGTGCCGATACCCGAACCAGCAACTCCCTGATCGACCGACGGGAACGCGGTCGCGTGCTCGCGTATCATGTCGCGACCGTCCCAGCGGCGGAGATCGTTGCCCCATGGCCAGAGGAACGCACGCAGCCGCGCGGAAGCACCGCGTGATCGTCATCGTGGCGATCGTCGCCGGTGTCGTGGTGCTCGCCGCCGGGGGAGCCGCCTACTCCGCCTACCGGTACGAGCAGTCCCACGCCGATCGCATCCTTCCCGGCGTCACCATCGCCGGTGTCGACGTGGGCGGCTTGACGAAGGCCGAGGCGATCACGGTCGTTCGCGAGGCAGCGGAGACGGAGCTCCAGCGCACGGTCGAGCTGCGAGTGAGGCACCGGAGGTGGGAGGCCACCCTTGACGAGCTCGGCCAGCGCTCCAACGCGCTCGGTGCCGTGAATCGTGCGCTCGGCCTCAGCGAGTCGATGGGGACGTTCTCGCGCTTCTGGCATCGGTTCAACGATGAGCCCGTGAACCAGGAGGTCGAGCTCAGGCTCTCGGGTGACGCACGGGTCGACGCGGTGCTCGGGCGCATCGCTCGCGACGTGTCGGTCAAGCCGCGGAGCGCGGCCATCACCTACTCCGACGGCGCCCTGGAGTTCATCAAGCCGAGGCCCGGGCGTGCCCTCGACTTCGCGGAGGCGCGCGCTGCGGTTCGATCCGCGCTGAAGGCGGGGAACGCCTCCGAGATCACCCTGCCCATGTTGAAGGTCAAGCCCAAGGTCACGGCCAAGACCATGCCACGCACGATCGTCGTGCGGGTCGATCAGAACAAGCTCTACCTCTACGACGGTTTCAAGGTGATCCGCACGTATTCGGTCGCCACGGCCATGCCCGGCTACACCACGCCGCCCGGGGATTGGAAGCTGACCCGCATGGCGGTCAACCCCACCTGGTACAACCCCGCGCTCGACTCCTGGGGGGCGAACCTCCCGGCCGTGGTGCCGGGAGGGCCGACGGCGCCGATGGGCACCAGGGCCATCTACATCGACGAAGCCCCGGGTCTGATCCGCATCCACGGGACACCCGCCGATTCCTCGATCGGCACGTACGCCTCCCACGGCTGTATCCGGATGCACAACTCCGAGGTGGAGCAGCTCTACGAGATGGTCGAGGTCGGGATGCGGGTGATCATCGTGGGCTCGCGCCCCGGCGACGCCGTCGAGGGCGATACGCCGGCGTCCGTGAACGTCTGACCGCCGTCCGCGGTTCTTTGTCACACTTTCTGGCCGGAGCCGTTGTCGCCCGGCCTCCACCGGGCGTAGGGTTCCACCCGTACCCCGTAGCGACGCGATGGGAAACCGGAGCGCCACTGCGGGGTACATCGCTGTGCGCTCCGCCCCTGAGTGCTTGGAGAGGGTGCTTGGAGAGGGTGCTGGAGAGGGTGCTTGGAGATCACATCGATGTGATTTACCATCCGCGCGATGCGAACGTGCGCGAAGATGCGATGTGACGCCGAGCCCGTGGCGACGGTCTCCCTCCGATACACGGAACGACAGGTCACGATCGGTGAACTCCTTCCCGAACGTGACCGGCACCTGCTCGATCTCTGCCGGGAGCACGTGGAGCGCATGACGCCCCCGGTGGGGTGGACCGTGCACGATTCCCGGGTCGAAGCCGTTCCCGCCGCCGCGCCCGCCCTGGCCGTCTGACCTCACCCGGCGAGCCGCCGAGCCGTGGGCCGGGCCGTGCCGGCGTCCCCCGGATGGGGACGGCGACTCGAGCCGGCGGACCATGGAGCCCACCACTCACCCGACCCAGGGAAATGAGCGTGCCGAGCTATGGGCTCCGAACCCTCCGTCAGCCGAAGCTCTGCGTATGGAAACGGGAACCTGCCCCCAGTGCCGCACCGGTGACCTGATCGCCATCTCGATGTCCGTCGGTGGCCGCGACCTGTCGTTCCGCACCTGCCATCACTGCGAGGCGAAGTGGTGGTACCGCGACGGCGACGAGGTCCCGCTCGCGTCGGTGATCGGGCTCGTCGTCGAGAAGTGACCGCCGGTTCCGGCGTCGTTCCGGCCTCGGGCGCCCTTGCCTGACGTCGAGCCGTCCGCTCCGTAACATGCGGACGTGTCCAGCGCCCTCGACCGCATCTTCAAGGCGTACGACGTTCGCGGCGTGGTGCCTGATGATCTCGATGCCACGCTCGTCCGCGCCATCGGTGCGGCGTTCGCATCGTGGAGCGGGGCTCCCGGCATCGTGGTCGGCCGTGACTGTCGGCTGAGCTCGCCGGAACTCGCCGCCGCCATCGCGGAGGGAGCGGTCTCCCAAGGGGTCGACGTGATCGACCTCGGACTCGCCTCGACCGACCTGCTCTACTTCGCGTCGGGCTCGCTCGACATGCCCGGCATCATGCTCACCGCGAGCCACAACCCCAAGGAGTACAACGGCCTGAAGTTCTGTCTGGCCGGGGCGAAGCCGGTCGGTGAGGAGACGGGACTCCGCGACATCAGGGCGCTCGTCGAACAGGGCGTGCCTCCAACCGGGGATCCGGGCGTGGTCCGGCATCAGGACCTGCTCGATGCATACGTCGATCACGTGCTCTCGTTCGTCGACGTCGAGGCCATGCGGCCACTGACCGTCGTGGCCGACACCGCCAACGGCATGGGCGGGCTCGTGGTTCCCGCCGTGATGGCCCGGATGCCCGTCACCATGCACCATCTGTACGCGGAGCTGGACGGCACGTTCCCCAACCATCCCGCCGACCCGATCGATCCCGAGAACCAGCGCGACCTGAAGGCGGCGGTCCTCGAGCACGATGCCGACGTCGGGCTGGCGTTCGACGGCGACGCGGATCGCGTCTTCCTCGTCGACGAGCAGGCCCAGGACGTGAGCGGCTCGCTCCTGACGGCGCTCGTCGCGATCGCGATGCTCGAGCGGGAGCCGGGGGCGAAGATCGTGCACAACCTGATCTGCTCGTGGGTCGTTCCGGAGGTGATCCGGGAGCACGGCGGCACACCGGTTCGGACCAGAGTCGGGCATTCCTTCATCAAGCAGGTGATGGCCGAGACCGGGGCGATCTTCGGCGGAGAGCACTCCGGCCACTACTACTTCCGGGACAACTACCGTGCGGACTCGGGTCTGATCGCGGCGGTCGTCGCTATGGGCGAGCTGTCGAAGTCCGGTCGACCCCTGTCCGAGCTGCTGGCGCCGCTTCGTCGGTACTCGGCGACGGGTGAGATCAACTCGGTCGTCGACGACCAGCAGGCCCGCATCGAGGCGATCGCGGCGCGCTACGCCGACGGGCGGCAAGACCGTCTCGACGGGCTGACGGTAGAGTTCGACGACTGGTGGTTCAACGTGCGCCCCTCCAATACGGAACCGTTGCTCAGGCTGAACGCCGAGGCTCGAACACCCCAGTTGATGGCCGACAAGAGCGCCGAGGTGCTGGAGCTCATCCGGAGCGGGGACGCGTGAAGCCGGCACCGACGTGGAAGGAGCGAGCGTGACCCTCGATCCCCAGTTGCTGGAGATCCTCGTGTGCCCGAACGATCGCGGCGAACTCGACTACCGCGAGGCCGAGCAGGTGCTCGTCTGCACCACCTGCGGCTACCGATACCCGATCCGCGACGACATCCCGGTGATGTTGATCGATGAGGCCGAGAAGCCGGGACAGCGCCCGGAGACCAGGTGATCGATCTCAACGACGTCGACGCGCTGCGAGCGCTCGACGCCGGAGACATGCTGGGCGCGATCTCGTCGCTTCCCCGGCATGCGCGTGAGGGCTACGACGCGGCCCTGGCGAGCGATGGCCTGCCCCTGGCCGACGGCGTGACGGCCGTCGCGTTCTGCGGCATGGGAGGATCCGCCATCGCCGGCGACGTGCTGCGGGCGACCTACGGGGATCGGCTCGTGGTGCCCGTCGAGGTCGTCCGCTCACCGGTCGTGCCGGCATGGGTCGGCCCGCACAGCCTCGTGGTCTGTTCCTCGTACTCGGGGGGGACGGCCGAGACGCTCGCGTGTTTCGAGGAGGCGCGCAGCCGGGGCGCACGCATCGTGCCGATCACCTCGGGTGGGCGGCTCTCGGAACGGTCCGCGGAACTGGGCATCACGCCGGTCCGGATCCCCGGCGGCTACCTCCCCAGGGCCGCGCTCGGCTACCTCGTGTTCGCGCTGCTGGGCTCGATGGAGAAGGTGGGATTGCTGCCCAGGCTGTCCGACGACGTGCACGACGCGATCGCCGTGATGGAGCCCCTGGTGGATGCGCTCGGCCCCGAGGTGCCTGTCGAGCGCAACGACGCCAAGGCGCTGGCGGGTCGCATGGGTGACCGTCAACCCGTGATCTGGGGCGCCGACGGCGTCGGCTCGGTCGCCGCCGGTCGATGGAAGGCTCAGATGAACGAGAACGGCAAGGTTCCCGCGTGGGCGTCCTCGCTGCCGGAGCTCGATCACAACGAGGTGGTGGGCTGGTCCGCCGGCCGCGGCGAGGGGTCCTTCGTGGTCGCGCTCCGGGACGAGGCGGAGCACCCCGACGTCTCGGTGCGCTTCCCCATCTCGCTCGAGATCGCTCGCGACGCCGGCGCGGCGACCGAAGAGGTGTGGGCGACCGGACGCAACCGGCTCTCGCGGTTCCTCTCCCTGGCGATCATGGGTGACTACACGAGCTGCTACGTCGGGCTCGCCCGCGAGGTCGACCCGTCGCCGATCGATGCGATCGTCCGGCTCAAGGCGTTCCTCGACGAGGTCTCGGCGCCGTGAGCACGTCCGGCCGGCCCGGTCCCGGCGACGATCTCCCCGCACAGGCCGCGGCGGTGGTGCGCGGCCGGACCGATCTGGTTCCGCGCGCCGGGGTCGTCCTCGGATCCGGGCTCGGACCGGCGCTCGGCGATGCGCTCCAGGAGGTGGCGAGTTGCTCGTTCACCGAGCTGCCCGGATTCCCCCCCTCGGGCGTGCCCGGACATGCTGGCCGGCTCGTGCTCGGCCATCTCGCCGGGGTGCCCGTCGCGGCGTTCTTCGGGCGGGTGCACTACTACGAGGGCCACGGCATGGACGTGCCGGCGTTGCTTCCACGTCTGGCGCGGGAGCTCGGCGCCGAGCAGATGGTGCTGACGGCGGCGGTGGGCGGCCTCGTGCCGGGGGAGGCCGCCGGCACCGTCGTGATCCTGCGCGACCACCTGAACATGATGGGCGTCGCGCCGCTGCGTGGGTGGCGGTATCCCGACGGCATGCCGACGTTCATCAGCACGACCGAGGTGTACGACGCCACGCTTCGCGATCTCGCGTTCGAACGCGCCCGGGAGCTCGGCATCCCGGCCTCGCTCGGCGTCTACGCAGCCATGAGCGGACCGGCGTACGAGACGCCGACCGAGGTAGGCATGCTGCAGGCGGCCGGGGCGACGGTCGTCGGCATGTCGATGGTGCCCGAAGCGCTTCCCGCTGTGGCGTTGGGCATGCGCGTGCTCGGCATCTGCTCGCTCACGAACGCCTTCGGCGAGCACGTGGAGCACGACGAAGTCGTCCGCGTCTCGAACGAGACCGCGGTGGCCGTGGGGCGGTTGCTCGTCGACCTATTCCCGCGCATCGGAGAGGAGAGATCATGACCTACGACGTCCGCGACATGGCGATGGCGGCGGCCGGGCGTGACCGCATCGGATGGGCCGGCGCCGAGATGCCCGTGCTCGCGCTGATCAAGGAACGGTTCGAGAAGGAACGACCGCTCGACGGCATCCGCGTGGGCGCCTGCCTGCACGTGACGACCGAGACCGCCAACCTCATGCTCACCCTGCGGGCGGGAGGCGCCCAGGTGGCCCTGTGCGCCTCGAATCCGCTCTCGACCCAGGACGACGTGGCTGCCGCTCTCGTGGAGGCGGGCATCGACACGTATGCGATCAGGGGCGAGGACACCGACACGTTCTTCAAGCACATCAACGCCGTGCTCGACGTGCATCCGAACATCACGATGGATGACGGAGCGGACATGGTGAGCGTGCTCCACAAGGAGCGTTCCGATCAGATCACCGAGATCATCGGGGGTACCGAGGAGACCACGACGGGTGTGATCCGCCTGCGAGCGATGGCCAACGACGGCGCGCTGCGATACCCGATCGTGAGCGTGAACGACGCCGACACGAAGCACCTGTTCGACAACCGCTTCGGCACCGGGCAGTCGACGATCGACGCGATCATGCGAGCCACGAATCGCCTGCTGGCGGGGCGCTCGATCGTGGTGTGCGGATACGGCATGTGTGGGCGAGGCGTCGCGTCGCGGGCCCGCGGCATGGGTGCGCACGTGATCGTCACCGAGGTCGATCCGACGGCCGCGATCGAAGCCGTGATGGAGGGCTACACCGTCATGCCGTTGCGCGAGGCCGCTCGTGTGGGCGACGTCTTCATCACGGTGACCGGTGACACGACGGTGATCGGCCGCGACCACATGGAGCTGCTGAAGGACGGCGCGATGCTCGCGAACTCGGGGCACTTCGACGTGGAGATCGACAAGGCGGCGCTGGCGTCGCTGGGAACGGGCGGTGTCCGCCGCATCCGGGAGTTCGTCGACGAGTACACCTTCGCCGACGGCCGACGCGTGTACCTACTGGGGGAAGGGCGTCTCGTGAACCTCACCGCCGCCGAGGGGCATCCGGCCGCGGTCATGGACATGTCGTTCGCGAACCAGGCGCTCTCAGCCGAATGGGTGGTGTCGCACCGGGGGCAGCTGGAACCTCGCGTCTACCCGGTGCCGGTCGAGATCGACAAGGATGTCGCGCGCCTGAAGCTGCGCGCGATGGGCGTCGAGATCGACGAGCTCACGACCGAGCAGGAGCACTACCTCAGCAGCTGGGAGCAAGGCACCTAGGCGATGGACGGTCGGGTCTCGATCCGTGCGCACTTCGAGCGCTTCCCTGCGACGCTCAAGGGGGCCTTCGTGCTGCGGGGTGAGGATGCCGATCCTCACCAGGTGGCGATCGAGGCCGCCCGGGTCGCCGAGATGGCCGGCGGGCCCGGACAGCCCCTCGCCGTCGAGGCCGTCATCCTCGACGTGGCGCCCCACCTCGACCTGTTCGTTCCGTTCGAGGTGCCGCTCCTCGAGCTCGGTCCGGGTTGGTACCGCCTCGAGCTCGACGTGACGATCGACGGCGACCCCGGCGTCGTGCACCCGGGGAATCGATTCGCCGTCGCCTGGCCGCGCGGATCGATGCGGCGTGGCTCGGCGCCGGTGGGCAAGGCGATCGCGGCCGGTTCGGCCACCATCACGATCGAACAGGTCGATTGCGCCACCGACTCCGTTCGTGTGACCTACGAGGCGGCGTCGCCCATCGGGCTCTCGCTGTCGGCGGACGATGTCACGCTGCCGCAGATCGAGGAGGCCTTCGACCCGGAGACGGGGCGCGGCACGGTGGTGACCTATCCCGCGGCCAAGAGCCGATCACGGCTCGCGATCCAGGCCCGCGGAGGCGAACGGCCCTTGGAGATCGACCTGCCCTGACGGTCGTGTCGCACCCGATCCCTATCGTCGGGCGATGTTGGCTCGCGTCCTCGACGTCGTGTTCCCGCCCAGGTGCGCCGGCTGCGGCGGGGCCGCCTGGCCCTTCTGCGACCGATGTCGGCGCGGGCTGATCGCCTTGACCCGGCCGTGGTGCGAACGGTGCGGCGCTCCGTCGGCCGAGGGCTCGGTTCCGCGATGCGCGGAGTGTCCGCCCGGCGTCGTGACCAGGGCCCGGGCTGCGTTCGCGTTCGAGGGCCCCGCTCGCGCGTCCGTCCACCACCTGAAGTACCGGGGTGTTCGGGGGGTGGGGCGTGCTCTCGGCGCCGCGATGGCCGCGTGCGCGCCGCCGGGTGCCTCGATGGTGACCTGGGTCCCGTTGGCGCGCCGACGAAGGGCCGAGCGAGGGTTCGACCAGGCGAAGGTGCTCGCGGTCGCCGTCGGGCGTGAGGCCGGCCTGCCGGTTCGCGGCCTGCTGCGGCGCGTGGTCGCGACCACCCCGCAGGCCGAGCGCGACGCGGCGGCCCGTCGAGAGGCGATGCGGGGGGCGTTCGTCGTGCGGGATCGCGTCGTGGTGCCGGGCCACGTCCTCCTGGTCGACGATGTGCTCACGACCGGCGCGACGGCCGCGGCATGCGCGGAGGCCTTGCGTGCGAGAGGGACCTCGCAGGTCACGCTCCTCGTCGCCGCTCGCGCGCTCCTGCGGACAGGCCGACCTGCCTATACTCGACCGGGCCCACGTCCGGGTCTGTGGTTGCCCGGGGACGATCCCCGGTAGTCGATGCCAGCCGCGGGCGAAACGACCCACGTAAGGCGACCCTTGGTCGCTGAGCATGGCGCGGTTTAGATGTAAGTCCTGCCTCGCTCTCGGGCGAGAGAGGGCGGGAGTGGTCGGTCTCCGTGACCGGCGGCGAGCGCCCCGGCAGGCGGGTGTGGGGCAAAAGACCAGGTCAGCCGGCGGAGGGCCCGCCCGGCGCACGAGGAGACGACGACGAGCTCATGGATCTGACCTTCACGGGCCGCGGTCTCTCGGTCACCGACGAGGTGCGTGAGACCGCCGGTCACAAGCTGGCCTACCTCGAGCGCATCGAGCCTCGAACCACCAGGATCGATCTCGAGTTCATCGGTGAGCACTATCCCGCTCCCGACGGCGTGAAGCGTGTGCAGGCGGCGCTCCACATCCCTCGGAGGACGTTCCGTGCGCAGGCGGAGGCGGGCGACGTGCCGACCGCGATCGACCGTGTGGCCGACAAGCTCGAGCGACAGCTCCGCGATCATCACGGCAAACGTCGCGCTTCCCTGCACAAGGGCGCACTAGAATCCCCTCAGCTGAGTGGCTCGGCTTCCGTCGAGGAAGGCGAGGGCTCGACCGAGGGGGACCGGTGACCAACGACACTGGCGGGAAGGACGCGTCGGAGAAGCTGCGTGTGATGGTGGTCGACGACCACGCGCTGTTCCGCCGCGGACTCGAGATGGTGCTCCAGCAGGAGCCCGACATCGAGCTGGTCGGGGAAGCGTCCGACGGTGCCGAGGCCGTCGACCGCGCGCAGGAGACGATGCCCGACGTCGTGCTGATGGACGTGCGCATGCCGAAGCGATCGGGCATCGAGGCGGCCGGGCAGATCAAGGACCTACTGCCGCACTGCAAGATCCTGATGCTCACGATCAGCGACGAGGAAGGCGACCTCTACGACGCGATCAAGGCCGGGGCCAGTGGGTACCTGCTGAAGGAGATCCCGATCGAAGAGGTCGCCGACGCGATCCGCAGCGTGTGGGCCGGCCAGTCGCGCATCTCGCCCTCGATGGCGTCGAAGCTGCTCACCGAGTTCGCCGCGATGTCGAAGTCGGCCGAAGAGCAGCCGCGCATGCCCGCTCCCAAGCTCACCGATCGTGAGATGGAGGTCTTGGGCTTGGTGGCGCAGGGCTTGAACAACCGTGACATCGCCAAGCAGCTGTTCATCAGCGAGAACACGGTCAAGAATCACATCCGCAATATCCTCGAGAAGCTGCATCTGCATTCACGCATGGAAGCGGTCGTCTACGCCGTGCGCGAGAAGATGATCGAGATCAGCTGACCGTGTCCGATCCGACGATCGCGGCAGCACGCGACATCTTGGCCGATTCCCTCGAGGAGCTGCGCATGGCCGTCGAAGGGTGCACGGCCGGTGATCTGAACCGGCGTCCCGCGGGCGACGACACGAACCCGCTCGGGGTGCTGGTCACCCACGCGATGCACAGCACGCGCGCCTGGCTGAGCCTGGCCACCGGCGCTCCGCTGCCCGAGCGTGACCGCCCCGCGGAGTTCGTCGTGGTGGTCGACGACGCGGACGCGTTCATGGCGTGGCTCGGCTCGATGAGCGACGAGTGCACGGCGCTGCTCGAGGGCGACGCACCGTTCGATCCCGGCGCCACGGGCCTGGCGCCGTGGCGAGTGGATCGATCCGACGAGCCGGTCACGTCGGCGTGGGCGCTGCTCCACGCCCTCGAGCACCTGCGGGAACACGTGGGACACGCCCAGCTCACCCGTCAGCTCTTCTGAGCACGCTCCGATACCCTGACCCGGTGAGTTCCAGCCGCACCGTCGCGCGCGCGATCGTCGAGTGCCTGGAGAACGAAGGCGTGGAGGTGGTCTTCGGACTCCCCGGGGAAGAGAACCTGCACACGATCGATGCGCTCGCCGACAGCTCGATCCGGTTCATCACGACGCGCGACGAGCGCGGAGCGGCGTTCATGGCCGACACCTACGGAGCGCTCACCGGCAAGCCGGGCGTGTGCCTGGCGACCCTGGGGCCCGGGGCGATCAACCTGATGCTGGGCGTGGCCAACGCCCAGCTCGACTCGCATCCCCTGGTGGCGATCATGGCCCAGGCGAGCCTCGATCGCATCTACAAGGAGTCGCACCAGTTCGTCGACCTCGTCTCGCTGTTCCGTCCGATCACGGAGTGGGGCGACATGGTCACGATCGGGGCCGCCGCTCCCGAGATGGTTCGGAAGGCCTTCAAGCGCGCGACCACCGAGCCGCCGGGGGCGACGTTCATCGTGTTGCCGGAGGACGTCGCCGAGCGAGCGACCGATGCACCCGTGCTCCCCGTGAACACGCCGGTCGATCCCTCCCCGGACGAGGGCCAGGTACGGCGGGCTGCGCAGGTGCTCGCCACCGCCCGGCACCCGGTGGTGCTGGCGGGTCCCGGCGTGGCTCGCGACGGGGCGACCGACGCGCTGGTCCGGTTCAGCGAGCGGCTCAACCTCCCCGTCGCGACGACGTTCCTCGGCAAGGGGGTGTTCCCCGACCACCACCCCAACGCGCTCGGCACGATCGGCTTCATGGTCAAGGATTACGCGAACTTCGGGCTCGATCGGGCCGACGTGGTCCTGGCGGTCGGCTACGACCTGGTGGAGTACTCACCGGTGCGGTGGAACCCGATGCGGGACAAGCAGATCGTACACCTGCACAGGACGGTCGCCGAAGTCGATGCCCACTACACGCTCGCGGTGGGGGTCCAGGGGAACATCGGCGAGACGCTCGACGCGATCGGGGCATCGAGCCTCGTCCACGACACGCGGGGCGAGATCTTCCCGGTTCGCGACCTGGTCCGCGAGGAGTTCGAGCACGGTGCCGCCGACGACTCGTTCCCGATGGCGCCGGCGCGCGTGGTCTGCGACGTGCGGTCGGTGCTCGGGGACGACGACATCGTGCTCTGCGACACGGGCGCCGTGAAGATGTGGATGGCGCGGCTGTACCCCACCCATCGACCCAACACGTGCCTCATCTCGAACGGGCTGGCGACGATGGCCTTCTCCCTGCCGGGTGCGATCGCCGCGAAGCTCGTGTCCCCCGGCCGCAAGGTGCTGGCGGCGATGGGCGACGGCGCATTCGCGATGAGCATGTCGGAGATCGAGACCGCCGTGCGCGAGGGCGTGCCCTTCGTCGTCCTCGTGTGGGTCGATGGGAGCTACGGCCTCATCGGGTGGAAGCAGGACATCCACTTCGGCCGGCAGGCGGCGGTCTCCTTCTCGAACCCCGACTTCGTGCAGCTGGCCGAGAGCTTCGGTGCCAAGGGCTACGCGATCGGCTCCGCGGACGAGCTCGCACCCACGCTCCGAAAGGCGATCGACGACGACGCCGTCTCGATCGTCGCCTGTCCGGTCGACTACGCCGAGAACGCTCGCCTGATCGAACGCCTCGGCGCGCTCACCGAGCCGATCTGAGTCGTGTCCGGCACGACGATCCACCCTTCGATCGCCCGCTCGGACCGGGAGCCTGCCGTTCGCCGGAACACCGCCCTCCTGGCCGCGGCGCAGGGGTTCGCGCAGCTGACGTTCCCCGTCCTGCTGGTGGCGGGGACGGTCGCGGCGACCGAGCTCTCGGGACGGCGAAGCGCGAGCGGATTGGTGTGGGCCGTCTACTTCGGGGTCGCCGCCGTGGCCGCCCCGGTGTTCGGGCGATGGATGGATCGCGTCGGGCGGCGTCCGGGCATCCTGCTCGCCCTGGGGCTGACCGGGCTCGCCGGAGCGGGCTGCGCCGCGGCCGTGATCGCGGGCTCGTTCCCGCTGCTGATGCTCGCCGTGGTGCCGTTCGGCATGGGGTACGCGGGCGTGAACCTCACGCGTGCCGCCGTGGGCGACATGTATCCCCAGGATCGGCGCGCGCGGGCCGTCGGCATCCTGCTCGCCTGCGGCACCGTGGGCGCCGTGGGGAGCCCGCTGCTCGTGGCGATCCTGCAGGGAGTGGCATCGGATCAACGCGCCTCGGATCTCCTTCCCTGGGCTGTCGTGCCGATCGGGGCGTCGGTGGCCGCCGGGTTCGTCCTTCGGGTCAGGCCCGATCCGCGCGATCTCGCCGTGGCCGCCGCCCACGAGCCCGATGCTCCGGCCGATGCTCGGACGCCGCGGCAGCTGTTGAGCGTGAGCGCGTTCCGCACGGCCATCCTGGCGGCCGCGGTCGGGCAGATCGCGATGGTCGGCGTGATGGGCGTGACGCCGGCGGCCCTGCATCACCTCGGACACGGCGACGCGACCATCGCATGGATCATCAGCCTCCACATCGGCGGCATGTTCGCCTTCTCCCCGCTGATCGGTGCCGCGATGGACCGGTGGGGCCGGCGATCGGGGCTCGTCGCCGGGTGCGCCGCGAGCCTCATCGGCGCCCTGCTGGCCGGAACCGGAGGTTCCGCCCTCGTGGTCGGCGCCGGGCTCTTCGCGCTCGGCCTCGGGTGGTCCGCCACGTTCCTCGGAGCCACCGCGGTGATCAGCGACGTGACGGCGCCCACGGAACGGGCCGGGGCGCTCGGCCTCACCGATCTCGTGGTGAGCGGGTGTTCCGCCGCAGCGGGTCTGGTCTCCGCAGCCCTGCTCGCAACGGCCGGGTACCGGGCGCTCGGGGTGGCCACGGCCGCCCTCGTCACGGGCGTGCTCGTGATCGTGATGAGGATGCGGCCCGTCGCTCGCGACGGCCTCGTCGCGCCCGCGCCGGGGGTCGAACCGGCACGGGACTAGAATCGAAGACCGAGACGACCCAGCCACCGTTCGATCCACCCCGAAGGGAACCACGTGCCGGTACTCGACAAGCTCGGCAACATCGGAGAAGGCCGCAAGCTCAAGAACCTCGAGTCGATCGCGAAGATCGTGAACACGTTCGAGCCCGAGGTCGAGGATCTCTCGGACGACGAGCTGAGGGCCAGGACCCCCGAGCTGAAGCGACGCGCCGACGCCGGGGAGCCGCTGGACGACCTGCTTCCCGAAGCCTTCGCCTCCGTTCGCGAGGCGGCGCGGCGCACGATCGGCCAGCGGCACTTCGACGTGCAGATCATGGGGGGCGCCGCCCTGCATCAGGGCAACATCGCGGAGATGAAGACCGGTGAGGGCAAGACGCTCGTCTCGACCCTGCCGGGCTATCTGAACGCGCTCTCCGGCGGGGGCGTGCACATCGTCACCGTCAACGACTACCTGGCCAAGCGCGACTCCGAGTGGATGGGCGGCATCTACCGGTTCCTCGGGCTCGACGTGGGTCTGATCCAGGCGACGATGACCTCGGCGCAACGCCGTCCGGCCTACGCGGCCGACATCACCTACGGCACCAACAACGAGTTCGGCTTCGACTACCTGCGCGACAACATGGCGATGCGCCTCGAGGACTGCGTGCAGCGCAGTCACAGCTACGCGATCGTGGACGAGGTCGACTCCATCCTGATCGACGAGGCGCGGACGCCGCTGATCATCAGCGGCATGGTGCGGGACTCCGCGAAGTGGTACGTCACCTTCGCCCGGGTCGCCCCCCGGCTCAAGCGCGACGACGACTACGAGGTCGAGGAGGCCAAGTATCAGATCGCGATCACCGAGAAGGGGGTCGGCAAGGTCGAGGAGATCCTCGGCATCGACAACCTCTACGATCACTCGAACACCACGCTCGTGCACCACCTGCAGAACGCCCTGCGCGCCAAGGAGCTGTACAAGCGCGACGTGGCCTACGTCGTGCAGCAGGGAGACGTGAAGATCGTCGACGAGTTCACGGGTCGCGTGCTCGAGGGGCGGCGCTACTCCGAGGGCCTCCACCAGGCCATCGAGGCCAAGGAGGGCGTGAAGATCAAGGAGGAGAACCAGACCCTCGCCACGGTCACGATCCAGAACTACTTCAAGATGTACGAGAAGCTCGCCGGCATGACGGGCACGGCGAAGACGCAGCTCACCGAGTTCGAGGAGACGTACAAGATCTCGGTCGTCGAGATCCCCACGAACCGGCCCAACGTGCGCAGCGACGAGCAGGATCTGATCTACAAGGGCGAACAGGCCAAGTGGAACGCGGTCGTCGACGACCTGCGTGATCGGCACGAGACGGGCCAGCCGATCCTCGTGGGCACGGTCTCGATCGAGAAGTCCGAGCTGCTCTCCGGGCTCATGAACCGGCGCGGCATCCCGCACAACGTCTTGAACGCCAAGAACCACGAGAAGGAAGCGATGATCGTGGCGCAGGCGGGCCGCAAAGGCGCGGTCACCGTCGCCACGAACATGGCCGGCCGAGGCGTCGACATCCTGCTCGGCGGCAACCCCGAGTACCTCGCCCGGCAGGAGATGGCCGCCCGTGACTGGGACAACGACCGCTACCTGCTCTTCGAGATGGACGAGGAGGAACGAGCGGCGTACGAGGCCGAGTACGAGCCGATCCTCGCGAAGTTCAAGGCCCAGACCGATGCCGAACACCACGAGGTCGTCGAGCTCGGCGGGCTGTACGTGCTGGGCACCGAACGACACGAGTCTCGACGCATCGACAACCAGCTCCGAGGGCGGTCGGGTCGCCAGGGCGACCCGGGCGAGTCGAGGTTCTACCTCTCGCTCGAGGACGACCTGATGCGCATGTTCGCGAGCGACCGCGTCGCCTCGATCATGCAGCGGCTGAAGTGGCCCGACGACGAGCCGATCGAGGCCAAGATGGTCTCCAAGGCCGTGGAGAATGCCCAGAAGCAGATCGAGGAGCTCAACTACGAGCGTCGCAAGAACGTCCTGAAGTACGACGAGGTCATGAACGGCCAGCGCGAAGCGATCTACGGCGAGCGCCGGAAGATCCTCGAGGGACAGGACCTGCGCGAGGAAGCGATCGGCTTCGTCGAGGACCTCGTGTCCGGCATCGTGGTGTCGCAGTGCCCGCCCGACGTCTTCCCCGAGGAATGGGACCTCGACGCGCTGTACACCGCCCTGCTCGAGATCTACCCGGTGCAGGTTCCCCGGGAACGGGCCGCGGAGGTCCTGGACTCCGACGAGCTCGTCACGGTCTTCGTGGACGACGCGTTCGCTCGGTACGAGGACAAGGAACGCGCGGTCACGCCCGAGGTGATGCGCGAGCTGGAGCGGGTCGTGCTGCTGAACATCACCGACACGAAGTGGCGCGAGCACCTCTACGAGATGGACTACCTGCAGGAGGGCATCCACCTGCGGGCCCTGGCGCAGCAGGACCCCATCACGGCCTACCGCCGTGAGGCCTACGACATGTTCCAGGCGCTCACCGAGTCGATCCAGGCCGACTTCGTCCGGTACATCTACCGCGTCGAGTTCGTCCGTCAGGACGAGGAACAGGCACGCCAGCAGGCCCCGCAGCCCACGCGCGTGCAGGACAACCGCGCCGCCGTCGAACAAGCAGGAGGACAGCGGGCGGCGAGCGGCGGCGGCTCGAGAACCGCGAACGCGAACCAGGCCGTGAGCGACAAGGTGCCGCGGAACGCGCCGTGCCCCTGCGGCAGCGGGAAGAAGTACAAGAAGTGCCACGGGGCCGCCGTCTGACGCCGGGCCCTACGACGATGCGGCCGTGACCGGCCTCGCCAGCACCTGACAGGGGTTCTCCGGCCCCCAGATGTCGAGCTCCGCGACGGGTGCGAATCCGCGAGCGAGGTAGAACGCCCTGGTCTGCGTGTACTCGGGCCCGGGATCGCCGTCGCGGTCCGACAGGGTCTTGACCAGCAGGGAGCTCCCGGCCGGCGACCGATCGATCAGCGTCCCGAGGAGCCGCGTGCCGATGCCCCGGCCTCGCCGATCGGCCCGCACGGCGATCCACGTGATCTCGCGGTCCGATCCCTCCCGGGGCTCGTACGTGAGGAAACCGACCACCTCGGAGTCGTCGACGGCCACCAGCCCCTCGTGCGTCCGGACCGCATGGGCGCAGTCCGCGATACCGACCGGGTCCCCGAACCACTCCGGGAGGCCGCGGACGATCGCATCGCAGGCGTCGGCGTCGACGGCCGGTTCGAGCGCTCGGATCATCGGGTCACGGTAGTCCACGAAGCGCTGCTACGATGCGCCGCGCGATGAGCGAGCACACCGAGCGTCTGCAGAAGCTCCGCGAGCGCGTCCTTGCCGCCAAGGAGTTCCTTTGACGTCGACGGCAAGCGCGCGCGGGCCGAAGAGCTGGAACGGCAGGCGAGCGACGCTTCCCTCTGGGACGACCCGCAACGAGCGCAACAGGTCACCTCGAGCCTCGCTCGGTTGCGCGACGACATCGCCCGCGTCGATGGCCTGATCGCCCGCGTCGACGACGCGGTGGCGATCGACGAGCTGCTGGCCGAGGCGTCGGATCCCGAGCTCGCCGACGAGCTCGCCGGATCGGTCGGTGGGCTCGAGGCCGACGTCGACAAGCTCGAGCTCGCGGCGCTGCTCTCCGGCCCGTACGACGCGTCCGACGCGATCGCGACGATCAACGCCGGCGCTGGAGGCACGGAGAGTCAGGACTGGGCCGAGATGCTGCTGCGCATGTACACGCGATGGGCGGAGCGTGAGGGCTTCGACGCCGAGGTCGACGACATCCAGTACGGAGACGAGGCGGGTCTCAAGTCGGCCACGTTCACGGTTCGAGGCACGAACGTGTACGGGCTGCTCTCGGCCGAGCGGGGGGTCCATCGTCTCGTGCGCATCAGCCCGTTCGACGCCCAGAAGCGCAGGCACACGTCGTTCGCGTCGTTGGACGTGATCCCGATGCTCGAGGAGTCCGACGAAGACGACATCGAGATCCCGCCGGAGGAGCTGCGGATCGACGTGTACCGATCGAGCGGACCGGGCGGCCAGTCGGTGAACACCACCGATTCCGCGGTCCGGATCACGCACATCCCCACCGGCATCGTGGCCGCATGCCAGAACGAACGGTCACAGCTGCAGAACCGGGCCGTCGCCATGAGCATCCTGAAGGCGCGCCTCGCCGAGCGAGAGCGCCAGCGGCGCGAGGAGGAGATGGCCTCGATCCGCGGGGAGCGAAAGGCGGTCGACTTCGGCTCGCAGATCCGCTCCTACGTGCTCGCTCCCTACCAGATGGTGAAGGATCATCGAACCGAGGTCGAGGTCGGCGATCCGCATCGGGTGCTCGACGGCGACATCGACCGGTTCATCGAATCCGAGCTCCGGCGCCGGGCGGCCGCTTCGAGCTGACGGTGCGGGCTCGCCGTCGTTGCACGAACGACGCGACGAGCGCGGCGAGCGCGAGCGCTCCCCACCCGACGATCCCGGCGCGCACGCCTGCGCTCACCGCCGGGTCCCGGTAGGTCAGGCGCAGCTGGTGATCGCCCGAGGGCACCGCCACCCCTTGCAGGAATCCGTCGGTCGGGATCACCTCGGCCGGCTGCCCGTCGACCGTGGCCTGCCACCCGTCGTCGAAGACGGTTCGCACGACGACGATCGATGGGGCGGTGGCGCGCACGTCGATCGTCACCGACTCGGGGGATGTCTCTCGGTAGGTGGCGTCGCCGGCCTCGGCCTCCGGGGTGGGCTCGACGCCCGGATCTCGCTCCAGCACGGCGAGCGCGGCAGGATCGAACGACGACGGCAGGACCGTGCGCAGCGCTCCCGTCTCGGTCGGCACGACGCGGAAGTTCGGCACCACCGAGACCCGCGGCTGCCACCCCGTGACCTCGAACAGATCGTAGCCCTGTGCCCGGGCCACGACGGACCCGTCGAGCGGTGGTTCGATGCCCGTCGGCACCACCAGGTACCGGGCCCCGAGCAATCGCATGTCGCGCAACGTCGGAACGTCGATCACCGACGCGTTGTAGAAGACCGGCAGCGGCGAGCGCACCCGGATGTAGTCCCAGTAGCGACGGAGCTGCACCGGGTTGTACCCCAAGGTGTCGTGCGCGCCGAACAGCGTGCCGCGCTCCATCGCGAGGGCCGGCCAGTCGGGTTCGAGCTGCATGAACAGGTAGCCCTTCTCGAACGAGGAGGCCGGGGGGGCCCAGGTGAGGTAGCGGTCGTGCGTCGCCGCCAGGCGAGGCACGAACGCGGTCGGCGAGACGAACGCCGAGGCGTCGACCCGCGGCAGGGGGAGCGGCTGCGGGATCAGGTTGGGGTGGACCCCTGCCTCCAGGTTGAGCCGGATCGTGTCGCCGGGCGGCGTGAGCTGGGAGTAGACCGCGCTGACCAGGAGCTCGACGGTGAGCACCGAGCCGACGACGATCCACGCCCAGGGCCGCCGCCGCGCCGTCGCTTGGAACAGCGCCCAGGCGCCCGCGGCGAGGCCGAGGGCGAGCACCACGAACCGCAGGGGGTACGCGAACGCGATCAGCGGCATGCCCAGCCACAGGAACGCGCCGGCCGCGAGCCAGCGAGCCGCCGCCCGAGGTTCCAGCGGGTCCTCTCGCAGCCCTTGGAGGCCGATCGCGCCCAGGACGGGCACGGCGATCACCGCCAGGTACCGCATGCGGCCGGGGTTGTGCAGGTACACGTCACCGAACGGGATGCGCAGGAAGAGATCCCGGACAGCGGGCGAGGTGACGACGGGGTCGAGCATCAACAGCCACGTGAGGGCGAGGGCGCCGCCGAACGCCCACAGCAGCCCGCGATGGCGCCGTGTCCGCAGCGCGAGCGGCACGCCGAGCAGGATCACCGCCCCCGCGTAGGCGCCGGGGGTGGCCCCGAACCCGAACGGCCAGGCCGCCCAGACCCCGTTGTCCTGGATCGAACCGGAGTCGCTGCCGCCGAGCACGCCGATCGCGTCTCCGAGCCGGTCGTATCCCGTGGCGAGGCTGGAGGCCTCGAGCGCGTCGACCCGCGGCAGCAGGACGGCCAGCGAGAGGAGCGGCATCGCGACGAGGAAGATCGCCGCTCGAGCGCTCGCGGAGCCGGCGCTCGCCCAACGCGAGATATCGGCTTCCCTGCCTCGCGCCGAGACATCGGCTTCACCCTCTCGCGCCGAGATATCGGCTTCCCCGCCGCGCGCCGAGATATCGGCGACGAGTCCCGCGACCAGGTAGGCGGTCAGGAGCGCCGTGCAGACGACCAGGCCGTGGCTCAGATGGGCGGTCGCGACCTGTGACCACCCCAGGGCGCCGAGGGCGATCCATCCGACCCGGGCCGACCAGCGCCTGGCTCGCCGGTACCCGGCCGCCCCGGCGAGCGCCACGCACGTCCATGCCATCGCGCCGGCGAACGGCATCGAGATCGCGATCTCCGAGGTCGACATCAGCATCGCGAGCGAGAGTCCGCCCGCCGTCGCCGCGAGTCGGGACAGCCGCTCGATGCGCAGGAACGAGAAGAGCGCGAGACCGGCGATCAAGGGGTTGGCGACGATGAACGCCCGCATCGCGACCGCGGGGGAGAGCCTCGAGAACAGCGTCATCGGCACCAGGTAGAGCCAGCCTCCCTGAGGATCGGCCGCGAACCGGTACCCGGCCATCTCGAACGGGTTCCACAGGGGCACGTGGCCCGCGGCGATCGAGCGTCCGAGGAAGGAGAAGCGCGGGAGCCAGAACGAGAGGATGTCGGGGTGCGCGTCGCTCAGTCGGTCGGCGAAGACGAAGCCGCGCAGCGCGAACAGGACGCCCGCGACGATCAGGGTCGGGCCGGCCAGGGCGGCGCCGATGCGACGTGCCCGGCCGGGGGGGGCCCCGAGGTCGTCGGCTCGGTGGCCTGGGGTTGCCACGGTCGTCGCGCCCATGGCGCCCAAGCTTACGGAGTCGGCTCCCGGCCGCGCGGAAGACGTCTGGTAGGGTGGTCCGCGTTCCCGCTTCCCCCCACCCCTGAGGTCCAGATGATCAGTCTTCAGCGTGTCACGAAGACCTACAAGAACGGAGTCACCGCCCTCACCGACGTCAACGTCGAGGTGGAGAAGGGCGAGTTCGTCTTCATCGTCGGGCAGTCCGGATCCGGCAAGTCGACCATGATCCGCCTGCTGATCCGCGAGGAAGACGTCACGAAGGGCCAGATCTACGTGGGCGGCAAGAACCTGGCGAAGATGTCCAGCTGGGACATCCCGAAGCTGCGCCGCAACGTCGGCACGGTCTTCCAGGACTTCCGGCTGCTCCAGGACAAGACCGTGTTCGAGAACGTCGCGTTCGGGCTCGAGGTGATCGGCAAGCCCAAGAACGTGATCGGGCAACGCGTGCCGGAGATCCTCGAGTACGTGGGGCTCGGCGACAAGCTCAGCAACTACCCCGACGAGCTCTCTGGCGGCGAGCAGCAGCGGGTGTCGATCGCCCGTGCGTGCGTGAACCGACCGCTCGTGTTGTTGGCCGACGAGCCCACGGGCAACCTCGACCCCAACACGAGCGTCGACATCATGCGGCTGCTCGACAAGGTGAACCGCATCGGCACGACCGTGGTGATGGCCACCCACGACCAGGCGATCGTCGACGCGATGCGCAAGCGGGTGATCGAGCTCGACGAGGGGTACGTGGTGCGGGACCAGTCCCGGGGCGTTTACAGCTGATGCGGCTGGAGTACTACCTCCGCGAGACCGCCGCCGGACTGCGACGCAACGGCATCGTGGCGTTCGCGGCGATGTCGACCGCCTTCATCGCGCTGTTCCTGTTCGGACTCGCGTTGCTGATCGCACGGCAGTTCAACCTCGTGATCGAGGCGTGGACCGGCAACGTGCAGGTGGCGGTGTACCTCACCGACCCGGTTCGGGACGAGACCGTCACCCGCATCCAGACCAACCTGCAGGAGCTGCCGGCCGTGGGCTCGATCGAATACTGGGACAAGGCCGAGACCTGCGCGGCGTTCGACCGGCTGTTCGAGGATCAGGAGGTCTTCCAGGAAGGCGTCGACTGCGAGAAGGCGATCCCGACGTCGCTGCGCATCAACCTCGCCGATCCGTCCCAGTTCGACCAGATCACCGCCGCCCTCGGGTGCGAGGCCGGCGGCACGACCCAGGAGATCCAGTGCACCGAGCCGGGCGTGCGCGACGTCTCCGACTATCGAGATCTGCTCGATCGCTTGACCGCGATCACGCGCGTGCTCTCGATCGGGGTGCTGTCGATCGCGGTGATCATGCTCGCGTCGGCGATCGCGCTCGTCGCGAACACGCTGCGCATGGGCATGTTCGCGCGTCGCAAGGAGATCGGCATCATGCGGCTGGTGGGGGCGACGAACTGGCGCATCCGCGTCCCGTTCCTGATCGAGGGGTTGGTGGAGTCGCTGATCGGCGCCGTCGCGGCCCTGGCCGCGCTCTTCGTGATCAAGGTCTTCTTCATCGACCAGCTCCGGGGCCAGCTGCAGTTCTTCCCGTTGATCCGCAACTCCGACGTGCTCGCGGTCGCGCCCTGGATCCTGATCGCGGCGGTGGCGGTGGCCGTGATCGCCGGCACGATCGGCATGCGCCGGTTCCTCGACGTCTGAGGTCGGCGCGGGTCATGTCTCCGAAGGGCGGCGACCCCGGCCAGAAGACCGTGGCGTCGAACCGCAAGGCTCGACACGACTACCGGATCCTCGAGACGATCGAGTGTGGCATCGTGCTGACGGGCGACGAGGTCAAGTCGTTGCGTGGCGGGCGGGCGTCGCTCGCCGAGGCGTACGCTCGGGTGCGCGACGGCGAGGTCTGGCTCGAAGGCATGCACGTGCCGCCGTACGAACAGGGCGACAAGCGCCGCCACCTGCCGACGCGCCCCAGGAAGCTCCTGCTGCATCGCCGTGAGATCGACGAGCTGGCCGCCCTGCAGCAGGAGCAACGGGTGGCGCTGGTGCCCCTCCGCGTGTACTTCGCCCACGGCATGGCGAAGGTCGAGATCGCGGTGGCACGGGGGAAGCGTGAGCACGAGAAGCGTCAGTCGATCGCCAAGCGAGAGCAGGAACGCGAGATCGCCCAGGAGCTGGGTCGCCGGCGTTAGCAGGCAGAGCGGTACGGTGGCCGGACCCGAGACACTCGCGCCGGGGAACGTCCGCTGATGCCGTCGTCACGATCGATCCTCACTACCTACTACGTCCTCGAGGCAGGGACGACGCTCGCCGCATCGCTGATCTGGGGGATCAACACGATCTTCCTGCTCGACGCGGGGCTCTCGAACTTCGAGGCGTTCGCGGCGAACGCGTTCTTCACGGCCGGCATGGTGGTCTTCGAGGTCCCGACCGGCGTGGTGGCCGACGGCTGGGGACGGCGACTCTCGTTCCTGCTCGGCACGCTCACGCTCTCGGTGACGACCGGGCTCTACGTGCTGCTGTGGCAGGTCGACGCGCAGTTCTGGGCGTGGGCGCTCGTCTCGACCCTGCTCGGGCTGGGGTTCACGTTCTTCTCCGGGGCCGTCGAGGCCTGGCTGGTCGATGCCCTCGAGGCGACCGCCTACGGCGGTTCGCTCGAAGCGGTCCTCGGGCGTGGCCAGGTGATCGGCGGGGTGGCGATGCTCCTCGGCTCGGTGGGAGGCGGCATCCTCGCCCAGGCCACGAGCCTCGGGGTGCCCTTCGTCGCCCGGGCGGTCGTGCTGGTCCTCGTGTTCGTGGTCGCGCTGGCGACGATGCACGACGTGGGCTTCACCCCCGACCGCTCCAGAGGTCCGCTGCACGCGATCAGGTCCATCACGGCGGCCTCGATCGAGTACGGGTGGCGGGTTCCTCCGGTGCGGTTCCTCATGTTGGCGGCGCCGTTCACCGGCGGTGTCGGGTTCTACGTGTTCTACGCGCTGCAGCCCTACCTGCTGGAGCTCTACGGCAACGAGGCCGCGTACGGCATCGCGGGGCTGACGGCCGCGATCGTGGCCGGCGCTCAGATGCTCGGGGGTCTGCTCACGGCGAGGATCCGCAGGCTCTTCAGGCTGCGCACCTCGGCGCTGCTCGTCGCCGAGGGCGCGAGCGTCGCGTGCATCGTGCTGATCGGTCTCATCGCGAGCTTCTGGGTGGTGCTCGCGCTGATCGTGGTCTGGGGCCTGCTGTTCGCCGCCGCGATGCCGATCCGGCAGGCCTATCTGAACGCGCTGATCCCGTCGAAACAGCGAGCCACGATCCTGTCGTTCGATTCCCTGATGTCGTCCAGCGGCGGCGTCGTCGTGCAGCCCGGCCTCGGGCGGGCCGCCGACGTGTGGGGCTATCCGGCTTCCTACCTGCTCGCGGGAGCGATCGGAGCGATCGCGATCCCGTTCATCGCGCGGTCGCGCGCCGAGCATGCGCCGGCCGATGCGGCGCAGGGCCTCGCTCCGGCCGACGCCGGACCCGATGCCTCGGCCGTCGACGCGGCAGAACGGCACTGAGCGGGCCGAGGCCTTTCGAAGACGCGTACCATCGGCGCATGGACGAGCCGAGCGCACCTCGGGCCGACGAGATCGATCCCGTGATCGCGCTGCTCGCGAAGGAAGGCGCCCAGTACCTGGCGGCTCTCGACGACGGGCCGGTCCGCGGGGCGACGGCGGAGACGGTCGCGGCGGCGTTCGACGCCCCGCTGCCCGAGCGAGGCGAGGGCGCCGAGGAGGCGTTGCGGGAGCTGCTCGGAGGGCTCGAGGGGACCCTGCGAACCTCGGGGCCCCGCTGGTTCCACTTCATCACGGGCGGTACGACGCCCGCCGCGCTCGGCGCCGACTGGCTCACGACCGTCCTCGACCAGAACCCGGGGGCATGGGTCGCCTCGCCGCTCGCCGCCCAGCTGGAGTCGGTCGTGCTTCGGTGGCTCCGGGAGCTCTTCGGGCTGCCGGCGACCTGGGGCGGGGTGCTCACCACCGGCGCCACGATGGCGAACTTCACCGCGCTCGCCTGCGCCCGGCGCTGGTGGGGGCTGCAGCACGGCGTCGACATCGACGAGCACGGCACCGCGGGCCTTCCCTCGATGTCCGTGTTCGGATCGGGGTACGTGCACGCCAGCGACGTGAAGGCCCTAGCGATGCTCGGCCTCGGGCGATCGAGCGTGCGCAAGCTCGCCCGCGATGCGATCGGGCGGCTGGACGTCGACGAGCTCGATCGAGAGCTCGCCGGGCTGGGCGGCGCCCCCGCGGTGCTGATCGCGAGCGCCGGCGAGGTCAACGCGGGCGACTTCGATCCGATCGACGCCATGGCCGACCTGGCCGAGCGCCACGGCGCGTGGCTCCACGTCGACGGCGCGTTCGGACTGTTCGCGGCCGTGTCCGATCGCACCCGACACCTGCTGAGCGGGCTCGAGCGCGCCGACTCGGCGATCGCCGACGGCCACAAGTGGCTGAACGTGCCGTACGAGTCGGGCTTCGCGTTCGTGCGCGATCCGTCGCTGCAGCCGGCGGTGTTCGGCAGCGGCGCGGCGTACCTGCCCGACGTCGACGACCCGCGGCCCAACTGGGGATACCTCGGCCCCGAGATGTCGCGACGTGCTCGCTCGTTCCCCGTCTGGGCGACCCTGCGCGCGTACGGCCGCGAGGGGTACCGAGCGATCGTCGAGCGCCACCTCGACCTCGCACAGCGCCTGGCGGCCCGGGTCGACGACGAAGGGGATCTCGAGCGGCTCGCCGACGTGCCGTTGAACATCGTGTGCTTCCGCTATCACCCAGACGGTGTGGCCGAGGAACACCTCGACGACCTGAACCGGCGCCTCGGCGAGGCGGTGGTCGAGGACGGGCGGGTGGTGTTCGGCACCACCGACTTCGGCGGGCGGGTGGCCCTGCGGCCCGCGATCACGAACTGGCGCATCCGTGAGAGCGACGTCGATCTGCTCGTCGACGTCACGCGAGAGGTCGGGGCGCGGCTGTTGGCGGACGCCTGACCGTGCGGCTTCAGGCTCGACGCCCCGCGGCCGTATACTCGTGAGGACAACCGAATACGGGGGTGTACTGGCTTCGATCTGGGCGTTCATCGCTCGGGGGAAGCGGGCCGTGATCCCGGATGTCACGTTAAACGCCGGACAACACACAAGCGCCAACGAAGAGTACGCGCTCGCTGCCTAAGCGGTAGCCGTCCCCCCCGGGACGTCTGCGACCGGGGGATGGGCGTCGTGAGCAGACTCACTCCGCCGGTTCGGCCTCGGGGCCGGCGGGGGACATCGCACCGAGGCTGGCCGAAGGGAACTCCGCCGGTGGGAGCCCCGAGGCGAGATCTCACCACCAGGCTGCGCCCGGAGAAGTCCCGAGTGGTCGCCGAGAGACGCGGGTTCGAATCCCGCCACCTCCACC
>DASZOO010000052.1:0-2997 GCA_035550775.1 Actinomycetota bacterium | reverse complement strand
CATCGAGGGGACCCGTAACCCCCATCCGTTCTCGTCGACGACCGGGGGCCGGACGTGGTCGTAGAACCCGCCCCAGTCGTCCCACGTGAGGAAGATCGCGGTGCGCAGCCACTGCTCCTCGGGCCCCTGCATCACCGCGTTGATCGCGTTCGCCACGTAGGCCTGGCCGACCTCGATCGAGTCCGGAGGATGCTCGCCGTGGTCCACCTGGGGCATGAACCACGACACGCTCGGCAGGTCGCCGTTGCGGGCATCACGCAGGAACTCCGTGTTCGGCCGGATGTTGTCCAACTGGCCGGTCGCCGCGGTCGCGGTGAACCCCGGCAGCGGGTTCTGCACCGGCGCCGTGAGGATGCCATCGAGGTGTTCGCACGGCGGCGCCACGCAGGTCCCCCGTCCCACGTAGTACCCCCAACTGACCCCGGCCTTGTACAGCAGCCACGTGATCGGCGCCCAGACGTAGGGCCTGGGCTCCCCCATCTTCGGCGCCCAGATCTTCGACGGTTCGTCGGCCCACACGCCGCCCGGGAACCGCTGGTCGGAGGTGCACGACATCGGATCGTTCAGGTCGGAGCACGTGGCCGACCACGCCGAGATCATGAACAGGTGCGCCGGCAGGGTCCACGAATCGGTGGGGGCGAACATGCGGTCGTGCAGCGTGAACGTCGTCGCGTACCGCCAGTAGATCGGGAGCTCCTTGCCCGTGTGATAGCCCATGACGTCGGGCTGGCCCTGGGGCCCGTCGACCGCCTGCGGGCACGGCCGCTCATCGGGGTGCTTGATGCACCCGTTGCCGAACGTGCGGAGCGCGGCGACGAAGCCGTCCATCGCGCCGCCGTTGATCGAGAGCTGACTGCCGATCTCGCCGTGCGGGCCGCCCTGGTCGATGAAGTTGGTGTCGTGGTACGGGCGGTGGCACGTGCCGGGGCGGGCAGGGTCGGGCAAGCAGGCCTTCGGCCGTCCGTCGGCGCCCATCGGGATGCCGTCCGCCCCGGGGAACGTCCCGAAGTAATGATCGAACGACCGGTTCTCGAGCACGATGAAGACCAGGTGATCGAGGTTCATGATCCCGGCAGCGGGATCGAACGGCCGTGACCGGTCGGCCGGCGCCTGCAACGCCGGCGGCGATCGCAGCGGCTCCCGGTCGACGCCCTGCGGCGCGAGGTCCGGATCGGGCCGGCTCACCAGCCCCGGCGCCCCCAGCACGTCGGTCGGTTCGACCCATCCGGAGTCGGAGGGCTCGCCGACCACCGACTCGCCCGAGGAGGCCGAAGCCGGGGCCGACGGCGCGTCCGGCGCCGGCGAGACGACCGCTCGGCCCGTCGTGCATGCCACCGCGATCAGCCCCGCGATCGAGCAGACCGCCGCGGCCGCGAGCATGCGATGAGCGCGCGTTTGCCGATCCCTCAACGGACGCCCTCGCCCGCGATCACGACCATGGCCAGGATGCTACCCGGACCTCCGGTCGCCGCCGTGATGCGCCCCGATACGATGAGGGCAGCCGAAGTCCGGCGAACGACCCGCGAGGAGGGCCCGCGTGAGCGAGACCGACGTAGCCCGCATCCCAGTCACCCTGATCCCCGGCGACGGCATCGGGCCGGAGGTGGTCGCCGCCGCCCGTGCGATCGTCGAGGCCACCGGCGCCCCCATCGACTGGCAGGAAGCCGAGGCGGGCGCGGAGGTGTTCAAGCGCGGGGTCGCCTCGGGCGTGCCCCAGGAGACGATGGACTCGATCGCGAGCACGCGCGTGGCCCTGAAGGGTCCGCTCGAGACTCCGGTCGGCTTCGGCGAGAAGAGCGCCAACGTGACGCTCCGCAAGCTCTACGAGACCTACGCCAACGTTCGACCGGTCCGCGAGATGCCCGGCGTGACCACCCCGTACTCGGGGCGCGGCATCGACATGGTGATGGTCCGTGAGAACGTCGAGGACCTCTACGCCGGCATCGAGTACATGCAGACGCCGGGGGTGGCGCAGGCCCTCAAGCTGATCAGCGTCAAGGGATCGGAGAAGATCGCACGGTTCGCGTTCGAGTACGCACGCAGCGAGGGTCGGGCCAGCGTCGCCTGCGCCACGAAGGCCAACATCATGAAGCTGAGCGAGGGCACGCTGAAGCGCGTGTTCGAATCGGTGGCCCCCGACTACCCCGACATCGAGTCCTGGCACGTGATCGTCGACAACGCGGCTCATCAGCTCGTCAAGCGCCCGGAGCAGTACGACGTGATCGTCACGACGAACATGAACGGCGACATCCTCTCCGATCTGTCGAGCGCCCTGATCGGCGGGCTCGGGTTCGCCCCGAGCGCCAACATCGGCAACGAGGTGGCGATCTTCGAGGCGGTGCACGGCTCCGCTCCGAAGTACGCGGGCAAGAACGTGATCAACCCGACCGCGATGATCCTGTCGTCGGTGCTGATGCTTCGCTACCTCGGCCTGTTCGACGAGGCCTCGGCGATCGAGCACGCCGTGTTCGTCACGCTCGAGTCGGGCACCCTCACCGGCGACGTGGTCGGCTACGACCGGGGCACCCCCACCACGGCCTACACCGAGGCCATCATCGGCAACCTCGGGAAGAAGACCGAGAACTGGACCGTGCGCGAGGTCAAGCCGCTCGAGCTGCCGGTGCTCTCGGCCGACCCCGACTACGTCAAGCCCACCGAGCGGAACGTGGTCGGCCTCGACGTGTTCGTGGAGTCGCCACTCACCGCCGAGGAGCTCGGCGCCTCCCTCACCGAGCTCGCCGAGGGCACCCGGCTCGAGCTGAAGATGATCTCGAGCCGAGGCACGAAGGTGTATCCGGCCACCGGCGCGATCACCGACACGCTCGACCACTGGCGGTGCCGGTTCATCATCCGGGAGAACCCCGGCGACCTCTGGGACGAGGACGTGCACCAGCTGCTCGCGCGCATCTCCCGCCGCCACACCTGGATGCACATCGAGAAGCTGATGGAGTTCGACGGGGAGCTCGGCTTCACGCGCGACCAGGGCGAGAACTGAGC
>DASZOO010000051.1:0-6379 GCA_035550775.1 Actinomycetota bacterium | reverse complement strand
CCAGGCGTCGATCGACCAGGCGAAGGCCGAGGTGCGCGGACCGGTGTGGTGGATCGCACCCGACAACCCCGCACGCATCGAGGCGTGCAAACGTGCGGCCGCGGAGGCCAGGCGGAAGGCCGAGGCCTACGCCGAGGCGCTGGGCATGCGGCTCGGAGCCGTCTCCGAGATCCGTGAGGCGTCCGACCGCGGCATGTCGCCGATGCCTCGGGCCAAGGCCATGACCCTGGCCGCTGCCGAACCGGCGATCGAGGTCGACCCCGGCGAGTTGAACGTCGACGCGCTCGTCGAGGTCAGCTTCCGACTCGAGGGCTAGCCTGGGCGAGCCGGGCGGCAGGGGTATCGTGGCGCGATGATGACGCTGTCCGTCGGTGACGAGGCTCCTCCGTTCGCGCTCTCGGATCAGCACGGCGACGTCGTGCGCCTCGAGGGCTTCCGAGGGCGAAAGCTCCTCGTGTACTTCTATCCCCAGGCCGATACGCCCGGGTGCACGACGCAATCCTGCGACGTGCGCGATCATCGTCAGGAGCTCGCGCATCTCGGCGTCGACGTCGTCGGCATCTCCCCCGACGAGCCGGCCGATCAGCTCGCGTTCGACGAGAAGTTCTCCCTCGGGTTCCCGCTGCTGGCCGACACCGGCCACGCCGTCGCCGATGCCTGGGGGACATGGGGCGAGAAGCAGCACGACGGGACGACGTACATGGGCATCGTGCGATCCTCGTTCTTGATCGACGAGGAGGGGCGCATCGAGCATGCCTGGTACGGCGTGAAGCCCGCCGACACCGTCCCCAAGGCCACCGAGGTGCTCGCATGACCACCGTGAGCGAGACGCCCCTGCCGGGGGTGGGCGTGCGGTTCGAGTTCGTCACGAACAAGGGCACGCGACTCGGGGTGCTCCAGCACCAGAGCGGACGCATCGACCTCGTCCTCTACGATCGCAACGACCCCGACACGGCGAGCGAATCCGTGGTGCTCGACGAGGAAGACGCTCGAACCCTCGGCGAGCTGCTCGGCTCGTCGCGCGTGGTGGAGGACCTCGCGAGGCTGCGGCAGCGCATCGAAGGCCTGGCGCTCGACTGGCTCCCGATCGACGAATCGTCGCCGTTCGTCGGGCGGACGATCGGCGACACGGGCGCGCGAACCCGGACGGGCGTGTCGATCGTGGCCGTGGTGCGCGGCGACGACGCCATCCCCGCTCCCGGACCCGAACAGCCGCTCGAGGTCAACGACACCCTGGTCGTCGTCGGCACCCCCCGAGGCATCGAAGACCTCGTCGTGATCCTCCGGGCAGGCTGACGACTTGGTCGACGCCGCGTTCCTCCTGGAGCTCGGCATCGTCATCGTCGGGCTCGGCGCGCTCGCACGCATCGCAGCCAGGTGGCAGCTGCCGGCCGCACCGCTCTTCCTGGTGGCCGGCCTCGCCTTCGGCCGCGGGGGCGTCGTCCCACTGATCACGGCGGGGGAGTTCATCGAGCTCGGCGCCGAGATCGGGGTGATCCTGCTGCTGTTCATGCTCGGGCTCGAGTACACGCCGGCGGAGCTCACCTCCGGCCTGCGACGACATGCCCCGGGCGGCGTGCTGGATCTGGCGCTGAACTTCCCACCGGGGTTCATCACCGGGCTCCTGCTCGGGTGGGGCCCGGTCGCGGCGGTCTTCCTCGGCGGCATCACCTACATCTCGTCGTCGGGCATCGTCGCGCGTCTGCTCGACGACCTGCGGTGGCTCGCCAACCGTGAAACGCCGGTCGTGATCTCGATCCTCGTGGTCGAGGACCTCGTGATGGCGGGATACCTCTCGCTCATCGCCGTGTTGGTGAGCGGCGTCGGCGCGGTCCAGGGCGTCGTGACCCTGGCGGTCGCGCTCGGGGCGGTGTCGGCCCTGCTGATCGTCGCCCACCGCTGGGGGAACACCCTCAGCGATCTGGTCTTCAGCCGCTCCGACCAGACCCTCGTGCTCACCGTGCTCGGCATCACGTTCGTCGTCGCCGGGGTGTCCGAGCTGGTGGGCATCTCGGCGGCGGTCGGCGCCTTCATCGTCGGACTCATGCTCTCGGGTGACGCGGCCGATCGAGCGCACGACCTGCTGGAGCCCATGCGGGACCTGTTCGCCGCGATCTTCTTCGTGTTCTTCGGGCTGTCGATCGACCCGTCGACGATCCCACCGATCCTCGGGATCGCCGTGGCGCTGGCCGTCGTGACGGCCGCGACCAAGGTGGCCACGGGTTGGTGGAGCACGCGGCGTGAAGGCATCCGGACGCGAGGGCGGTTCCGAGCGGGCGTCGCACTGATCGCGCGCGGCGAGTTCTCGATCGCGATCGCCGGCATCGGCGCCGCCGCCGGGTTGGAGCGGGACCTCGCCGCCCTCGCCGGCGCCTACGTGCTCATCCTGGCGGTGGCCGGCCCGCTCGCCGCGCGGGTGATCGATCCCGTCGTGATCAGCCTGCAGGCTCGGGCGCGCGCCGCGGACGCCCGGGGGTCGTGACCCTCCGGCTCGCCAGGACCGCGGCCCCCACCGCGCCGGACAGATCGCCGAGCTCCGTGGGCAACACCGCCGGCGGCCGCTCGGGCACGAACAGGCGGGGAGCCATGGCGTCGGCGATGCGATCGACGAACGGCCGGCCCAGTCGGTCACCCAGCCCGCCGCCGACGATGATCGCTTCGAGGTCGAGCAGGTTCTGGGCCGACGAGAGCGCGATGCCGAGCGCCCACACCGCGTCGTCGATCAGCGACTCGGCCACGTGGTCATGCGAACGCAGTGCCTTGGCGATGACCCCGCTGGACAGCCGCGGCTTGCCCTTCTCCCGCATGATGTCGAACAGGTCGGTCTTCCTGCCCTCGTGTACCAGCTTCCTCGCGCGGGCCTCCATGCACCCCCTGCCCGCGTACGCCTCGAGGTGGCCCCTCCGACCGCACGAACAGCGACGGCCGTTCGGGGTCACGGACGTGTGTCCGATCTCCCCGGCCGCCCCTCTCCCGTCGCGGAGCTTCCCCTCGAGCACGAGCCCGCCCCCGACGCCGGTGCCGACGAACACGCCCAGCACATCGCGGAACGGTCGGCCGGCCCCTCGACGATGCTCACCCAGCATCGCCACGCGAACGTCGTTCTCGAGGGTGACGGGCACGCCGCCGAACGCCTCCGATACCTTTGGCCCCAGCGGCACCTCGTGTCGGAACCCGCGGACGTTGGGCGAGCGTTTCACCACCCCGCGGGCAGCATCGATCGCACCGGGGGAACCGATCCCGATGCCCCGGAGGTCGGCGGAGTCTTCGCCGTCGAGCGCGGTCCTGACGGTCCCCGCGATCGCGGCGATCACGGCGTCGGCTCCCGACGCGGGGGTCGGCACGCGATCGCTGCCGACGACATCGGTGCCGCGCACGACGACCGTCTGGATCTTGGTGCCGCCCAGGTCGACGCCGGCGAAGAGCCTCTGGTCCTTCACGTCCGACATGGCGGGATTATCGCCGGACGGCGGCCGCCGGCACCAGCCGAGGCAGATGGGCGGCTGTGATAGCGTCGCGCCGTGGCACCGTCGGGAGCCGACATCGAGGCCGAGAAGCGCGCCGCCGCAACACGTTCGGCGTGGTTCGTGGAAGACGGCATGCAGGTGGGCCTCGGCACCGGCTCGACGGTCGCATACCTGTTGCCGGCCCTCGCCGAGCGCGGTCTCGACCTGCGATGCGTCGCCACGTCGCCCGAGACCGAACGCCTGGCTCGTGAGCTCGGCCTACAGGTGGTCTCGTTCGAGGGGCCCGAGAGCCTCCCCCGCCTCGACATCGCGATCGACGGCGCGGACCAGGTGGATGCGACGGGCTGGGTGGTCAAGGGGGGCGGGGCTGCGCACACACGCGAGAAGCGCGTCGCCGCTGCGGCGGACCGGTTCGTGATCATCGTGGATTCCGGCAAGCTCGTGGACCGGGTGCACCCTCCTGTCCCCCTCGAGCTGCTCGACTTCGGACTCGCGGCGACGCTCCGCGACCTGGGGTCGGTCACCATCCGTGACGTGCCCCCCAGCCCAGACGGAGGCGTGATCGCCGACTTCGAAGGGCCGGTGAGCGATCCCGCGACGCTCGCGGCCCGGCTCGATGCCACGCCCGGATTGATCGCGCACGGGCTGTTCCCCCCGTCGATGGTGGACCAGGTCGTGATCGGACGAGGCGAGGAGGCCGAGGTCCGCCCCGGCGCCGGCTGAGCCCGTCAGCCGGCGGCCGCCCGGTCGCAGACCACGAGCTGGGCGCCCGCACGGACCCGGCCGGCGGGCACCGATGCGTCGCCCGCGCGGAGCCGAGCAAGCGCATCGGCCTTCTCCTCGCCCGCCACGAGCCACAGCACGAGCTCCGCCCGGTCCAGCACGGGATAGGTCATCGTCATCCGCTGGCGTCCCTGATAGGGCTCCGTGAGGGCCACGTCGCGGTCCGTCACGCCGAGCACCGGGTCGTCGGGGACGAGCGAGGCGGTGTGCCCATCGGGGCCGAGCCCGAGGTGCACGAGATCGAACCGTTCCGGCAGCGTGGCCGCATACCGCCCGGCTGCGGCCTCGAGGTCGGCGTCCTCGACCGGCATCGGGAGCACCACGGCGACCCCATCGGGCGGGAGGCTTCGGACGAGGTGCGTGAGGTTGCGGTCGGTGTCCCCGGCCGGCGCCACCCGCTCGTCGACCTGGTGGATCGCCACGCGATCCCACGGGACGTCGTGCTTCCCGAGCTCGGCGAACATCGCCAGCGGGGTCGTGCCGCCACTGACCGCGAACGTGAACCGCCCGTGGTCGGCGACGGCGGCGCGGGCTCGGGCGGCGACCTCCTCGGCCGCACGAGCGGCCGCGGTCGCGGCGTCGTCGAGGACCTCGATCTCGATCATGGGCGCTTCTCGTCGTGTCCGCCGAACTCCTTGCGCATCGCCGAGAGCATCTTGTTGGCGAACAGGTCGAGGTCGCGCGAGGCGAACCGTGAGTACAGGGCGGTGCTCAGCACGGGGGCGGGCACCCCTTCCTCGATCGCGGCGATCGCGGTCCACCGCCCCTCGCCGGAGTCCGACACCCGGCCCTCGAACCCCGCGAGGTCGGGCGACTCGTGCAGCGCGATCGCGGACAGGTCCAGGAGCCACGACGCGATCACGCTGCCCCGCCGCCAGACCTCCGCCACGTCGGCCAGGTCGAGATCGTACCGGTAGAACTCCGGATGCTCGAGGGGTGCCGTCTCGGCGTCCTTCTCGCGCTCGACCGAGCCCGCGTCGGCGTTGGCCAGCACGTTGAGACCCTCGGCGTACGCGGCCATCAGTCCGTACTCGATGCCGTTGTGCACCATCTTGACGAAGTGACCGGCCCCGTTCGGTCCGCAGTGCAGATAGCCGCGCTCGGCCATCGAGGGGTCGCCCTCGCGGCCCGGCGTGCGCGGGGCCGCGTCGACCCCCGGCGCGATCGTCGCGAAGATCGGCTCCAGGTGCGAGAACACGTCGTCCTCTGCCCCGATCATCAGGCAGAACCCTCGATCGAGCCCCCACACACCGCCGCTCGTGCCGCAGTCGACGTGGTGGATACCGCGCTCCTTGAGTGCGGCGGCGTGCCGCAGGTCGTCGCGGTAATAGGTGTTGCCGCCGTCGATCACCATGTCGCCTGGTTCCAGATGGTCGGCCAGGGCATCGATCGTACGGTCGGTGATCTCGCCCGCCGGCACCATGATCCACACCGCGCGAGGGGCCTCGAGGGCGGCGACGAACGACTCGAGCGAGGTCGCCCCCGTGGCGCCGTCGGCCTCCAGCGCCTTCACGGCATCCGCGTTCACGTCGTAGCCGACGCAGCGATGGCCATCGGCCATGAGCCGTCGTGCGAGGCCGGCGCCCATGCGTCCGAGCCCCACCATGCCCAGCTGCATGGGCGTCTGGGTCGTCATCCTCGCCACTCCTCTCGTCGTTCGTCGGCTCGGCGGTCGATCACGGACCGCTGAGCCACGGGGTTCGCCAGCCCGGATGACCCCGCAGCAGCGCATCGGACTCCGCTGGACCCATCGAACCGATCGCGTACGGGATCACCGGCGGCGGGGCGTCCAGCAACGGCTGCACGATGCGCCACGTCTCCTCGATGGAGTCCTGTCGGGTGAACAGACGATCCTCTCCGCGCATCGCGTCGGAGAGCAGCCGTTCGTACGGCGTCGGCACCTCGCCGGTCTGCTGTTCGCTGAACAACAGTTCCAATGACACGCCGTCGACGGCCTGCTCCCCGGGCTTCTTCGCGTGCACCATCAACCGGGCGCCGGCATCGGGGTCGATGCGGATCACTAGCTCGTTGGGGCCGACGGCGGCGCCGTCGGGCACGTCGGCGAACAGCGGCGCCCGGCGGAAGATCACCCTCGTCTCGGTGACCCGGGCCCCCATCGCCTTGCCGGC
>DASZOO010000050.1:0-14599 GCA_035550775.1 Actinomycetota bacterium | reverse complement strand
ACGTCGCCCTGGCGGAACAGCGCGTTGTCGTCGAAGCTGATCTTCGCGTCGAGCGCGACGAGCTCGCCGTCCTCGGTCTCGATGAACGGGTTGACCTCGAGCATCAGGCAGTCGAGGTCGCGGAAGAGCCGGTACATGCGCTTGAGCAGCCGCGTGAACGACGTGGTCTTCTTCCCGAGGCCGATCGCACTCGCGACCTTCCGGCACTGGAAGTCGAGCAGCCCGACCCCCGGGTCGACGCGCTCGGTGTGGATCGCCTCGGGGTCCGACGTGGCGACGTCCTCGATGTCGATGCCGCCCTCGGCACTCGCGATCACGACGACCCGTTGCGAATCACGGTCGACGACGAGCGAGAGGTAGAACTCGCGCTCGATGCGAGAGGCACGCTCGACGAGCACACGATTCACCCGCTGGCCCTCGGGGCCCGTCTGCTCCGTCACGAGCGTGGAGCCGAGCATCTGATCGGCGAGTTCGGCGACCTTCTCGGGGGTGTTCCCGACCTTGACCCCGCCGGCCTTGCCGCGCCCGCCCGCATGGATCTGGGCCTTCACGACCCAGCGCTGGCCTCCGAGCTCCTCCGCGACGCGGGCAGCCGCCTTCGACGTGTAGACGACCTCCCCACGTGGGGTCGTCACCCGGTACCGGCGGAGCAGCGACTTGGCTTGGTACTCGTGGACGTTCACGCGACGCCTCCTTCCCGCACTCGCATCTGCTCGACCTTGCGCATCAGGTTCTGGGCCATGCGGATCGAGGCGGCGTCGATCAGCCGGCCGTCGAGCGAGACGGCCCCCTTCCCCTTCTTCGCCCCCTCCTCCATCGCTTGGAGGATGCGCTCGGCGTGTTCCACCTCGGCTCGCCCGGGCGTGAACACCTCGTTGGCGACCTCGATCTGCGACGGGTGGATCGCCCACTTCCCCTCGCACCCGAGGGCGGCGGCGCGACGGGCCGCGCTGCGGTACCCGTCGGCGTCGGCGAGGTCACCGAACGGGCCGTCGATGGGGCGCAGCCCCTGCGCTCGGCACGCCGCGACCATGCGCGAGATGCCGAAGTGCCACTGGTCGCCCCAGTGGACGCTTCTTGCCCCGGTTCCCGGGTCGGGATCGGTGAGCACCGAGTAGTCGGGGTTCGCGCCACCGATGTTCGTCGTGCGGGCCTGGACGCTCGCCGCGTAGTCGGCCACCCCGAACACCATCGCCTCGATCCGGTCCGGGCGAGCCCGCGAGATCGCTTCGACGTTCGCCATGCCGGCGGCGGTCTCGATCAGGATGTGGATGCCGACGCGCCCTGGTTCCCAGCCGTTGCGCTGCTCGATCTGGTCGAGCAGGGTCGCGACGAACTCCACGTCGCTCGGCGAGCCCACCTTCGGCACGAGCAGCGTGTCGAGCACGTCACCGCGAGCCTCGACCACGTCGACGACGTCGCGGTAGCACCAGTGGGTGTCGAGGCCGTTGATGCGCACGCTGACGGCACACCGCGTCCAGTCCTGAACGCCGAGCGCCTCGATCACGTTGGTGCGCGCCCGCTCCTTGTCGTCGGGGGCGACGGCGTCCTCGAGATCGAGGAAGACCAGGTCGGCGCCCAGCCCGGGAGCCTTCTCGATCGCTCGCAGGTTCGTGCCGGGAACGGCGAGCTCGCTGCGATGGATCCGGTCGGTCCGAGCCATGGCCGACCTCAGCGAGGCAACACGGCGTCGAACGCGGCGAGCACGCGGTCGGCCGTCTCGCGGGTAGCGTTCACGCCCATCAAGCCGACGCGCCAGATGGGCGGGGCCTTCGGACCGAGTCCTCCGCCGATCTCGATGCCCTGCTCGCGCAGGAACCGCAGCTGGATCTCCTTGCCGTCGATGCCCTCCGGCACCTTCACGGCGGAGAGCTGTGCGAGCTGGTGACCCGGGTCGGCGAGCAGCTCGTACCCACGCGATCGGATCTCGTCCTGGAAGTAGCGCCCGGCGTCGGCGTTGCGAGCCCAGCGGGCCTCGAGACCCTCCTCGAGCGCGAGGCGGATGCCCGTGTACAGCGCGTAGTACTGCAGGATCGGCAGCGTGTGGTGGTAGGTGATCGGCCGGTCGATCCAGTACTTCGAGAGCTCCTCGAAATCGTAGTAGTAGGGCACGGCGCCCTGGTGCCGCTGCATCGCGGCCACGGCCCGCTCGCTGATCGTGACCGGCGCGATGCCGGGCGGGCATCCGAGCGCCTTCTGCGAGCACGAGTACCCGTAGTCGACGCCCCACGCCTCGGCTTCGACCTGCTGGCCCCCGAGCGAGGTGACGCAGTCGACGTAGAGCAGCGCCTCGGATCCGCTCGCGCGCAGGGCCTCGGCGAGCTCGGCGACCGGGAACTCGGCCCCGGTCGAGGTCTCGGCATGCACGACGCTCACGATCTTCGTACCGGGGTTTGCCGCGAGCGTCTCCATGACGCGCTCGACGCTCACGATCTGGCCGAAGTCGGCGGTCAGCTCGATCACGTTCGCGCCCACGCGGTGGGCGAACTCGTTCAGCCGGGAGCCGAAGAAGCCCCAGTGGCAGCTGATCACCGTGTCGCCGGGGTCCACGAGGTTCATGAAGCCCGCCTCCATCGCGCTCGTGCCCGAGGAGCTCAGCGCGATCGTGAGCCCGCCCTCCGGGCGGCGCCAGAGCGCCCGCAGGCCGGTGACGAGGTCGAGCAAGATGTCCCAGAAGTCGGGGTCGAGGTGGCCGTTCATCGGCAGCCGCATCGACTCGAGCACCGCCGGGTGCACGTTCGAGGGACCCGGGCCGCAGAGCAGCCGGTCGCCCGGCTGCAGCGCCGGGATCGTCGCGTCGGTCATCGTGGAAGCCTCCCTCCCGCGGTCTGCCGCGGTTCGACCCTCTTCTTGAACGACGGTTCAAGAGGAGCCGAGTATCGCACAGAGCCATCCGCGCCAGGTAGTCGGCCCTCCCGACCTCGCTAGCCGGTGTTGCGGAGCCCCGCCGCCACGCCGTTGACGGTCGCCTGCACGAGTCGCTCGGCTCTCCCTCGTCCGTCGAGGAAGCGAAGCTGCAGGAACGACAGCGCGTCGACGTAGGGGTTGCGCAGCTCGACCGCTCGCTGCAGCTCGGGCCGGCAGTCGAGCAGGTGAGGATGCCCGGTCACCCGCAGCACGAGATCGGTGGTGCGCGCCATCTCCTCGCGGATGTCGGTGGCGAGGTCGTCGCGCCGCCCGCGCGAGAGGTAGAGCCCGGCGATGGAGGGGTCCGCCTTGGCGAGCGAGAGCTCGGCGTTCTCGAGCAGGGCCGTGAAGAAGGGCCAGTCACGGAACATCGCCCTGAGGGAGACGAGACCCCCGCGTCCTCGGGCGACCGCCTCGAGCCCGGTGCCGAGCCCGTACCATCCCGGCAGGTTCACGCGGCTCTGTCCCCAGGCGAACACCCACGGGATCGCCCGCAGGTCGTCGAGCTCGTCGACCCGGTCGATGCCGCGCGCCACCGGTCGCGAGGCGATCGGCAACGTGGAGATCTGCGCGATCGGCGTCACCTTCCGGAAGAAGCGCACGAAGCCGGGCGATCGCACGAGGGCTTGGTACGCCTCACGTGAGGCCCCGGACATCGTCCGCAGCTCGCGCCCGTACCGGGTCGAGGGATCCGGCTCATCGCCCGCTGCGGTCGCTCGCACCACCGCGTTCGTGAGCTGCTCCAGGTGGCGTCGGGCGAGCATCGCGTCGCCGTAGCGGGCGAACGCCATCTCCCCCTGCTCGGTGACCGTGAATCGCCCGTCGACCGAGCCGGGGGGTTGGCCGAGGATCGCGCGGTTCGCCGGGCCTCCGCCTCGCCCGAGCGCGCCGCCGCGTCCATGGAAGATCGTGAGACGGACGTCGTTGTCGCGTGCCCACGCGGCCATCGCGCGCTGTGCGCCGTACAGCTCGAGGTTGGCGGCGAGCACGCCGGCCTCCTTCGCCGAGTCGGAGTAGCCGACCATCACCTCCAGCTCCCGGTGCCGCCGTCGCAGCATCTGCCTCGTGCCGGGCAGCGCGATCCACCCGTCGAGGATGTCGGTCGCCGTCGCCAGCTCGTGCCCGGACTCGAACAGCGGCACGGGCTGCACGTCGGCGGGTCGCTCCGGCGATGCAAGCCGGGCCAGCGCTCGCACACCGGCCAGGTCGGTGGCCGATCGCGTGAAGCTCACGACCACGCGGTCGCACGCCACGGTGCCCAGCCGGTCCTGCACGTTGCGGATCGCCCGGAACGTGGCCACCACCTCTCGCGTCGCGTCGGTCCTCGCCTCGCTCGGAACCGGCTCCTTCGCCCGGGCCAGGCGGTCGAGCGCCCGAGCGTCGCCCGCCGCGTGCGGCACGAGCTCGCGCAGCGCGGCCTGGAACACGGCGGCGTGCTGACGGACCTCCATCTCCGCCAGATGGAACCCGAACGTCTCGGCCTGCCAGCGAAGGTGCTGCAGCTCGCCCCACGCGAGCGTCGGAGCTCCGCCCGCGTCGAGCGATCGCTGCAGCACGTCGAGGTCGGCCACGAGCTCGGAGGCGTCGGCATACGCGCCACGGCCGCGGGCACGCGTGGCGGCGAGCCGGTGCGCGGCGAGGCCGAGCTTCCGCCGGTGCGGCGCGTCGGGGAGCTTGCGGACGAGCTCTCGCGCCGGCCCGGGCATCGCCCGCTCGTCGCGTTCCAGGGCCCGCCGGAGGGCGGACGAGGGCGGCACGTCGCGCTCGCTCACCGAGAGCGAACGGGCGATGCGCCGGGTAGCCGCCTCGAGGCCACGCAACACGTGGTCGGTCGCGATCGCCGAGGCCGCTTCGGTGGTCCGGGCGGTGACCGAGGGGTTCCCGTCGCGGTCGCCGCCGACCCATGTGCCCCACCGCAGGAACGGCGGGAAGCTCGGCGGCCGGGCTCCGCTTCCCTCGGGGTCGATCGCGCGGTCGACCTCCCGGTAGACGAGGGGCAGCGTCGTGAAGATCGTCTGGTCGAACAGCGCGAGCATCGCCCGCACCTCGTCGAGAGGCTCGGGCCGGGATCGGCGAACCGGATCCGTGTGCCAGAGGCCGGTGATCTCCTCGCGGAGCCGGCGCATCGTCTCGGTGCGCTCCGGCTCCCCACGGCGCATGTCGTCCAGGCGCTCGAGCAGTTCAGCGATCCGCCACACGTGCTCGGCGACCGCCCGGCGCTTCGCCTCGGTGGGATGCGCCGTCAGCACCGGGCGGATCAACAGGTCGCCGAACGAGTCGGCCGAGGCGAGCGCGCCGAGGGCGGCGATCGACTCCTCGACCGGTCGGGGGCCGTGGCTGCGCTCCCGCAGGGTTCGGATGCGTTGGCGTTCCTCGGCGAGGTTGACCAGCTGGAAGTAGCAAGTGAACGCCCGGATCACGTGCTCGGACCGGCCGGGGTCGAGCGCGGCCACGAGGCCGACGACACGGGCCCGCCGAGCCTCGGTCGGGCGGCCGCGCAGAGCGATCGTGGCCCGACGAAGCTCCTCGACGTCGGCGAGCATCTCCGGCCCGCCGTGGTCGGCGATCGCATCGCCCAGCATCGTGGTGAGCAACCGAACGTCGTGCCGCAGCTCCGGCGGCATCGGTCGGGCTCCGCCGCGGGCCCGGGCGGCGGCCGATCGGGCGGGCACCGCTCAGCCGCCGAGCGCGTCGGGGTTCAGGAGCGTGGGCGGCCGTTGCCCGTCGATCGCGGCGAAGACATTGTCGACCACGAGGTCGCCCATCGCGTTCCGTGTGTCGACCGTGGCGCTGCCGAGGTGGGGGATCACCACGACGTTGTCGAGCTGCAGGAGCCGGGCATCCACCTCGGGCTCACGCTCGAACACGTCGAGGCCAGCGGCGAAGATCTCGCCGGTCTCGAGCGCGTCGGCCAACGCCGACTCGTCGATCACCGGACCGCGGGAGGTGTTCACGATCACCGCGGTGGGCTTCATCGCCCGGAAGGCCTCGTCTCCGAACAGGTGGCGGGTCTCGGGCGTGAGGTTCGTGTGGATCGATACGACGTCGGCCTGCGCGAGCAGCTCATCGAGCTCGAGGCGTTCCGCCCCGGTCTCGCCCTCCACCTCCGGCGGAAGCTGCACAGCGTCGCTGTAGACGACCCGCATCCCGAAGCCCTTGGCACGGCGAGCGACCGCCTGACCGATACGACCGAATCCCACGATGCCCATCGTCTTGTGGTGCACGTCCTGGCCCAGCATCATCAGCGGCCCCCAGATCCACGGCGTGCCCGCGCGCAGGAATCGCTCGCCCTCACCGATGCGGCGTGCGGCCGCCATGATCAGCGCGAAGGCCGTGTCCGCCGTCGTCTCGGTGAGCACGTCGGGGGTGTTCGTGGCGAGCACGCCCGCCCGCGTGCACGCCTCGACGTCGACGTTGTCGAACCCCACGGCATGGTTGGCCACGATCCTCAGCCGGGGACCGGCCGCCGCCAGGAACTCGGCATCGACCTGCTCCGTCAGCATCGTCACGATCGCGTCGCGGTCGGCGATCACGTCCAGCAGCTCGTCGCGCGGGATGCCGAACTCGTTCTCGTGCACCGTCACGTCGCAGCGCTCCTGGAGGCGGGCGAGCGGAGCATCCATGATGGGCCGGGTCACCAACACGTTCGGTCGGTCGGTCATGAGGGTCCTCTCTCGTCGGGTCGCCTCGAGGTCGCGGACGATCGGTCACGGGCGACCGGGCACGCGCCGGGAGCGAGTATCGCGCGGGCGGCCTCGATCACGGTAGCCCAACGACCTCGGTCGTTCGGTCGTTGTGCGGGTCGTGACCGCGAGCGTAGCGTCGTCGATCGAGGTGGAGTTCGAGGGTTCCCAGGACCGTAGCGAGACCGACGCCGGTGGCCCGGGTCTGAGCCGGCGCGCGTTCCTCGGCGGCGCCGGCCGCGGCGCGGCGGCGCTGCTCGCCGCGGGTTTCCTCGCATCGTGCGATCTCGGTCGGTCGACGCCGCGGCCGGCTGCCTCCGTGAGCCCGGCGGGCGATCAGCCCGTGGTGGATCCGGCGACGTGGTGGGCGACCAAGCGGCAGAGCGGCCGCTTCAACTTCGCGAACTGGCCCTTCTACATCGATTCGGACGGCACGCGGCACCCGTCGCTCGAGCGCTTCGCCGACGAGACGGACATCCGCCCCCACTACTACTGGCCGATCAAGGACAACGCCCGGTTCATGCGATCGATCCAGCCATACCTGGAGGCCGGCGTGCCGACCTTCTACGACCTCATCGTCATGACGAACGGGCCCGAGGTCGACCGGCTCATCGGCTCGGGGTGGCTGACGCCCCTCGATCAGTCCGGGCTGACACGGTTCCGTGAGCACGCGAGCGATCTGGTCCTCGACCCCCCGTGGGACCCGGGGAACCGATACACGGTCGCATGGCAGTCGGGACTGACCGGCATCGCGTTCCGCCCCGAGGCCGTGGAGGCATTGGGTCGCAGGCCGGACAGCATCCGCGACCTGTTCGATCCCGTGTTCGAGGGGCGCGTCGGCATGATGTCGGATGCGCTCGACCTGGGGAGCGCCGGGCTCCTCGCCCTCGAGGTCGACCCGGCCGCCTCGACCGAGGAGGATTGGCGTCGAGCCGCCGACGAGCTTCGTACCCAGCGCTCCGACGGTCTCGTGCGCGGGTACTACGGGCAGTCGTACCTGGGAGCGCTCCGTCGAGGCGATATCTGGATCGGCCAGGCCTGGTCGGGCGACATCTTCCAGTCCCAGCGAGCCGGGGAGGACCTGTCGTTCGTGGTCCCGCGCGAGGGCGGGATGCTCTGGACCGACAGCATGATGATCCCTGCCAACGCCCGCCATCCACGGGACGCGATGACGTTCATCGACTTCGTGTACGAGCCCGAGATCGCCGCGATGATCGCGGACTGGGTGTGGTACCTCTGCCCGGTTCCGGCCGCCCGGGAGATCGTCGCCGACCGTCTCGGGCACCCGGAGATCGCGAGCAGTCCGCTCGTGTTCCCCGACGACGCGGGGCTGGCGGCGAGCGGGCGGATGAAGCGGTACCCGGTCTTCACCGAGGAGGGTGCCGCCGAAGCCTGGACGTCGATCTTCGCCTCGGTCAGCTTCGGGTTGTGATCTCCCGGGCGGTTCGTCGGCGCCGGCGCCTCGCCCTCATGCCTGCCGCAGCGACGAGACGATCTGCTCGATCTCTGTGAACCCGCTCACGGGATCCCAGTCGGGCGGCACCCTCACGAGCAGGGCGAGATCGCGATCGGCCGGCCCGGCCACCACGATCGCGAGGAACCGGAACGACGAGCCACCCGCTGCGGTCGCGGTTCCGCCCTGGATGATGCCCTGCCGGTCTCCGATCTCGCGAGCAGTCTGCGGCTCGAGCGCCACGTCGTCCCATGCGGCGGTGAACGACGACACGGCTGTGCGCAGGTTCGCCTCGAGGTCTCCCGACGGCATGGCCTCGATCGTGATCGACACGCCGCCGACCGTCTCGACGAGCTGCGTGCCGCCCACGGCACGGGGTTCGGCCGTCCATCCGGGCGGAACCCTGACCGAGAACGCGCCCGCTCCGTCGACGTATCGAGCCGTCTGTGTCGGCAGGGGCCCGACGTCGGTGTCGGGGGTCCTGTCCACCCCTCGCGATCCCTGGAGGAAGCCGAGCACGGCCCCGATCGAGGCTCCGATCGCGACGACGACCACGCCGACCGTCACCCGACGGCCCCAGCGCTTGAGGCGTGTTCGCCGACGGCCGGATCGGCGAGTCGCCGCGGACTCGAGGTCGACGAACAGGCGCCGTGCATCGTCACCGGCGTCGATCGGGAATAGGTCGACCCGCCTGCGGAAGCGACGTCCCGACCACACCGAATAGGTGCCGTTGCGCATCCGTCCCCACGAGTAGCGCCGGCCTCGCTCGGTGAACGGACCGCCCGACGGGCGACTCCCGGTGCCGTCGGGCCCTGGAACCGCAGTGGTTCCGGTGGGGGAGCGATCGGCGTGGCGAGGTCTTCGAGCCATCTCCCGTGTGGTATCGGTTCGAGTCATCACCGGCTGCAGCGGCTTCGCGGATCTGCCGGCGACGAGGTGTCGGACCGGGCGGGGATAGGCTGCTCGCGCCGATGCGCATCACGACCCCGATCGAGACCCGGCGGCTCCGACTGCGGCCGTTCCGCGACGACGGGTCCGACGTCGACCCGCTGCTGGCGGTGCTCGGCGACGCCGAGTCGATGCGCTACTACCCTGCACCGTTCGATCGCAACGGTGCACGGGCGTGGATCGACGATCAGCTCACGCGGTACGAGCGCGACGGGTTCGGGCTGTTGGCGATCGAGGATCGTCGCGACGGCCGGCTGATCGGAGACTGCGGTCCCTCGGTGCGGGAGGTCGACGGGGAGGCGTTCGTCGAGCTGGGATGGCACGTGCTCCGATCCTGCCAGCGCCGCGGTATCGCGACCGAGGCCGGAGCGGCGTGCCGCGACGCCTCGTTCTCATCCCCCGACGTGCCGCTCCTGGTCTCGTTGATCCGTCCTGAGAACATCGCGTCCTGCCGGGTCGCCGAGAAGCTGGGCTTCGAGGTGTGGCGGGGGACGATCCGGGCAGGCCTGGGCCACCTCGTCTACCGTCTCGATCGGCCCGACCGCTGAGCGTTCAGGCGACGTCGACCAGGTCGCGAACGGCCGCGGCGACGGCGACCCCGATCGCCTCGTGGTCGGCGGCCTCGAAGTGGATGCCGTCGATGGGGCTCGACTCGGCGAACGGCGCGAGGTCGAGCATGGGCACCTGCGCCTCCTCCGTGAGCCGACGGTAGGCGTCGACGAAGCTCCTCGATTCGAGCTCGCCGTGGGGCGAGTCGTGCTCCCAGACGCCCAGTGGACCGAACGGTGGCGAGACCAGCACGAGCACCTCGGGCGGCTCGTCATCGGGACCCGCGTCGCTCTCGCGCACCATCTCCGCGAGCGTGGTCGCCCCTCGAGCGGCGTCCTGAGCGGTGAGGCCTCCCGGCACGAACAGATCGTTCGTGCCGAGCCAGATGATGACGAGGTCGAGCGGCGCGTGGGTCTGTAGGACGACGGGCAGGTGTGCCATGCCGTTGCGACCCGGTGCGAAGGGGTCTTCGAACACCGTGGTCCGGCCGTTCAGGCCTTCCTCGATCACGTGCACGTCGCCGCCGAGCTCCCGCTGCAGCACGCCGGGCCAGCGGCGCCAGCGTTGCAGGCGCTGTTCGGACGAGGCCTCGTACCCCCACGTGTTGGAGTCGCCGTAGCAGCAGATCGCGGTCATCGAAGCTGGCTCGAGCCCGGCCTCACTCGCCGACGTCGATGCGCTCGATCACGATGTCGTCGGTCGGGCGGTCCCCGGGTCCCGTGGGGGCCTTCGAGAGGCGCTCGACGACGTCGTATCCGTCGGTAACCTCCCCGAAGATCGTGTGCTTGCCGGTCAGCCAGTCGGTCGGGGCGACCGTCACGAAGAACTGGCATCCGTTCGTGCCCGGTCCGGCGTTGGCCATCGCGAGCAAACCGGGACGGTCGAACGATGGTCCGTCGGGCGGGGTCTCGTCGTCGAACGAGTAGCCGGGTCCGCCGCGCCCGGTGCCGGTCGGGTCGCCGCCTTGGATCATGAACCCGTCGATCACCCGGTGGAAGATCGTCCCGGGGTACAGCGCCTCGGTCTTCTCCTGGCCGTCGCGAGGATCGGTCCATCCCTTCGATCCCGTGGCCAGGCCGATGAAGTTCCGGACCGTCTCGGGGGCGTGCTCGGGCATGAGCTGCACGGTGAACGAACCCTGGTTCGTGACGAACGTGGCGGTGGGCATGCGAGAGATCCTCCTCGGTTGGGTCGGGAACACCCAGTCTACGAGGGCGTGCTCAGCGAAGTGGGGCACCCGATCGGACGACCCGGCCGAGCCAGCTGCCGGCGATCAACGACGTCACGATCGCGAGCATCACGAGCACCGCATAGAAGCCGGAGTCGACGATCCCGGCATCGAACGCCACCGATGCCAGCACGATGCCCGGGCCCCCACGGGCGTTCAGCGCTACCCCGAGGTTGCGGGCCCCGTGGGGGGACTCGCCGGCCCATCGCGCCGCGGCCCACACGCTCGTGTACTTCACGACGCAGGCGACGACGAGGAACAGCACGAAGAACAGTGGCTCGAACCCGTGGATCAGGTCGAGGCGCAGGCCGACGATCGCGAAGTACAACGGGATGAAGAAGGCGAACGAGAAGTCGCGGATCGTCTGGCGAGCGGCCTCGGCTCCGGCGGTGCCCTCCGCGGAACCGACGACGATGCCGGCGACGAACGCGCCGAACAAGGGCGCCACGTCGAGACCCACGGCGAGCGCGGTGCCGGCGAGCATGAACACGATCTGGAACGCGATCGGGCTGCCCCGCTTCACCACGTTGAACCGGAAGTGCAGGATCGCTCGGTACACGCGCGGACCGAGCCACAACGCCAGCGCGAGGAATCCGATGGTTGCGGCCACGTGGAACCCGATCGAGACCACCGATCCCGGCTCGAGGCCGAGCATCGAGGGCACGCCGACCACGTCCCCCGACGAGCCCGCGACGAGTCCCAAGGCGATCGCGAGCAGCACGTAGATCACCACGTCCTCGAGCACCGCGACCGTGAGGACGATGCGCGCGAACGCGGTCTCGAGGATGCCGAGGTCGAACATGATCCGTGAGATCACCGGGATGCTCGTGACCGCGATCGCCAGCGCGAAGACCAGCACGAAGGCCGAGCGATCTCCCGCCGGGCCGATGTGCGCGCCTTCGGGCAGCGCCGCCACGAACCCCAGGCCGGCCAGGAACGGCACCAGCATGCCCGTCAGGGTCACGGCCCCCACCGTTCGGCGTTCGTCCGCGCGGAAGGACGAGCGGATCTCGGAGCCGGCGCTGAACATCAGGAGCAAGAGCCCGAGCTGATACAAGGCGTCGAGAACGATCGGCACCGGCCCGGTCGGTGGGAAGATCCGGTCGTGCAGGTCCGGGGCGACCGCACCGAGCAACGTCGGGCCGAGCAGCAGTCCCCCGAGGATCTCTCCGATCACGCGCGGCTGCCGGGATCGGTTCGCGAGGTAGCCCGCCGCGTGCGCGACCACGAGGAGCAGGAAGATCGCCAAGATCATCCTCGCGAGCTCGAGGCCGCCCAGCGTCTGCATGCTCCCTCCTCCCGGGCTCAGGACGCTCGCGGGATGCTACGGGGTCATCGGCGTCCGGGCCATCGGTCAACGGTCCACCGTCATCGCTCGGGCCGGAGGGGAACGTCGTCGTCGAACCGTCACAACGGTGCGGGAACCGCGCACACCTCGTGCGTGGGCGATGGACCTAGGGCGCACGACATGTTGCGTCTCTGAGGAAATGGCCGAACCATGGAGGCGGCGGCGAAACCCCTCCGGTATCATCGCCAGGTCTCCATCAGGAGCAGAGCCCGGCCCACGGTTCGGGTCGATACGGGCGGAACGAGCGGGAGCACCAAGTGGCAGAGACCAGCAGGGTCCTCGATCTTCGCGACTACTGGCAGATGATCCGGACCCGCTTGTGGACCGTGCTCGCCATGGCCACGATCGTCGCCGCGATCGCCGGCGCGTACGTGGCGCTCCGGCCCCCGACGTACTACTCGCAGACCAAGCTGATCGTCGAGCCGCTGGTCAACCCGGCAGTCACCGGCACGATCGGGAATCCCTCGTTCCTGCAGCCCGACATGGTGATCGAGAGCGAGATCGTCAAGTCGATCGAGATCGCCCGTGCGGTGCGCACGTCCCTGCAACTCACCGCCTCGCCCGAGGAGCTCGCCAAGACCGTCAAGGTGGAGCCCCTCCGGGACGCCGCCGTGATGTACATCGGGTACCTCGCCAGCGAGCCCGAGACCGCGGCGACGATCGCGAACGAGTTCGCGGAGCAGTACCTCGCGAACCGCAAGGAGAAGATCGACGCGCAGGTCGAGGCGGCGATCGCTCCGTTGCAGACCCAGGCCGACCAACTCGCCGTCGACGCCGGGACCATCGAGGGCGAGATCGAAGCCAGTGACGACCCGATCGAGATCGGTCGGCTGCGCGCAAGCCTCGAAGGGATCAACTCGCAGATCGTGGGGATCGGCGACCAGATCTCCCAGATCAGAGGGAACGCCACGTCGAGCACCGGCGGCTCGATCGTGCAGTTCGCGGTGGCGCCGTCTCAGCCATCGGGGCCCAGTCTCGTGCTGGCGGCGATCCTCGGCTTCATCATCGGAACGATCCTCGGAGCTGGCCTGGCGATCGTGCTCGGGCTGAGGGCCAACCGGGTCGGCGGACGCGACGAGCTCGCCGAGTACATCGGGGCACCCGTGATGGGCGTGATCCCGACCGTCGAGGATTGGTCGAGTCGCGACAAGGCCGCGCTGGTGACGCGCGATCACCCGGGCGGCCCCGCCGCCGAGGCCTATCGCACGCTCGCCACCAACATCCGGTTCCTCCGCTCGCAGCGCGCGGTCGGCGTCGTGGTCGTGACGAGCGCCCTCCCGGGCGAGGGCAAGAGCGCGACGACCGCGAACCTCGCGGTCGTGCTCGCCGAGACCGGCGTCCGCACGCTGCTGGTCGACGCCGACCTGCGACGGCCGCGGGCCGAACGATTCCTCGGCGTCCCCAACGGTGCGGGGCTGCGCGAGGCCCTCGAGGGGGAGCGGACGCTCGACGACGTCGTGCTCGCCACCGAGGTCCCGAACCTGTCGATCATCCGGAGCGGCGCGATGCCCGACGACCCGGTGTCCATGCTCGCGGGCTCGAACGCCGGCTCCGTCTTCCACGACATGCGGCGGCTCGGCGAGATCGTGATCTGCGACGCGCCACCGACCCTGCCCGTGGCCGACGCGTCGATCCTGGCCGAGGTCGCCGACGTCGTGCTGTTCGTGCACGATCCCGCGATCTCGAGCCGTACGGCGCTCGAGGACGCCGTCAGGCAGTTGCGAACCGCCGGCGCCGAGATCGCCGGCGGCGTCTACAACAACATCACCTCCCTGCAGCGGACCACGCTCGGCTACGCGAGCTACGACCGGTACTACGGCCCCGACGACCGGGCGAAGGGCTCGAAGAAGGCCGCGGGAGCATCGCGCGGTTCCGGCCCGAAGCGAACCCGTTCCGAGGCACGTCCCACCGAGACGGAGGGGGCCGTCTCCAGCAACGGCAAGGGCACGCCGTCGGCGACGCCTTCGCCGAAGAAGGCTCCGGCGGCGACCTCCGGCAAGCCCAAGCCGGAGGCGACTCCCGCCAAGCCGGCGGAGCGCTAGCCGCCCTCGAACGATGTCCGCTGCCACGGCGACCGTGCGAGTCGGCCAGGACCGCGCGAGGTCGGATCGATGAGATCAGCGGACCGCGTCCAGCCGCTACGGTACGAGGCGGCGAGCACTCCGGTCGTGCGATCGACCGACTCGTTCGTGCTCTGGCGCGCCTACATGCTCATCATGCTGGCCGCCGCGTTCGACGTGTACGACTGGCTCGATCGCTCCGTCCAGGGTGGGGGGACCCGGTACCTCATCATCGCGGTGCCGATCGTGGCGGCGGTCTGGATCCGCCTGCGCCAGCCGGGGTTCCTCGTACGTCGCCCGATGCCGTCGGACGTCGCGCTGTTCGCCCTGTTCGTCTTCGGGCTCGGGGGCGCGCTGATCGGGGTGGCGTTCCTCGGCACGGTCGAGAACGCCAGGCCGATCTTCCTTCCGATGATCATCCCG
>DASZOO010000049.1:0-7343 GCA_035550775.1 Actinomycetota bacterium | reverse complement strand
GTCGTCCTCGAACCGGCGGTACAGCTCCCCTGCGTACCACTGGAAGCAGTGGAACCCGGCGGGGCGCACGGCCGGGTACCGGGCGAGCACCTCGTCGAGCCGGCCGCCCGTGCCGCAGTCGCCGTAGACGACGATCACCCGGTCGTACCGAGGGAGCAGCGCCTGGAGCTTCGCCTCGACGGCCGGCGCGATCTCCAGCGGCGTCATGTGCAGGTCGCTCGAGATGCCGTGCACGTCGGCGCTCCACCCGTGGCGGTCGACGAGCGTCTTCGTGTCGATCGCGACGGCCCCGCACGCGATGAAGGCGACCCTCCCGGTCACCGCATCTCCTCGGGAGCTCGAACGTCGTCGCCCTCGACCGCCCCCGGCCGCACGGCGTCGAGCGGCGGGAACGCCACGTTCGCGATGAACCGCTCGTTGAAATCCTGCACGCCCGACAGCTCCAGGTACTCGACGAACGCCGGGAGCTCGAAGGCCACCTCTCGCTCCCGGAACGACAACAATGCCATCTTCGCGCCTTCGCTGGCTGTGTTGCCGACGGCACGGATGCGCCCCACCGGGACCGGGGGCACCAGGCCCAGCACCCGGGCTCCGAGCGGGTCGATGTAGGTGCCGAACGAGCCGGCGAGCAGCACCTCGTCGAGATCGGGAGCCTCGAGGCCCCGCTCGCGCATCGCCGCTTCGATGCCGGTCGCGATGGCCCCCTTGGCCTGCTGGAGCTCGCGGATGTCGCGCTGGGTCAGCACGACGTCGTCGGTGAGCGCGAACCCACGCACCCCCTCGTCGTCGACGTGGAGTCGACCGGCGAGCGGATGGCCGATCGCGACTGCGTCGTCGGGCGACATCAGCATGCCGTCGTCGCTCAGCAGTCCCGCCAGGCGCAGCTGGGCGACCGCATCGATCAGGCCGCTGCCGCAGATGCCCCTGGGCTCGACGTCGCCGCCGATCACCTGGAGCCTCACACTCGCCCCGGCGACGTCGAGCGCCACCCCCTCGATCGCGCCCTCGGTGGCGCGCATGCCGTGCAGGATCTGCCCGCCCTCGAACGCCGGGCCGGCGGGGGCCGCGGTGGTCACGACCCGCTCGTCGTTGCCCACGACGATCTCGCCGTTCGTCCCGACGTCGACGAGCAGCCGGCGCTCCGGGTCCCGGGCGATGCCCGTGGCGAGCATGTCGGCCACGATGTCGGCGCCGACGTACGCCCCCACCGACGGGAACAGCACGAGCCGGCCCTCGGGGTGGATCGCGATGCCGGCGTCGGCCGCCCGGAGGTCCTGCGGCTCGAGGAAGGTGGCGACGAACGGCGAACGCCCGATCGACTCGGGATCGACACCGAGCAGCAGGTGCAACATCGTCGCGTTGCCGGCCGCGACGACCTCGAGCACCTCGTGTCGGGCGATGCCCGCGGTCGCGCAGACGCTGCCGAGCAGCCCGTCGACCGTCGCCACGACGGCCGCCCGCAGCGCCTCCAGGGCCTCAGGGCCGTGCATCTGCGCATGGCTCACCCGGGTGAGCACGTCGGCGCCGAACGGCGCCTGCCGGTTGATCGTGGACTCGACGGCCGCCGCGGCGCCGGCACGCAGATCCATCAGGGTCGCGACGACCGTGGTCGTGCCGACGTCGATCGACACCCCGAACAGACGGTCGGTCGTATCGCCCGGCTCGACATCGACGAGCCGATCACCGACGAGGGTCGCCGTGACCGTCGAGGGTTCCTCCTCGTCGATCGAGGCGGCGGCGCGCGGCAACACCCACGCGGTGTGCGACACCTCGAGCCCTTCGTCGGCCAACGCGTCGGTGACGCGTCGCAGCCGGCTGCGTGCGTCACGCAACGAGGGGGCGTCGAGATCGAGGAGGTGCTTCGCGGCGCTGGGTTCGAGCAGCACGAAGCGTCCGACGCCCATCGTGGCCGCTTTCGGCGTGCTCATCGCCCGTGGAACCTCGACCACCATGTCCTCGGAGACCTCGCACTGGCACGACAGGCGCCACCCCTCGTCGAGCCCCTCGGAGACGTGGCGGTAGTCGGCGAGCGTCCGCTCGGCGTGCCCCTGCACGACGCGGACCCTGCACTTGCCGCAGGTACCGCGCCCGCCGCAGGTCGATTCGATCGGGATGCCCGCCCAGTGCGCCGCGTGGAACAGCGTCGTGCCGACGGGCACGTGGGCGGTCGTGCCGCTCGGCTCGTAGGTGACGGCGAGCTTGCGCGTCGTCACGCGGTCGAGCCCTCCGTCGACGTCTTCGCGCGATGGTCGGCGATCCAGGCCGACCCGAACGCGTCTCGGCCGAGCAACAGGTCGCTCGCGAGGAGGGCGGTTCGCACCGGGACGTGCAGCGGGTTGGTGATGGCGGTGTTCATGCCCGCCATCGCCGCCATCGTCAGGAACGCCGCGTCGATGCCCTGGCGATCGGGCATGCCGAAGGAGATGTTCGAGGCGCCGCAGCTCACGTTGACGCCCAGCTCGTCACGGATCAGACGCACGGTCTCGAAGATCGCGGTCGCCGCGTCGCCCGCGGCTCCGATCGGCATCGTGAGCGGGTCGATGATCACGTCCTCGCGCGCGATGCCGTGGTCGGCCGCGGCCTCCACGATCGTGCGGGCCGCGGCCAGCCGCACCGCGGGATCCATCGAGATGCCCTCCTCGTCGTTGGCCATGCCGATCACGGCTGCCCCGAACCGCCGCACGAGCGGCAACAGCCGTTCCAGCGAGCGCGCCTCGGCCGTGACCGAGTTGATCAGCACCTTCCCCTCGGCGAGCGGCACGGCCGCCTCCAGTGCCTCGGGCGTCGACGAATCGAGGCACAGCGGCACGTCGACCACCTCGTGCACCGCCTTCACGACCGCCGAGAGCATCGCGGGCTCGTCGAACCCGGGGATGCCGGCGTTCAGATCGAGCACGGCGGCGCCCGCTCGGACCTGCGCGAGGGCGTCGCGCTGCACCGTGGCCATGTCCATGGCCTTCAGCTCTTCGGTGAGGGTGGGCCGGCCGGTCGGGTTGATGCGCTCGCCGATGATGCGGAACGGATGCTCGTCGCCGATCGCCACGTCACCGCCCGGCCCGGACAGCACCGTGTCCGGCACCCGCGTCACTGCGCCGCCCCGACCAGCTTCTTGGCGATCTCGACCGCCTCCGGCGCGTTGTTGGCGTACCCGTCGGCGCCGATCTGCTCGGCCCACTCCGGCGTGACCGGCGCCCCGCCGACCATGACGAGCACCCGGTCCCGCAACCCCTCGGCCTCCAGCCGCTCGATCACGCGCTGCTGGTAGGGAACCGTGGTGGTCAGCAGCGCCGAGAGCCCGACGATGCGCGGAGACAGCTCGCGTACGACCTCCACGACGCGATCGGCGCTGACGTCCTTGCCGAGATCGTGCACGTCGAATCCGCTGGTGCGGAGCATCGCGCCCACCATGTTCTTCCCGAGATCGTGCAGATCGCCCTTGACCGTGGCGAGCACCACGATCGCGTTCGTCTCGTCGTCCGCATCGCGCTGCGCGAGCAGCACGGGCTCGACGATCTCGTTGCAGCGCTTGAAGACCTCGGCGCTCGCCACGACCTCCGGCAGGAACACCTCGCCCCGTTTCCACATCTCGCCCAGGTCGAACATCGCCACGGCCATGCCTTCCTCGAGGACCCACTTCGGGTCGGCGCCGCCGTCGACGAGACGCTGGACGGCCGCCACGCCGAGATCCAGGTCGGCGGCGATCAGTGCTCGTTTCAGGACCTCGAGGTCTTCGTCCATCGTCGGATCCTCCGCGTCGTTCCACCGACGCCGCCGGAGACGGCGCCCTCGAGCCGGACCGGCGAAGCCCGGCGCGTCTGACCTGGAGTCAGATGTTGCGCGGTGGCCGTCGGCATCCGATGATGGCAGCGAGCGAGGCTCGAGGGGAGCCTCGATCGTCCCCTCGGCCTGACCTGGAGTCAGGCATCGGAGGACCGTCCCCAGCGACGGGTCCGGACCCGTGGAGGAGCCGTGGTCGCCGATCCGAGCGCACCGAGGAACGCCAAGACCCGGGCCAAGCGCGAACGGATCGTCGACGTGGCCATGCGGCAGTTCGCCGAGCACGGCTACCAGGGCGCCAAGGTCGAGGACATCGCCTTCGAGCTCGGCATCGCGAAGGGGTCGATCTTCCAGCACTTCGCGTCGAAGGCCGGGTTGTTCCTGCAGGCGTACAAGCGAGCCGTGCTCACCTTGCCGGCCTGGCTCGACGCCCCCGAGGAGGTGAAGGCCGAGGGGTTCTTCGCGACGGTGCGCTTCTGGCTCGATCGCACCGAGCACCTGATCAAGGAGGATTGGATCCCCAACCGCGTCGTGCTGATCGGGAACTACGGCACCGACCTGAGCCTCAAGCGCGCGATCAACCGCTGGCTCGTGAGCGAGGACCCTTACGGCACCCTCGAGTTCGTGGAATGGGGTCAGGAACGCGGCGAGGTGCGCGCCGACGTCGACCTCGAGATCCTCGTGTCGATGGTCGACTGGCTCTCGAACTCCCTGCAGGACGCCCTCGTCTCCGAGGAGCTCGATCCCGGGCTGTTCCACCGGCTCGCGGGGCAGCCCGAGCGGCAACGCATGCGGGTCGAGGACTTCACGGTGCTGCTCGAGAGCGCGATCGGCGCGCGCTGACCCGAGGAGGTCGTCTGCGGCGGCTCGGCGCTTGCCCGGACCGCCGACGCACACCTATCCTCGATCGGAGGTTCGTCCTGCCCCCCGATATGAAGGAGAACCGTGTGAGGCGCACGCTCGTCGTCCTAGCGGCCGTGATGATCGCTTCCCTGCTCGAGGTCGCCCCGGCGCAGGCCGACGACCGCATCTGCCGCGGCACCATCGGATCGGTCCACATCGACGGCAACGTGATCGTCCCGAGCGGCGCGAGTTGCACCCTCAAGGGCACGCGGATCGACGACAACGTCGAGGTCAAGCGTGGAGCCAGGCTGGTCGCCCGCGGCGTGCGTATCGGGGGCAACATCCAGACGCAGGGTCACGACTCCGTGCTCGTGACCGTGCGGAAGTCGAGCGGCGGCATCACGAGGTCACGCGTCGGGGCCGACATCCAGATCGAATCCGGGGGCCGAGGCATCGTCCGGCGGACGATCATCGGCGGGAACCTGCAGACCAAGCAGAACAGCGGCCGTCAGGCCGCGATCCGCAACAGGATCGACGCGGACCTCCAGGCCTTCTCCAACCATGGCGGCGTCAGGATCCTCGGCAACGTCATCGACGGGAACCTGCAGTGCAAGTCCAACGCACCGAGGCCGACCGGCGGCAACAACCGGGTGCAGGGCAACAAGGAGGACCAGTGCAAGAGGCTGTGACCTGCTGACGTCGGCGGTGGGGAGATCCCCCTCGTCAGGGTGACCGTCGCCACGCCAGGGAAGCCTCCGCGTCCTCGACGGTCACGGTCGTGCGGCGGAAGTTGAACAGGGCGAACCGGTCGCATGCGGTCTCCCCCACGCGTCGGCCCCGCTTCCTCGCGGCGCCGTACACGTGCATCCACTCGTGGCAGTAGAGGAAGCGCAGCACTTCGCGCGGGGTGCGGAACGTCACCCCCTCGGTCAGCCAGATGAACTTCAAGCCCTTGCCCGGACGGCGCTTCGCCGCGTAGGCCACCACCTCCCCGAAGGGGAAGAACGGGTCGGGCACCTGCAACGTGATGGAGCGCTCGTCGAAGTCGGTCCACGCAGATAGATGGGGCCGCTGCCGGTACCGCAAGGGCTTCACGCGCACCGAGTAGCGGTCGGCAGGAGGCAGCCCACGCAGAGCGCGGGCGATCGCATCGGAAGGCAAGGGTCCGAACGTCGAGGTGATCTTCACGCCTCTAGCATGACTGGACCATGCGACAGGCCGTCCGCGCGCGATGACCGAACCTGCCCGCGAGCGAACCCACCGCGACGGGGTACGGGCGGTGGTGCCGCTCTCGATCGCCGTGGTCGGCTTCGGCATATCGTTCGGGGTGCTGGCGCGGGCCGCCGGCATGGGGTCGGTGGCCCCGATCGTGATGTCGCTGGCCACGTTCGCCGGGTCGGCCCAGTTCGCGGCCGCGTCGATCCTGGGCACCGGGGGAACCGTGGCGGCCGCGATCACCGCCGCCGTGCTCCTGAACGCCCGGTACGGCCCGATCGGGGTGAGCGTCGCCCCGTCGCTCACGGGCACGTGGTGGTCTCGGTTCCTGCACGCTCAGCTCACCGTCGACGAGACCTGGGCGATCGCGGCAGAGGGCGACGGCCGCTTCAATCCGAAGGTGCTGCTCGGGGCCGGTGTCACGCTCTACGCAGCTTGGGTCACGGGCACGATCCTGGGCGTGGCGTTCGGCGACGTGATCGGCGACCCGTCGACCTGGGGGCTCGACGCCGCGTTCCCCGCGCTCTTCCTCGCGTTGCTCGTGCCCCAGCTACGCGACCGGCAGGCGGTCGGCGCGGCCGTGCTGGGCGCGGCGATCGCCCTCGCGCTCACGCCGTTCACCCCGGCCGGCGTCCCGATCATCGCCGCGAGCCTCGCGTGCCTGATCGGGCTCGCGAGGTCGGATGCCCGTGCTCCGACGGAGGAGCCTGAACCGTGAGCGCCACGTGGACGGTGGTCGTCGTCGTGAGCGTCGTCACGATCGCGATCAAGGGGCTGGGCCCGATGCTCATGGGGGGCAAGCCGTTGCCGCCTCGACTGGGGCGCGTCGTCGCGCTGCTGGCACCCGCGCTGCTCGCAGCGCTCGTCGCGGTGAACACGCTCGGCGGCGACCAGGCCCTCGTGGTCGACGCGCGCCTTCCCGGCGTGCTCGCCGCGGCCGTCGCGATCAAGCTCAAGGCGCCCGTACTCATCGTGGTCGTGATCGCCGCCCTCGTCACCGCGGGCGTGCGTGCCCTGACCGGGTAGGCTCCGGCGTCATGACCCGCTACCGAGATCTCGGCCTCACGGTCGGCCAGCTGCCGCCCGGCCCGCTGAACGCCATCACCGACGTCGAGGGCGTCGCGGTCGGCATGACCACCCTGATCGAGGGCGAGGGCCCCCTCGTCGTCGGGCAGGGCCCGGTGCGGACGGGCGTCACCGTGATCGTGCCCCATCCGGCCATCGGCGCCGAGCCCGTGTACGCCGGTTGTCACCGCCTGAACGGCAACGGAGAGCTCACAGGCCTCGAGTGGATCCGGGAGTCCGGCCAGCTCACCACCCCGGTCGCGATCACGAACACGCACAACGTCGGCGTGGTGCGCGACGCGCTCGTGGCGGCGGAGATCAGGGGTCGGGCCGACGCCACCGCGTACTGGAGCCTGCCGGTCGTCGGAGAGACCTACGACGGGGCGTTGAACGACATCAACGGATTCCACGTGGGGGCCAAGCACGTCTTCTCAGCGCTCGAC
>DASZOO010000048.1:0-12031 GCA_035550775.1 Actinomycetota bacterium | reverse complement strand
TACGGCGCCTTCTCGATCACGCCGAGGCCAGGCGTTCCGGCCCGGTCGGTCGGAGCTCAGGGGAACAGCGCGGCGGCGACCAGGCGCTGAACGTCGGCCGGCGACCGTGGCTCCTCGAGGTCCTCGGCCGCGGCCCGGGCCTTCCCGGCCATGACGGCGGTCGCCTCGCCCAGCGACGGCGCTTCCTGGTCGGTGGCCAGCACATCGTTCGCCATCAGCACCTCGATCGAGAGGATCTCCTCGAGCAGACCGAGCGCCTCCCAGGTCTTGCGGACGGCGAGCGGGACGCCCGTGGCATGGTCCTCGATGCCGATGTCGAGGGGCGGCACGTCCAACGTCGCCGGCGCGGCCAGCTGCTTCAGCTCCGAGAACGTCGCGGCCGCCGGATAGCGCAGCGACAGGCCGAACGCCTCGGGGGGCTCCCCGCTTCCCGGTGGAGGACCCGCCTGTGCGGCGCGCTCGAAGAAGGCGTCCCACAGGTGGCTCATGCGCCGTTCGGCGATCTGGCCGACGTGGGCGATCGCGACCCTCACCCCGTCGAACGCGATCGCCATCACGATCGGGTGGAAGTTGCCGTTGTGCACCATCGCGTCGTGCTCGATCGACACGAGCGGGTTGTCGCCGCGGCCGTTGAGCTCGGTCTGGGCCGCGCTGCGCGCGACCGCCAGGGTCTCGCGGAAGGCGCCGTGCACCTGGGGGATCACCCTGAACGACAGGGGGTCCTGCACCGAGCGGGCCGAGCCGGGAGCGGCGAGCGAGCTTGCCGCCAGGGCGGCGTCGATCGCCGCGATCGACTCGATCTGCCCTGGGAAGGGCTTCGCATCGCCGACGACCGGGTGCGCGATCGACGGGTTGCCGTGCACGGCCTCGAGTGACAGCGCGGCCACGACGTCGGCTCGCGCGGCGGCACGATGGGCTCGTGCGAGCGTGATCGCCGCGTCGCCGATCGACACCGCGTTCGACGAGACGATCGTGAGGCCGTCCTTCGGGCCGACCTGCAGGGGCTCGATGCCGGCCCGCTGCAGGGCTTCGGCGCCGGGCAGGACCTCGCCCCCGAGCTCGGCGCGGCCGCGGCCGATCATGACTTGCCCGATGCTGGCGAGCTGGCCCAGGTCGCCCGTTCCCACGGAACCGCGGGCGGGAGCCACGGGGTGCACCCCGGCGTTCAGCATCTCGGCGAGCACGTCGGCGACCCGAGGGCTCGCTCCCGAACCCCCTCGTGCGATGCCGTTCAGCCGCGCCGCCATCGCCGCGCGGACGCGTTCGGTGGACAGCGGCGCGCCGGTGCCGCCCGCGTGGGTCATCAGCACCATCTCCTGGAAGCGCCGCAGCTCCTCCGCGGGCAGCCTCGTGTCCTTCAGGTGTCCCACGCCGGTGTTCAGTCCGTAGACGGGCTCCTCGCCCGCGAGCATGCGATCGACCACGGCGCGACTCGCCGCGATCGTGGCGCGGGCGTCGTCGTCGACCTCGACCCGAGCTCCGTTCGCGACCTCGAGCAGCTCCTCGAGCGCCAGTGGAGCCGGGGTGATCGTGACGGTCACGTCACACGACCTCGTACACGTGCCACCGGCCGGGCACGCCCTTCAGCTCGTGCTCACCGTGGTCACGGAACTGGATGCCCGAGCCCACGACGATGTCCTTGACGGTGGAGGAGGTCAGGAGCTCACCCGGGCCGGCGAGCGCCGAGATCCGCGCCCCGATGTGCACGGCGAGGCCCTGCACGTCGCCGTCGGAGAGCTCGACCTCCCCGGTGTGCACACCCGCGCGGATGTCGAGCCCGATCGACCGGATCGCGTCGACCGCGGCTCGAGCGCACTCGATCGCCCGCCGCGGCGAGTCGAACGTGGCGAGGAACCCGTCACCCGCCGTGTGCACCTCATGACCGCCGAACCGGTCGAGCTCGGCGCGGAGCAGGCGGTGGTGCAGCGCCAGCAGATCGCGCCACGCTCGATCGCCGAGCTCCGATGCGCGCTCGGTCGAGCCCACGACGTCGGTGAACAACACCGTGGCGAGCACCCGGTCGTGCCGGGGAGGGGGCCGGGTGCCCGTGAGGAACCCCTCGATCTCGTCGGCGATGTCCTCCACGTCGTCGGCGAAGATCGCCGTGCCGGTTCCCTCGATCGCCGCGAGGCGGGCGTCGGGCAGCGCGGCCACCAACGCGCGCGCGTTCCGCATCGGCAGGATCGTGTTCCCGGTGCGGTTCATCACGAGCACCGGCGCCTTCACGTCGTCCAGCAGATGCCGGATGTCCAAGGCCAGCTGTGCCCGGATGAAGTCGCCGACCCGGAAGCCGCTCGACGCCGAGCGGTTGTAGCGGCGGAACCACGACGGGAAACCGGGCTCGTCCTTGCGAGCCGGCGCCACGATCGACAGGTGCGTCTCCAGGTCGATCGTGGCACTCGCCTCTGACATCCGCTGCAGCACGTCGAACTCGACGCCGAAGTCATCGTCGTCAGAGGGCATCAGGCGGGGGGAGGTCTCGAACGCGACGACCCCGGTGACGCGCTCGGGGTGGGAGGCGGCGTACGCGAGCGCGAGGACCCCTGCGTCGGTCGTACCCATCACGGCCGCCCGTTCGCTGTGGGCAGCGTCGAGGACCGTCGAGAAGTCCTCGAGCTGCTCGCCGAACGTGGGGATGGCATCGACCGGGTCCGACATGCCCATGCCTCTGCGATCGAACCGGATCAGCCGCGTGAACTCTCCCAGCCGGTCGTACAGCCGCCGCAGCTTCGGGTCCTCCCAGGCGATCTCGAGATGCGAGACGGTGCCGTGCATCATCACCAGTTCGATCTCGCCCGTGCCGGTCACCTGGTAGGCGATGTGCACCCCGTCGGGGGCCCGCACGTACTGGGTCTCGGGCGGCGTCGTCATGGCCTGGAGTCTCTCCGTTCGGATTCGCGCGGACAACCGCGGTTCCCTGGTTCGCAGCGACGTGGGAACATCGGCGCCGGGAGGGAAGGAACCTCGATGTCCGGTGCGCCCCCACTCGATCGCGCTCGCGAGGCCTTGGATCGGCATGCCTGGCAGGACGCCTACGAAGCGCTGGGGGGCGCCTCCGAGGAACGCCCGATGACCGGCGAGGAGCTCGAGCTGCTCGCGGAATCGGCGTGGTGGACAGCGCGTCCCCAGGAGTGCATCGATGCGTCGGAGCGCGCGTACGCCGCGTACTCACGTGAGGGCAACCCGAACCGGGCGGCCTACGTGGCGCTGCGGCTCGCCGACCTCTGGGGCGAGCAGCTGAGCACCGCACAGGCGACCGGGTGGTTCCAGCGCGCCGCTCGCCTGCTCGAGGATCGCCCCGAGAGCGTCGAGCACGGCTACCTCGAGCTCGCGCGCGTGAAGAGGAGTGGCAGCGTCGAGGAGATGATGCGGCACGCGACGGCAGTGCTCGACATCGGGACGCGGTTCGGCGACCGCGACCTGCAGGCGTTCGGATTGATGTGCCAAGGCATGGCGCGGGTCTCGCGGGCGGAGGTCGAAGCGGGCATGGCCCTGATCGACGAGGCCGCAGTCGCCGCGGTCGGCGGGGAGCTCACGCCGTTCGCGACCGGCATCGTGTACTGCTTCACGATCGTGGCGTGCATCGAGCTCGCGGACTATCGACGCGCCGGCGAATGGACGGAAGCCACGAAGCGCTGGTGCGAACGACAATCGATCGGCGGATTCCCGGGCCACTGCCGCGTCCGCAGGGCGGAGATCATGCGCCTGCGCGGAGCGTTCGCCGACGCCGAGGCCGAAGCCCGCCACGCGATCGAGGAGCTCGCGTCGTTCGGCGAGCTGGCCATCGCGGGTGTCGGGTTCAACGAGATCGGGGAGATCCGCCTGCGCCTGGGTGACCTCGACGGGGCCGAGGAGGCGTTCGAGCTGGCGCATCAGCGAGGGAACGCTGCCCAGCCCGGCCTCGCGATGCTGCAGCTGGCGCGAGGGCACAGGGTGTCGGCTCGATCGTCGATCCGGGCGGCGCTCGCCGACCAACCCATGCCGCTGGAACGGGCGCGGTTGTTGCCGACACAGGTGGAGATCGCGCTGGACTCCCACGACGTCGCCGAGGCACGGCTGGCGGCGGAGGAGCTGCGCGAGATCGCCTCGAGCTACGACGCCCCTCCGTGGCATGCGAGCATGCACCAGGCGCTCGGCGCCGTGCTCACGACCGAAGGCGACCCGGGGGAGGGGATCGTCGAGCTCCGCAAGGCCGTCCGGCACTGGACCGAGGCCGGGCTGCCGTTCGAGACTGCCCAGGCGCGCCGATGGCTCGCGTCGGCGCACCGCGCGGCCGGCGACGAGGAGTCCGCGGTGCTGGAGCTCCGGGCGGCGTCGGCGACGTTCGAGGAGCTCGGCGCGACCCTCGAGGCCGCGCGGTGTCGGGAGCTGATCGATTCGGGTGCTCCGACGGCCGGCCGACGGGTGGAGCGGACGTTCATGTTCACCGACATCGTTGGGTCGACGAACCTGCTCGAGACGATGGGGGACGAGGCATGGGAGGGCGTCCTGCGCTGGCACGACGAGGTGCTTCGGCACGTGATCGAGGCCCACCGGGGCGACGTGGTGCACACGACCGGCGACGGGTTCTTCGCATCGTTCGCAGACGCCGGCGATGCAGCCGCGTGCGCGGTTGCGATCCAACGCCGGCTGGCGGAGCACCGCCGGGCTCACGGCTTCGCCCCTCAGGTCCGGATCGGTCTGCACGCGGCGGAGGCGATCGAGGTCGGCGACGATTACACGGGCATCGGGGTACACGAGGCGGCTCGTGTCGGAGCCGTCGCCGAGGGGAGCGAGATCGTCGTCACGAGCCAGACCGTGGAGCTCGCGCCGATCCCGTTCCCGGTCGAGAAGGAGCGCTCGATCGCCGTGAAGGGCCTCGCGGAGCCGGTCCGGGTGGTCACGGTCGTGTGGAGGGCCGCCGAGGGCGAGCGGGCGGGGAGCTGAGTCCGCCGATGCGGTATTCCACACCCGAGGACGAATGGCGCGCCTATCTCGACGGAACCCACCCGTCGATCGTCTGGGGGCGCCGGCTCTTCCGTCACGTTCCCTCGGCTCCCCGATGCCTGGTGTGCTTCGCTCCCTTCGGCCCCCCCGGGGGGCCGGTGTTCCGGAGCTTGGGGTTCGTGCGGTGGGACAAGAACCCCAACGTATGCCTCCACTGTCTGCGCTCGCTGCGCAACCACGATGTGATGGGCGCCGAGGTCGAGATATCCTTCTTGTTCGCGGACGTTCGTCGGTCGAGCGATCTGGCCCGAAGCATGGGGACGATGGATTTCACCCGACTGATGCAGCGCTTCTACGCCACGGCCAACGACGTGTTGATCGCCAACGGCGCGATCCTCGACAAGTTCGTCGGCGACGAGGTCGTGGGGTTCTTCATGCCGTTCATGACGGGGCCCCACCACGCCCGCGCCGCCGTGCGGGCCGCGCGCGAGCTGCTCGCCGCCGTCGGCCACGGTGCCCCCGGAGGGCCGTGGCTTCCGCTGGGGGCCGGGATCAACACCGGCATCGCCTTCGTCGGCATGGTGTCGAGAGGTTCCGCGAGCGAGTTCACGGCGTTCGGCGATACCGTCAACGTCGCCGCACACATCGCGTCGCTCGCGTCGGCAGGCGAGATCCTCGTGACCGACGCGGTGGTCGAGGCCGCCGGCCTCGGATCCGACGTTCGGGAGCGGCGCCGCGTCTCGCTCAAGGGTCACGAGGTGGACGCGGTGGTCGTGCCGGTGCCCGCTTCCCCGTTCTGAAGCGCCTCGGTCAGCCGCCGGCTCATCACCCGGATCACGCCGAGTGAGGTCTCGGGTCGCTCGCGCAGGATCGACTCGAATCGTCGCCGTTCGATCGACAGCACCCTGACCGCCCTCCGGGCGACGAGATCGGCCATGCGCGGCTCGTTCGTGACGATCGCCATCTCGCCCACCACGTCGCCCTCGGAGCGGACCGCGACGGTCCGCTCCGCGCCGCTCCCGTCGCGCACGGCGACCGAGACCTCGCCGCTCACGATGATGAACATCTCGTCGCCCTCGTCGCCCTGCCGGACGATCGTGTCACCGTCCTCGAACGCGTGCTCCTCGGCGATCTCGGCGATCGGTCGAAGGTCGGGCGGCTCCAGCTCCGCGAACAGCGGCACCTTCCGCAGGAACAGCACGCGCTCCATGGGCGAGAGGGTCGTCAGGGTCTGCGTCATCGGTCCTCCTCGAGGCGCGGTCGCGAACTCGGCGCACGCCCGGATCCAATCGTCGGGGTCGGTTCGGAGTCGGTCCATGGCCAGCTGTGGGTCGCCGCCGGCCGGGGTGCCGTCCCACATCCTGATGAGAGGCCGCACGAGGTCTCGTCGGGCCACGCTCTCGATGACCTCGAGCGCGTTGGCGCGCTGCGACGGGTCGGTCCCAGACAGGTTCTCGAGCGCCACGTTCATCTCCCCGGTCGCGCCGAGCAGGGCGGTCGCTCGCAGGCCGGCCAGCGCTTCGCGCTGGGATCGCGCCAGCAAGGAGTCCTTCAGCAGGGCGACGCGATCGTCGGCGCCGTCATCGAGCGAAGCTCCGACATCGTGGCGCTCGATGGCCGCGGCCACCCGCTCGGCGGCGAACCGCTCGACCTCCACGGACCCCCCGTCGAGGCGCAGCCGGCCGAGCGCGGCGCCGGTCGCCTCCCGCACGAGCGGACTGCCGTCGGCGAGCATCGGCAGCAGGCGGGGGATCGCCTCGCCGGGGGCGATCGATGCGAACGCGTCCACCGCCTCGGCGCGGACCGCGGGCTCCTGGTCGCGCAGCCCGGGTTCGGCGGTGGAGGCGAGACGATCGTCGTGCAGGCCGCGCATCGCTCGGAAGGCGGCTGCGCGCACGAGTGGGTCGTCGTCGGCCGTGAGCTCGGTCAGGATCGCCGCGGCCTCGACGTCGCCCGTGCGGCCGACGAGCTCGGCCGCCGCCCGTGCCCGGACCGTTGGATCGGGGTCGTGGGCCAGCGGGCCCACGGCGTGCGAGACGATCTCCGCCTGCATGTCCAACACCCCGATCGCCTCGATCGTCGCGAGTCGCACGGCCGCGTCGGGGTCGGCCGAGCACACGAGGATGTCGGGGAGCGCGCTCGACTGGCCGCCGCCGGCGAGGGAACCGATCGCCGCGGCCCGTACCTGTGCGTCGTCGTCCTGCAACGCCGCGACGAGCGCATCCGTCGTGCCGGCCGGATCGAGATCGCCGAGCACGAGGGCGGCCACGCGGCGCATGCGGGGGTCGGCGTCGTCGAGCGCGGCGACCGCGATGTCGAGCGCCGAGGCATCGGACCGGACGAGGCCGAACGGCTCGGACGGGAGCTCGGGATCGGCGCCGAACACGCTCGGGCGTCCCTCTCGCAGCGCGCGGACGAGCTCGCGTGGGTACGCCCGTCGAACGCCGAGCATCGCGACGATCGCGACCGCCCCCGAGACGAGACCGATGCCGTAGAGCACCGCCGGGGAGAGAGCGCGCTCGCCGATCAGCGCGACCACCCCGGCGAGCACCGTGCCGATCTGGGTCGGCCCGCCGTACAGGAACGCCCGCGTCTGGTCGCGGCGGTCCGGCGGCACCGTGTTGATCACGGCTTCCCAGGAGCTCGACGCGCCGCCCTGCAGCCACGCGACCTGCGCGAATCGGAAGATCGCGAGCGTGACGAAACTCGCCTCGATCGTGAGCACGCCGAACGCCACCGCGTAGAGCACCGGCAGCACGAGCATCACGGTGGGCACGCCGAACCGCGCGAGCAGCCGGTTCGTGACGAACAGCGACAGCAGGAACGCCGCGCCGGTCGACAGCCCGAAGAACAGGCCGAAGAACCCCGCCAGATCGTCCGGCGACGGGTACCGCAGGGTCGCGGCGCGGGAGAACGGCAGGTACAGGGAGAAGAACAGCAGCGAGAACAGGATCGACGCCAGCGCGAGCCACCGCATGAGGCTCGACCGGAGCACGTAGCGAAGGCCGAGCCGGAGCTGCTCGATCGGATCGACCCCGCGGCCGCGCTCCCGCCGGGCGCTCCCGCGCTCGTGCCCCGAGAGCAGCACGGCGCCGAGGACGGTCGCCGCGAGCAGCGTGCCGATCCACACCACGAGCAGGTTGGGCGTTCCCATCGTCGCCGCGAGGGGCTTCGTGACCAGCCCGCCGAGCACGTACCCGAGCACGCCTCCGGCGCCGATCAGGGGGAAGAAGCGCTTGGCCTGCCGGGTGTCGGTCACGATGCCGGCGAGACCCCAGACCGCGAGCCCGAGCAGGAAGTACCCCGCCCCCTGCAGCAGCCACAGCGCTTGCGTGATCCACGCCACCTCGGCGGCCAGGCCCACCCGGCCCGCCCCCGCCAGGACCGCGATCGCGACCGGGACCACGAGGCAGGCCCGGCCCCGCCCGAGGCGAGCGAGCAGCACGCCGAACCCGATCGTCGTGAGGAACATCGTGGCGCCGAGGATCAGGTACATCACGGGCAGCTTCGCCACGCCGTAGCGGGCGAAGAAGAGCGCCTCGATGCCGCTCTGGCCGATCATCAAGCCCGCCGAGACGACGAACGACATCGCGACCGCGAGCCCGACGGATCTTCCCTCGCCCTCCCGGAGCCCGAGGAGCCGCGTCAGCCATCGTGCGCTCATCGAGCCGCACAGTACGCGCTCGCCCGCAGGCGCGAGGGAGGACACCCGCCTATCCTGCTGACATGGCGGAGCCCGACGTCGACGCGAGAGCCTCCACGGACACCGCGGCTCCGGCGCCCGACGACGCCTGGTGGCGTTCCGGCGTGCTGTATCAGGTCTACCCACGCTCGTTCGCCGATACGACGGGTGACGGCCACGGCGACCTCCAGGGCGTGATCGATCACCTCGATCACCTGGCGTGGCTGGGCGTCGACGGGATCTGGCTGAACCCGATCACCCCGTCGCCCAACGCCGACTGGGGCTACGACGTCTCCGACTTCACGGCGGTCGATCCCGCCCTCGGCGATCTCGATCTGCTCGATCGGCTGGTCTCGGAGGCCGGCGACCGAGGGATCCGCGTGGTGCTCGACCTCGTGCCCAACCATACGAGCGACCGCCACCCGTGGTTCGTCGATGCCCGTTCCGATCGCGCCGCGCGCCACCGCGACTGGTACGTGTGGGCCGACCCGAAGCCCGACGGTTCCCCACCGAACAACTGGCGGTCGACGTTCGGAGGGCCGGCGTGGACGTTCGATGCGGGAACCGGTCAGTACTACCTGCACAACTTCCTCGCGGAGCAACCGGACCTCAACTGGTGGAACGACGACGTCCGGGACGCGTTCGACGGGATCCTCCGGTGGTGGTTCGATCGCGGCATCGCCGGGTTCCGGATCGACGTCGCCCACGGGCTGGTCAAGGACCGCGAGCTGCGCGACAACCCCGCCGTCACCGATGACGATCACCCGTGGCTCCGCTCGCAGGAGCTTCGTCCCGTCTACAACATGAACAGGGACGAGGTCCACGACGTCTACCGCCGGTGGCGAGCCATCGCCGACGCCTACGAGCCGGCCGCCTTGTTGCTCGGAGAGACCTGGGTCCTCGATCTCGAGGCCCTGATGCGCTTCTACGGGAAGGGCGACGAGCTGCAGCTCGCGATGAACTTCGCCTTCGTCTTCGCCGAGCTGGGCCCCGAGCTGCGAGCGGTCGTGGCGGCGACGGAAGCGGCCCTGCCGGCGGGGGCGTGGCCGGCGTGGAGCGGCTCGAACCACGATGCCGGCAGGTTCGCGACGCGGTGGTGCCGGGGTGACGAGCGGAAGATGCGAGCGGCGATGGTGATCCTGCTCATGCTGCGAGGCACCCCGATGCTCTACTACGGCGATGAGATCGGGATGACGGAGGTGCAGGTGCCGCGAGATCGGCTCGAGGACCCGGTCGGCATCCGTGGCTGGCCGAACGAGGCGGGGCGCGACGGGGCGCGGACCCCGATGCAGTGGGCGGGTTCGCCCGACGCGGGCTTCACCCGCCCCGGCGTGGAGCCGTGGCTCCCGGTGGGCGACGCGGCCGCGTGCAACGTGGGCGACCAACGCCGCGATCCGGCATCGTTGCTGCGTCTGTGCCGGGACCTGATCGCGCTCCGGCGCGGGCGGCCGGAGCTGCGGACCGGGAGCTCCTCGATGCTCGAAGCGCCTGCCGCGGCCTGGGTCTGGCGTCGGGGCACCGACACCGTGGTCGCCGTGAATTGCTCCGAACGCGCCGTCGAGATCGTCGTCGGCCCGGGAACGATCCTGATCGGCACGGTCCGTGACCGCGACGGACGGGAGATCGACGATCGGCTTCGCCTCGATCCGTGGGAGGCGGTGGTGATCGGGCTCCGCCCGGAAGGCTGAGCCCCCGCACCGGTTCGGGGACGAAACCGATTCGACCCTCGATCGGATCTTGGGGTTGAATGGACGGGCCGATCGTGTGGAGGGAGCGCCGTGGCCGAGATCCTGATGGAGGACGTATCCAAGGTCTACGGAGACGGCACGCGCGCGGTCTCCGACCTCACCCTCGACGTCCGTGACGGAGAGTTCATCGTGTTGGTCGGCCCGTCCGGTTGCGGGAAGACCACCGCTCTGCGCATGGTGGCCGGACTCGAGACGATCACCGAAGGCACGATCCGCATCGGCGAGCGCGTGGTGAACGGCGTCCCCCCCAAGGAACGCGACATCGCGATGGTGTTCCAGAACTACGCGCTGTATCCGCACATGACCGTGCACGACAACATGGCGTTCGGCCTGAAGCTCCGGAAGCTGCCGAGGGAGGAGATCGCGACCCGCGTCAAGGAAGCCGCCGAGATCCTCGGTCTCGAGGGCCTGCTCGAGCGCAAGCCGAAGGCCTTGTCCGGAGGTCAGCGCCAGCGCGTGGCCATGGGCAGGGCGATCGTCCGCGAGCCGAAGGCGTTCCTGATGGATGAGCCGTTGTCCAACCTCGACGCCAAGCTCCGGGTCCAGATGCGGACCGAGATCGCCCGGATCCAGCACGAGCTCAGCGTCACCACGATCTACGTCACCCACGATCAGGTCGAGGCGATGACGATGGGCGACCGGGTGGCGGTGATCCGCAAGGGGCTGCTTCAGCAGGTCGAGTCACCCCAGGTCCTCTACGACCGGCCGGTGAACCTGTTCGTCGCCGGATTCATCGGGTCGCCGTCGATGAACATGGTCGCGGCCACGATGTCGAGCTCGAACGGCTCGCGCACCTTGGAGTTCGGGGGGCACCATCTCGAGATCCCCGACGATGTCGTCGCCGCCCGCCCCGACCTCGGGGCGTACGACGGCAAGGAGGTGATCCTCGGGATCCGGCCCGAGGACATGGAGGATGCGTCGCTCGTGCCCGACGAGCCACCCGGTCGCCGGATCCGGTCCAACGTCGTGCTCAGGGAAGCTCTGGGCGCCGACGTGCTCGTGCACTTCAACATCCAGGCGCCGATGGTCGCGACCGACGACGTCCGCGAGCTCGCCCACGACGTCGGTCAGGAAGCGATCGAGCTCGTCGAGCAGGCCGCCGCCTCGGGTGAGTCGAAGTTCGTCGCACGCCTGAGCCCGCGGACCGAGGCCGCGAAGGGCAAGCCGATCGAGCTCGTCGTCGATGTCCACCGGCTGCACTTCTTCGATCCCGACACCGGCCTGGGCATCTATGGGGGCGGGCAGGCCTGAGCCGGCGTCGTCCGTCCATCGGGTCCTTCCCGGAGGGGTTCCTCTGGGGGGTGGCGACCTCCGCGTACCAGGTGGAAGGGGCGACCGAGGCGGATGGGCGTGGGCCGTCCATCTGGGACACGTTCTGCGCGACCCCGGGCAGGATCCGTGCCGGCGACACCGGCACGGTCGCATGCGATCAGTACCACCGCTACGAGGACGACATCGAGCTGATGGCGTCCATCGGCGTGGGTGCTTACCGGTTCTCGGTGTCGTGGCCTCGCATCCAGCCCGAAGGCCGGGGTCCCGCGAACCGGCGCGGGCTCGATCACTACCGCCGGGTCGTCGACGCGCTGCGCCGTCACGACATCGTTCCCACCCTCACCCTCTACCACTGGGATCTGCCGCAAGCTCTCGAGGACGCCGGTGGCTGGCCCGTCCGAGA
>DASZOO010000047.1:0-8444 GCA_035550775.1 Actinomycetota bacterium | reverse complement strand
GCGCATGTACCGGCTCTTCCGCGACCTCGACTGCCTGATGCTCGAGGTCAACCCGTTCATCGAGACCGAGGACGGCGAGCTCGTCGCGCTCGACGCGAAGATCAGCTTCGACGACAACGCGCTGTTCCGCCAGGGCGACGTCGTCGAGCTTCGCGACTTCGACGAGGAGGACCCCAAGGAGGTCGAGGCCACCGGCCACGGCCTGAACTACATCGCGCTCGACGGATCGGTCGGATGCATCGTGAACGGCGCCGGCCTCGCGATGGGCACGATGGACGCGATCGTGCACCACGGCGGGCGCCCGGCGAACTTCCTCGACGTGGGGGGCGGCGCGACGCCGGAGAAGATCGCGAACGCGTTCCGCATCGTGGTGCAGGACCCCAACGTGCGGGCGATCCTCGTGAACATCTTCGCCGGCATCAACCGGTGCGACTGGATCGCGACCGGCGTCCTGCAAGCCACCCGAGACCAGGAGATCCGTGTGCCGATCGTCGTGCGCCTGGCCGGCACGAACGTGGAGGAAGGCCGCCGCATCCTCGACGAGAGCGGTCTCGAGCTGATCCAGGCCCAGGATCTCGACGACGCGGCGGCCAAGGCCGTGCTCGCCGCGGAGGGGGTGCCGGCATGAGCGTGTTCGTCGACAAGGACTCGCGGGTCATCATCCAGGGGTTCACGGGCCAGCACGCCACGTTCCACGCCGAGGAGGCCATGTCCACCGGCACCCGGATCGTCGGCGGCGTGACTCCGGGCAAAGGGGGCTCGACCCACCTCGGCCTGCCGGTCTTCAACAGCGTCGCGGAGGCCGTCGAGGAGACCGGCGCCGACGTGAGCGGCATCTTCGTGCCGCCGACCGTGGCGACCGACTCACTGCTCGAGGCGGTCGACGCAGGCGTCGACGTGGCCGTGATCATCGCCGACGGCGTGCCCGTGCAGGACATGGTCGGCACGAAGCGCTACCTGGCCGGGCGGTCGACCCGCATCATCGGCCCCAACTCCCCGGGCATCATCACGCCGGGCGAGTGCAAGGTCGGCATCATGCCGAGCTCGATCTACTCGAAGGGACGCGTCGGCGTGGTCTCACGCAGCGGAACCCTCAACTACGAAGCCGTCTCTCAGATGACCGAGCTCGGGCTGGGGCAGTCCACGTGCGTCGGCATCGGCGGCGACCCCGTCAACGGTACCGACTTCAAGTCCGTGCTCCAGGCCTTCGAGGGCGACGACGACACCGACGTCGTCGTGATGATCGGCGAGATCGGTGGCCGGCAGGAGGTGGAGGCCGCGTCGTGGGCGGCCCAGTACATGTCGAAGCCGCTCGTCGCGTTCATCGCCGGCGTGTCCGCGCCGCGGGGGCGTCGCATGGGCCACGCGGGCGCGGTGATCGCGGGCGAGTCCGACACCGCGACTGCCAAGCTCGACGCGATCGAGGCGCTGGGACACCGCGTCGTGCGCAACCCCGCCGACATCGGGGACACGGTTCTTCGGGCGGTGAAGGAGACGGGGGAACTGGCCGGCGCCGGCGTGTCGTAGTCACTCGGTCGGGCTGGCTCGCTTCGGAGCGCGGAGATAGGCCGTCGATCGGTCGCCCCTCGGTGCGCCGGTAGGGTGGAACGCATGCCGACCCCGTCGACGACGATCTCGGTGCAGGGGCGCGACATCAAGGTCACGAGCCCCGACAAGGTCTACTTCCCCGACGCCGTGGGCGGGCCGATCACGAAGCTCGAGGTCGTGGAGTACTGGGCGGCCGTCGCGGGAGCCGCGCTCAACGGATGTCGCGACCGTCCGGAGATCCTCCACCGCTTCCCCGGCGGGGTGACCGGCGAGGACACCGAGCCCTTCTACCAGAAGCGCATACCGAAGGGTGCACCGGACTGGGTGCGCACCGCGACGGTCCGGTTCCCGAGCGGCCGGCGCGCCGCGATGCCGGTGATGCACGACGATGCCGCGCTCGTGTGGGCGGCCACGCTCGGCTGCCTCGAGTGCAACCCGTGGCCCGTGCGAGCCGACGACGTCGACCACCCCGACGAGCTGCGCATCGACCTGGACCCGACCGACGGCGTGCCCTGGGACGACGTGCGCCGGGTCGCGCTCGTGTCCCGCGACGTGCTCGCGGAGCACAGGTTGACGGGCTTCCCCAAGACGAGCGGCAAGCGGGGCATGCACGTCAACGTCCGCGTCGAGCGCGGCAACGGCTTCACGAACACCCGTCGGGCCGCGCTGGCGTTCGCCCGCGAGGTCGAGCGACGGATGCCCGAGATCGCGACGACCGCCTGGTGGAAGGAGGAGCGCCGGGGCGTCTTCCTCGACTACAACCAGAACGCGCGCGATCGCACCGTGGCGAGCGCGTACTCGATCCGGCCGATGCCCGACGCCCGGGTCTCGACGCCGCTGGACTGGGGCGAGGTCGCCGACGTCGAGCCCGAGCGGTTCACGCTGCGCACCGTCCCCGACCGCCTGCGCGAGCTCGGCGACCCGGGTGCCGGCATCGACGACCACGTGGGGGCACTCGACTCGCTCCTCGAGCTCGCGGCGAAGGATGCCGAGGGAGGGCTGGGCGACGCGCCGTGGCCGCCCCACTTCCCGAAGGGCGACGACGAGCCGCTGCGTGTGAACCCGTCGCGAGCGAAGAAGGTCGCCGAGTGGGAGGCGTGGAGGCAGGAGCGCAAGCGGAAGCCTCGCGGAGAGGGATGAGCGGGCGCTCCCGGTGGTTTGGATCCACCGTCCCAGGGGGAACAGGCTCCCGATCCGGCGCACCCGGCGCCGACGGGAGACGGGGAGAGCGGATGGACGCCTTGAAGCTTCTGAAGCAGGACCACGACGAGGTGAAGAAGATGCTCACCGACCTGGAGAGCACGACCGAGCGAGCGGAGAAGACGCGGACCGAGGGCCTGGCAACGCTGAAGTCCGAGCTCGAGATCCACGAGGCGATCGAGGAGGAGATCTTCTACCCGGCCCTCAAGGACCACCCGAAGACCAAGGACCTCGCGCTCGAGGGCTACGAGGAGCACCACGTCGTGGACATGGTGATGGCCGAGATCGAAGGCGTGGAGCCCGGCGACGAAACATGGATGGCCAAGTTCACGGTGATGAAGGAGAACCTCGAGCATCACATCGAGGAAGAGGAAGGCGAGATGTTCCCCCAGGCGAAGCAGGTCTTCGACGACGAGGAGCTCGGCGAGCTGGGCGAGCGGATGCAGTCCCGGAAGGACGAGCTCAAGGGCCGGTCCGCCTGACGGCTGCCGCTAGTCCCGGCCGGTCGATTCGCCCGGATCGCCGTCCGGCCAGGCCGGCGGCTCGACGCCGAGTTGCTCGAATCGCACGCTCGTGGGCTCGCGGTCATCGCGCCACCGCACGAACGTCGCCGCATGCCGGAACCGGCCGTACTGCATGCGGTCGATCGTGACCTCCGCGACGAGCACGGGCTCGATCGCGACCCACTCGAGATCGCGCCCGGCGGTCCAGCGGCTCGGTCCGCCCGGCGCTCGCCCGTGCTCGAAGCTCGGACCTTCCAGCGCTCGCAGATCGGCCAGCATCGCGCGGCGCTCGGCGACCTTGAACGACGAGGTATGCCCGACGTAGTGCAGCGTGCCGTCGTCGTCGTACAGGCCGAGGAGCAGCGCCCCGACCCCGTCGCGCGACTTGGACAGCCGGTAGCCGCCGATCACGACGTCGAGGGTGCGGCGATGCTTCACCTTGACCCAGCCGCGCTCTCCCGCGAGATAGGGCTGGTCGTCGCGTTTGGCGAGCACGCCGTCCTGCCCGAGCCCGTCCTCGTCGTCGAACCATGTCCGGGCGACGGCCGGGTCGCCGGTCCAGGGCGCGACGAGCACCGCCGGCGCCGGCGGCATCGACGGGAGGTCGCCGGGAGCCTGCTTCCAGCCGAGCGTCGAGGCGACCGTGTCGAGCCGCTCCCGCCGCTCCGAGAGCTCGAGTCCGGTCAGGTCGTCTCCTCCCTCACGCAGCAGATCGAACACGACGAGCGTGGCGGGGATCTCGCCCGCGAGCTTGCGCACCCGCGACTCGGCGGGATGCAGGCGGAGCTGCAGCTCGTCGAACTCCATCGATCCGTCGGCGACGCGCACGATCTCGCCGTCCATCACGAACGGCCCTCCGCCCGACGACTCGACCGCGCCGACGACCTCTGGGAAGTAGCGACCGAGCGGACGGCCGTCACGGCTCACGAGGTTCGCGACGCCGTCGCCGGACGCGGCCACGATCGTGCGAAACCCGTCCCACTTCGGCTCGTAGGTCCAGCCCTGCCCGACCGGCATCTCCGGCCCGATCTTCGCGAGCATCGGAGCCGGGAGGTCGCCGGCGATCGTGCGCCTCGGCATGGCCCGACCCTACCCGACCACCTCGATGTGGGACGCCGGGACTGTGTAGAGTCTACGGACCCCGCTCGGGGAGGCGGCACCTCGAGGGGTAGGCGGGGCGGTCGATCAGGAGGAACCCACGCTGCGACGGTTCGTGGCACGAGGCATCGCGATCGTGGTGGTCGTTGGCTGTGCCCTCACGGTCCCGGGGCCGGCGCTCGCACGGCCCCCGGTGGTCGTCGCCGCCGGAGACATCGCCTGTGGCGGCGACCCGTGCAAGTCGCAGCGACGAACCGCGCGGTTGATCGGGCGCATCGACCCGCGTGTGGTGCTCCCGCTCGGCGACATCCAGTACCCCGACGGCGCGCTCCACGACTTCCGTTCCTCGTACGCACCGACCTGGGGCCGTTTCAAGCGGCGGACGTTCCCGACGCCGGGCAACCACGAGTACCACACGGCACACGCAGCCGGATACTTCGCCTATTTCGGAGCTCGCGCGCATCGGTCGAGCGGCGGCAACTATGCGTTCGAACTCGGGCGATGGCACGTGCTCTCCATCAACAGCGGCGACGGTCCTCCGAACGATGGCACCCTGCGATGGGTCCGCCGGAACCTCGCGCGCAACGACGACCGCTGCGAGCTCGCGTACTGGCACCATCCGCGCTTCTCATCCGGGTCGAGGCACGGCGATCACCACGGCATGCGACCGCTGTGGGAGGTCCTGTATCGGGCAGGCGTCGACGTGGCCCTCGCCGGTCACGAGCACAACTACGAGCGGTTCGGCCTGCTCGGCCCGGCCGGTTCGAAGAAGGCGGACGGCATCAGGGGGTTCGTGGTCGGAACCGGCGGCGCAGCCCTGTATCCGCTTCCGAGTCACGGCATGCACGGATCGCAACGACGTATCGACGATCACCACGGCGTGCTCCGGCTGGATCTTCGCCGGGCGGGCTACGAATGGCGGTTCGTCTCGGTCGGGCGCAGGGTGCTCGACCGAGGACGGCAGCGCTGCCACACCTGATCACGAGCGTCCCGAGCTCGTGATCACGGGGCGCGCCCGACCAGCAGGAACGTCTCCATCTCCTGCTTCCCCTTCACCGCGACGAGGCCGCGCGGCTCGCAGATGAACGCGTCCCGTACGAGCTCGCAGGTCGCCGCCGCGATCTGGACCGCCCCGGGTACGCCCGTCGACTCCATTCGGCTCGCCGTGTTCACGGTGTCGCCCCACAGGTCGTAGGAGAACGTGCGGGTGCCGATCACCCCCGCCGTCACCGGTCCCGAGCTGATGCCGATGCGGAACGACAGTCGGCTGCCGTCGACCGGGTTCACCGCCTCGTGGTCGCGGATCCGCAGGGCGAGATCGGCGATCGCGTGCGCGTGGTCGGGCCGAGAACGCGGAACGCCGGCGGCCGCCATGTAGGCGTCGCCGACCGTCTTGATCCTCTCGAGGCCGAGCTCGGCCACGTACGCGTCGAAGCACGAGAACACCTCGTCGAGCAGCTCCACGAGCTGAGCAGGCGCGAGCGAGGCCGACATCGGCGTGAAGTCGACCACGTCGGCGAAGAGCACCGACGCCTGGTCGAGATCGTCGGCGATCGTTCCGCGGCCCTCCTTGAGCCGCGGGACGATCTCGTCGGGCAGGATCGCATGCAGCAGGTCGTCGGAGCGCCGCTGATACAGATCGCGCTGGCGCACGAAGTACGCCAGGACGGCGAGCACCACGATCGACGTCGCCACGAGGTTGAACGCGGCGTCGGCCGCGGGGTTCGCGAGCTCGTAGATCGGATCGACCCGGTCCGGGACCTCGAGCGCGTAGATGACCGAGGCGGCGAACGCGACCGTCCACCAGATCGCTGCTCGCAGACCGATCGCGATGAGGGCCGCGAGCCCGAGCGCCAGACCGAAGATCACCACCAACCCCGACGGGAACAGTCCCCCGAACATCGCCGTCTCGGCGAGCTGCGTGACGAAGACCAGCACGAACATGCCGTTGACGAGCGCGGCGAACCGATGCGGCCAGACCTTCATCGCGACCAGGAACGGCACCGTCAGTGCGACGGATACGAGGTTCATGACTCCGACCACGGTGTAGCCGGCGGCGATGTCCATCATGGCCTGCGGGATCGTGAACACGGTTGCGATGACGAACGCCACGAGGAAGACCCTGCGCCCGCTCCGTCGGGTCTCGGGCTCGCCGGGGTACTCACCGATCGCGAGCACCGGCTCGAGCGCGCGTCGCCACCACGACCGGTCCGCCATCGTGCGCGGACCGTACCCCGGATCGGGTCGCCGGTCAGCGTGGGATGAACCGACGCCGGAATCGGATCTCGGCGCCGGGGCACGTCGGAGCCGACCGTCCGGACGATCCCTTCTAGATTCCGCGGCTCCCAGCGCTCAGTCGGACATCGGTCGCCCTCGGCGCGCGGCCTTCTGTCGTTCCTGCTGCGCGAGCAGCAGCTTGCGCAGACGGACCGCCGACGGCGTGACCTCGACGCACTCGTCCTCACGGATGAACTCGAGCGCCTGCTCGAGCGAGAGCTGCGTCTTCGGGATCAGCCGCACGAGCTCCTCCGCCGTGGACTGGCGGATGTTCGTGAGCTTCTTCTCCTTCGTGGGATTCACGTCCATGTCTTCGGACCGAGCGTTCTCGCCGACGATCATGCCCTCATACACGTCCTCGCCCGGACCGACGAACAGCGAGCCCCGCTCCTGCAGGTTCAGCAGCGCGAACTGTGTCGTGGTGCCGAGCCGGTCGGCCACGAGCGACCCGCTGGGCCGGGTCCGCAGGTCGCCGTGCCACGGCTCGTACCCGTCGAACACGTGGTGGAGCTGTCCGGAGCCGCGCGTCTCTGTCATGAACTCGGTACGGAACCCGATCAGTCCGCGCGCCGGCACGAGGTATTCCATGCGGATCCACCCGGTGCCGTGGTTCACCATCTGCTCCATGCGGCCCTTCCGCAGGGCGAGGAGCTGACTGATCACGCCGAGGAACTCCTCGGGCGCGTCGACCGCGACCCGCTCCATCGGCTCGAGCAGGCGCCCGTCGATCGTGCGCGTCACGACCTGCGGCTTGCCGACCGTGAGCTCGAAGCCTTCGCGGCGCATCATCTCGACGAGGATCGCGAGCTGCAGCTCCCCGCGCCCCTGTACCTCCCACATCTCGGGTCGCTCGGTGTCGAGCACGCGGATCGAAACGTTGCCGACGACCTCCTGGTCCAGGCGCGACTTCAGCAGACGCGCGGTGACCTTGTCACCGTCCTGACCACCGAGCGGCGACGTGTTGATCCCGACCGTCATCGAGAGCGACGGCTCGTCGACGCGAGTGACCGGCAGCTGGCGCGGGTCGTCGGGATCGGCGAGCGTCTCGCCGATCGTGATCTCGGCGATGCCGGCGACCGCGATGATCTCGCCGGGGCCGGCCTCCTCGGCCTCGACCCGATCGAGCGCCTCGGTCACGTAGAGCTCGCCGAGCTTCGCCTGCTCGATCGTGCCGTCGGCGCGGCACCACGCGACCGGCTCGCCGCGTCGCACGACCCCGTTGAACACGCGGCAGAGCGCGAGCCGGCCGACGTACGGGGAGGCGTCGAGGTTCGTCACGAGCGCCTGCATCGGGTGCCCGTCGTCGTAGGTCGGCGCCGGGATGTGCTCGAGCAGCGTCTCGAACAGCGGCTGCAGGTCGTCGGCGAGCGCGTCGGGAGCCGGACCCGCCTGCCCCTCGCGGGAGACCGCGTACAGGATCGGGAACGCGATCTGGTGCTCGTCGGCGTCGAGGTCCAGGAACAGCTCCTCGACCTCGTGCACGACCTCGGCCGGGCGCGCGTCGGCTCGGTCGACCTTGTTCACGACGAGGATCACCGGCAGCCGCGCCTCGAGCGCCTTGCGCAGCACGAACCGCGTCTGCGGCAGCGGACCCTCGCTCGCGTCGACGAGCAGCAGCACACCGTCGACCATCGTGAGCGCGCGCTCGACCTCGCCGCCGAAGTCTGCGTGACCGGGGGTGTCGACGATGTTGACCTTCACGCCGCCCCATCGCACGGCGGTGTTCTTCGCGAGGATCGTGATGCCCTTCTCGCGCTCGAGGTCCATCGAGTCCATCACGCGCTCGGCGACGTCCTGGTTCGCGCGGAACGCCCCCGA
>DASZOO010000046.1:0-2590 GCA_035550775.1 Actinomycetota bacterium | reverse complement strand
GCCGAAAATCAAAGGCCCCGCGCGACGCTGAAACGGGAGGCAAATCGATCGCTTGTCGTCCGTTGTTCACAGGGAGTGATCTCGGCGATCGCGCGTTCGGACGCAAAGGAGTTGCTCGGCGATCAACGCGGTGATCTTGTGAGAGCGCCAGCAGCACGAGTGCGCCGACGAGCGCCACGGCGAGCCCCAGCCAGATCGCGCCGTCGTTGAGCCGGGCGGGGAACTCGACGCCGGGGAGCTGCTCACCGTTGAACCGTCGGCGCCGCAGGGATCGAGCACGACGATCGGGTAGCTGCACGCTCGCACGGGCGCGATGCTACGCCGGTCGCCGGCGCCCGATCGTCGCAAGCTCTGTAGCAAGGAAATTCCCCCGAAATTCCCCCGTCCCGGTCGGTAAACGGCGAAACACGCTGCCGCGAGGCTCACTAGGTCGGGCCGAATCCGCAGGTCAGAGCACTACAGAGCACGAGGCGCCACGGACCGCCACGGGCAGGTATGGGCTCATAACCCAGAGGTCACAGGTTCAAATCCTGTCCCCGCGACGAGAGAACCCGCAGGTCAGGGAGGCTCCCGGTCGATCCGGGAGCCTCTTGGCGCCTCATGGTCGCGTTCGACGCGGACCGACGCGTCGCCGCGCTCGGATACCCGGTGGAGCTTCGAAGCGCGCGTTATCGAACGGCCTGCTTGACCTTCTCCAGATGGTGCTCTGCGTGCCATCGCATCTCCGGATACTCCGGACGCGACCAGCACCACGTGGCTACGCACGCGCTGTTGAGGATCCGCAGAAGCGCGAGAAGGTCGGGATCGGCATCTGGGAAGAACGACGCAGCTTGCTCGTCGAGGAACGCCAGATCCCATTCCAGAGGTCCGAGACACACACCCTCCAGGTCGATCCATCTCAACCCGTGCGGCGTCGAGAGAAGGTTGCCGCTATGAGGCTCGCCGTGCAGGGTCCGCTCGGTGTAGTCGTACGCATCGATGTTGCGACGATGGTGGTCGTACGCGGCTCGCAGCACCGACCGATCGCCGACGGGAAGGGCTGCCATCAGCGCGTCGTCGGCGAGCGCGAGACGCGCATGGTCGAGCTTCTCCGTGAATGAGGGAACGGGACCTCTGTACCCGGCAAGGTGATCATGGAGGAGAGCGAGGGCGCGAGCCGATCCCTCGGCGCTGACCTCCTGAGCATGTCGATCGAGCCGATGCCACAGCGTGACCAGGAAGCTCGTTTCCTCGTCGACGACCGGCAGGACGTCCTCGATCGGACGAGCGATCGGCGCGGCCTGGGCCATCGTCGCCGCGACCGCATGCTCCAGCGTGAGCGCCGCTGTGCTGTGCGACCGCGTTCCCACCTTGGCGATCACCGCATGAGGTCGCAGCCAGACGACCGTGTTGTTCGTCTCCTGCACCACGATGGGCACATCCGTGTCATAGCCATGTTCCGCTCCAACCCGGACGGCGGCGTCGATCGGCGATGTCACGCAGGGACGATATCGAGACGGCTACTCATGCGGATCGGGGTCGCGCCGCAGCGCCACGATCTCGAATCCCCAGGGGTCGGTCCCGCTGCCGATCGGCCTGAAGCCGTGGGACTCGTAGAAGGTCTGCAGGTGTGGATCGCAGTCCAGCGCGACGGTCTCCGGGCCGTGGGCGAGCGCCGCCGCCCACGCAGCCTCAACGAGCTGGTGGCCGATGCCGAGGCCCTGCATCTGTGGCTCGACGGCGATCGGCCCGACGTTGGCGTGGTGCTCGGGCAGCGCTCGATGGAGGTCGCGGATGACCAGGTCGACCGCGTGCAGGACCCGTCCGGGTTCGTCGTCGGGGGTGCGATCGGGGTCCGTCGCGCAGAACGAGCACGTGCCCGGCCGGTCGATGCAGGCGACGCCGACGATGTGGGATCCGGCGAACGCGGCGAGCCGCGTGATGTCGGGCGAGGACACATCCATCCGCGCGTACACGTCCTGCAGGGTCGCGAACCGCCGAACGGGATCGTCCGCGAACACGCGCATGTACGCCTCCGTCCAGAAGGCCCGGCCGGCCAGCGCGCCCGCCTCGGGCCATCGCTCGAGCGGCAGCTCGCCGATCGTCACCCGCATGCCGGTGCGCAGCCTACCTGCGGGAACCTCCGGGTATGAGCACGCGACCCGTCGCCGCCCGCCGTTCCCCGGCGTGCCCGGCTCCCGTTCCCACGTAGACTCGGCCGATGCGTCGACCCCTCGCGTTGCGCGCGCTCGTGGTCGCCCTCGTCGTCTCGGTCGCCCTCGGCGTCGTCTCCGTCTCGGCGGTGGGTGCGCCGATCGTGCGGACGCCGGGTCACCCGAGCTACGAGTTCCGGCTGCGGTCGGGCGAGGCGGGGAGAACGTGGCAGGGCAGCGGTTCGATCACGTTCACCAACGTCGGTTCGGATCCTCTTCCCGAGATCTACCTGCGCGTCTGGTCGAATGGGGTGCACGGGTGCGCTCCGCGAGCGATCGTGGTCACGAACGTGCGGGGCGGCACCCTGTCGGGGGAGACGCTCGAGTGCACGGAGCTCGAGGTCACGCTCGACGAGGTGCTCGCGCCGGCCGAGACCGCGACGATCTCGTTCGGCCTG
>DASZOO010000045.1:0-19600 GCA_035550775.1 Actinomycetota bacterium | reverse complement strand
ACGGCGATCTTCACCCGCGACGGCGGGGCGGCGCGCGCCTTCCAGTTCGACGCCCAGGCCGGCATGGTGGGCGTCAACGTGCCGATCCCGGTGCCGGTGGGCTACTACTCGTTCGGCGGCTGGAAGGACTCGCTGTTCGGCGACAGCCACATGTACGGACCGGAGGGCATCGGCTTCTACACGAGAGGCAAGGTCGTCACCGAACGCTGGCCAGACCCCGGCACGTCGAGCGTCGACCTCGGCTTCCCGCGGACCCGCTGAGCGACCGGCCGTGCGGTTCGAGGCGACGATCCGGCTGGAGGGGAAGACGGCGACCGGCATCCCGGTGCCCGCCGACGTCGTGGAGGCGCTCGGCAAGGGCAAGCGACCGCCCGTCGTCGTGACGGTCGGCGGCCACTCCTATCGGAGCACCGTCGCCGCCTACGGTGACGTCTTCATGCTCCCCCTCGCCGCCGAGCACCGCGAGGCGGCGGGCGTCGAGGCCGGCGACACCGTCGACGTCGAGGTCGAGCTCGACACCGCGCCGAGGACCGTCGACGTGCCCGACGACCTCGCGGCCGCGTTGGCTGCCGCGCCGGGCGCCCGGCGGGCGTTCGATGCTTCCTCGACCAGCGAGCGACGCCGGATCGTGTTGGCGGTCGAGGGCGCGAAGAAGCCCGAGACGAGGACGCGCCGCATCGACCGGGCCGTCGAGGATCTCACCACGGGAGGGAAGGCGTGATGGCCGATCGGAACGAGCTGTTGCGGCGCGAAGAGGAGGCGTGGACTGCGCTGCTGGCCGCGGCGGAGGCGGTGCCCGATGACCTGCGGACCGTCGCCGGGGTCGTGCCGGGATGGTCGGTCACCGACCTCGTGTTCCACAGCGGGAAGTGGGCCGAGCTGGCCGGAACCCACCTCGAGGAGATGGCCGCCGGCACCTTCGCCGGCGAGGAACAGCCCGAGGAGGTCTGGCAGGCGATGAACGCGGCCTGGGCCGAGGAATCGAAGACGCTCACGTGGGAGCAGTCGGTGGCGGCCGCCGAGGCCGGGCGCATGAAAGCCCGCACCGCCCTCGAGGCGCTCGACGAGATCGACGAGACCGCGACCTCGTGGTTCGTCGAAGAGACGTTCGACCACTACCCGGAGCACACCGAGGAGATCCAACGGTTCGCGGCCGGCTCGTGAAGGTCAGCGACGCTCGGGCCCGCCTGCGCGGCCGAGGTCGGTGTAGCGGAACGTTCCCTTCGCGATGCGCAGCCCGACGAACGAGTCCACCTCGACGACGCCCGGCACGGCCCTGACCTGCTCGTGCATCACCCGCAGCAGGTCATCGCCGTCCTGCGCCACGACCTCGACGAGCACGTCGTAGTGGCCGGTGCACTCGATCACGTAGACGGCCTCGGGGATCGCGCACAACGCATCGATCGCCTTGCGGACCTCGCGCCCGCCGAGACGCACGCCGAGGTAGGCGAAGAGCAATCCCAGCTCGTGTGGCTTGACGTCGGTCACGAACCGGATGGCGTCGATGCGCTGCAGGCGCGAGACCCGTGAGCGGATCGTCGCCTCGGCCACGCCGAGCTCATCGGCCACCGACGTGAACGGCCGCCGCCCGTCCTCGGCGAGGGCGTCGATGATGCGGAGATCGAGGTCGTCGAACCGCGCGGTCGCCATCCGCTGCGATTCTCGCAGACGGAGGGCCGGTTCGGTGCGATTTCCGCACCAAGTCGGGCGGATCCGCGGGTCGGCGCGTGGTCTCGCCGGGATATCCTTTGTCGATATCGCGACGCCCGACCCGAGAGGAAGCTCGACCATGGTCAAGACCGAGCACGACATCAAGATCCGCAACGACGAGGTCGAGTGGGAGCCTCGACCCACGCTCAGCAGCGCCGACTACTCGAGCCCGGAGGTCTGGGAGGAGGAGCGTGAGCGCATCTGGTGGGGCGAGTGGATCTGTGTCGGGCGCACCGAGGAGGTGCCGAACCCCGGCGATCACGTCGTGCGCGACGTCGCCGGTGAGTCGATCTTCATCGTGCGCAACGACGCCGGGGAGCTCCGCGCCTTCTACAACGTCTGCAGCCACCGCGGCACGAAGTTCCTCGACGACGTCGAGGGCACCCAGCACGTGCGGAAGGCGTTCGTCTGCCCCTACCACGCGTGGGCGTTCGACCTGAACGGGCAGCTGATCGGCTCGCCCAACGTGAGGGAGGACGAGCACTTCGATCGGGCGGACCACCCGCTCTACGACATCGCAGTCGACCACTACGCAGGCTTCATGTTCGTGAACATGGCGACGGGCGGGCCGAAGCAGCCCCTGCTGGCATCGCTCACCGACGGCGCCGAGACGATCACGGCGTTCGAGCGCTTCAAGATGGACGAGCTTCGCATCGGCGTGCGTCTCACCTACGAGGTGAAGGCGAACTGGAAGATCGTCGTCGAGAACTACAACGAGTGCCTGCATTGCCCGCAGGTGCACCCCGAGCTTGTCCAGGTGATCCCGCTCTTCCGGTTCGGTGAGGTCTGGGACGAGGAGATCCCCGACGACGGGAACCGCATGGTCGAAGGGGCGACGTCGTTCACCCAGACCGGCCGGAGCCAGCTGCCGAAGTTCCCGGGCCTCGAGCCCGAGGACTACGAGATGTACTACGGCACCTATCAGTTCCCGAACCTGATGCTGAACCTGCACCCCGACAGCGCGATGTACTACATCGGCTACCCGAAGGGGCCGAACCACACGACGGTCGTGAGCGAGTTCATGTTCCGCCCCGAGACGATCGCCGACCCCGAGCTGTTCAAGCCCGAAGCCACGGTCGAGTTCTGGGACATGATCTCCAAGCAGGACTGGGAGGTCTGCGAGCGCGCGCAGACCGGCGTGAGCTCCCGCGCGTTCACGCGCGGCGTCTACCCCCGGCAGGACCGGTTCCTCTACTGGTTCAACGAGGAGTGGCGCCGGGCGATGGGCCGGGCGACGCTCGGCTGAACGCAGGCCGTCAGCTGCGGCGGCCGAGCCCGAGGAAGGTCCCGACCGCCAACACGGTCAGCACCACCGAGGCGGCCAGCAAGGGCAGGGCCGAGCTGCCGACCGCGAGCTCCGAGGAGAGGCGGGCGCCGAGCGCCTCGTAGACCTCGTCGAGTTCCCCGGCGGTCTCGGCCGTCGACAGGCTGCCGCCCGAACCGTTCGCGATCGCCTGCAACAGCTCGGTGTCGCCGCTCTCGCCTTCCTCACCGACGATGGCCACGGTGAACACGGGCACCGCCATCTCGTGCGCCCTGGTCGTGGCATCGTTCGGCGACACGACGCTGCCGGTGTCGTCGCCGTCGGAGAGCAGCACCACGGCCGCCGGCAGCTCGGGAGCCTCGGCGCGTTCGGCCTCCACCAGGTCGAGCGCGCTCGCGAGCCCGTCACCGATCACCGTGCCCCGGCTCGCGGACAAGCCACGGATCGCCTCGGCGGTCCCGGCGCGGTGGCCGCCGGGGTCGGCGACCGTGGCCGCCTCGCCGGAGAACGTGACCACCCCCACCCGGAAGCCGGGCGGCACCTGGTCGAGGAACGAGATGGCGGCGTCCTTGGCCGCGGTGAACCGATCGGGCTTCACGTCGGTCGAGAGCATCGAGTTGGAGACGTCGATCGCGAGCACGACCGCGGCAGTGGTCTCCCGTTGGTCGAGGCGGATCTGGGCGAACAACAGCAGCAGGCACGTCGAGGCGCCGAAGAGCAGCGCGTACGGAGCGGTCTTGCGGATGGCCCCCGAGAAGTCGGTCCTGACCGCGCTGCCGTAGCGACGACGCAGGCGAACACGCCGCGCGACGACGCGCACGATGACCGCGAGGGCGATCATGGCCCAGAGCGCCAGCCAGGCTCCGAGGAGCAGCTCCCGTCGCATGGTTCGTGCATCGGTCGTCGCGGCATGGTCCTCAAGCGCCGCCGCGTAGGATTCCGCCCATGACGATCCCGGAGCATCTGGCCAATCGCGACATCGATCCTTCGACCGTCGTGGAGGCCTCGGAGCTACCCGGTCGCGCCCGCGTCGCGATCGTCGGCGGCGGCATCGTCGGCTCCTCGATCGCCTATCACCTCACGCGGGACGGAGAGACCGACGTGGTGGTCCTCGAGCGGGGCCGGCTCACGAACGGCACGACGTGGCACGCCGCGGGCCTCGTGTCGCAGGTCCGTGGCAGCCACGCCCTCACCGCCCTCTCGCGGATCAACGCGGAGACCTACGAACGGCTCCCCGGCGAAACCGGCGTCGAGACCGGCATGCGCCGCGTCGGTGCGGTCACGGTCGCACGCACCCGGGCGCGGCTACAGGAGACCCTCGACGCCGTCTCGATGGCGCGGGATTTCGGCGTCGATGTCGAGGTCCTGGATCCGGCGGCGGTGAAGGATCTCTGGCCGGCGGCCGTCGTGGACGATCTGGCGGGCGCGGTGCTGTTCCCGACCGACGGCACGGTGAACCCCGGCGACGCGGCCCTCGCGTTCATGAAGGGCGCGGTCGATCGAGGGGCGAGGTACGTGCCGCAGACGGAGGTGACGGGCTTCCGGTTCGACGGCGGTCGGGTGTCCGGCCTCGACACGTCACGCGGACCGATCGAGGCGGAGACCGTGGTGCTGGCCGCGGGCCTCTGGACGAGCGAGCTCGCCCGCCTCGCCGGGGCCAGCGTCGCTCTCTACCCGGCCGAGCACGTCTGGGTGATGACCGACGAAGCGCAGGGCGCCCGGGAGGACTCGCCGTTCCTGCGCGACCTCGATGCCTACCTCTACATCCGTCACTACCGAGGGCGATACCTGATCGGGGCGTTCGAGCCGAACGGGAAGCCCAGGGCACCGGCGGGGATCCCGACCGACGGCTTCGCGGAGTTCGGCCCCGACTGGGATCACTTCGCGCCGGTGCTCGCGGGCGCCAGGCAGCGGGTTCCCGAGATCGAGACGATCGGGTTCGCGCACTACCTGCGGGCGCCCGAGAGCTTCACGCCCGACTCGAACTTCCAGCTCGGCTTCGTGCCCGAGGTGCCGGGGTTGTTCGTCGCGGCGGGATTCAACTCGCAAGGCATCATCTTCGGACCGGGAGCCGGCATGGCTGCCGCACAGTGGATCGTCGCTGGGCACCCGACGATGGACCTGGCGGAGGTCGACGTGGCGCGCACCGGCCGGTGGGCGAACCAGCGTTCGTGGCTGCACGAGCGCACGGTGGAGTCACTGGGCGGCCTCTACGAGATGCATTGGCCGGGGAAGCAGCCGCGCACCGCTCGCGGGGTGCGGCGGGTGCCGCTCCACGACGTCCTGCGGCAGGCGGGTGCCGCGTTCGGGCAGGCCGCCGGGTGGGAGCGCGCGGACTGGTTCGAGCCGGGCGCGGTCGACCCCCCGGTCGAGTACTCGTTCGACAGGCCGTCGTGGTTCCCCGCGGTGCGAGAGGAGGTGCGCGCGACGCGTGATGGCGTGGCGCTCTATGACCTCTCGACCTACTCGAAGTTCTTGGTGCAGGGTCCCGGCGCGCTCGACGGGCTGCAGCGCCTCGTGACCGCGGACCTCGATACGCCGGTCGGGCGCATCGTGTACACGCTCTGCTGCAACGCCCGGGGCGGGATCGACCTGGACCCGACCGTGACGCGGCTGGCCGACGATCGATTCCTGGTGCTCGCGCCCACGATGGAGCAGCGCCGCGCCGAGGGCCTGTTGCGGTCGGGCCTGCCGGCCGATGCGATCGTCACGGACGTCACGAGCGGATGGGCGACGTTGCACGTGGCCGGACCGTCGTCGCGAGAGCTGCTCGCCCGGCTCACCGATGAGGACCTTGGGGGCGATGCGTGGCCGTTCCTGACCGCGCGGGAGATCGACGTCGCGCGCGCTCGCGCCCTCGCGTTCCGCGTGTCGTACACGGGCGAGCTCGGGTGGGAGCTGATGGTGCCGACGGAGTTCGTCGCCGACCTGTACGAACGCGTGATCGAGGCCGGTGCGTCATTCGGGCTGCGACACGCCGGCGCGTTCGCCTTCGATGCAGCACGCATCGAGCGCGGCTTCCGTTCGTGGGGTCACGACATCGGTCCGCTCGACGATCCGTTCGCCGCCGGTCTCGGCTTCGCGGTCTCCCGAGCCAAGGAGGTCGACTTCGTGGGGCGGGAGGCGCTGGAGGACCTGCGGGGTAGCGCTGGCGATCGCCGGCTCGTCTCGGTTCACGCGCCCGATGCCGTGCTGTGGCACGGGGGATCGGTCGTCCGCGGACGCGAGCGACTCGGCCACCTCACGAGCGCCTCGATCGCTCCGACCCTGGGCGGGTCGGCCGGTCTGGCATGGGTCCACGGCGAGCCTATGGGCGACGGCTGGGGGGTCGAGATCCGGGGCGAGGTCGTGCCGGCGTCGGTGCGATCCGAGCCGTTCTACGACCCGCGTGGGGAGCGGCTGCGCTCGTGAGCCGCGTCGTGCTCTTCGGGGTGCCGATCGACTGCGTCGGTGAACCGGTGGGCACGGTCCGGGCACCCGGGGCGCTGCGGGATGCCGGCGTGGTGGACGCGCTCGGCGCCCATGACCTCGGCGACCTCGACGTGTTCCTCGGTCCCGCCGAGCGTGACCCGGTCACCGGCATCGTCGGGTCCGGATCGGTGCTCGACCTCACGCGCACGGTGCGACGGGCGACCACCGAGGCGCTCGACGACGACGGGAAGCTGGTCGTGCTCGGGGGGTGCTGCACGCTGCAGGTCGGGGCCACGGCCGGTGTGCGCGATCGCCACCCCGACGCCGGGCTGGTGTTCGTCGACGGGCACATGGACCTCTACGACGGAGTGAGCTCGCCCGGCGGTGAAGCGGCCGACATGCCGGTCGCGGTCCTGCTCGGTCGCGGGCCCTCGGCGTGGGGAGAGATCGTCGACGCGCCCGTGCTCGAGCCCAGGGACGTGGCGCTCATCGGGTTCCGCGACCTCGAGGAAGCCCGCGACCTAGGGTCGATCACCCCCGAGGATCTTCCCGGCATGACGGCGATCGATACGGAAGGCGTGCGGTCGCGCGGCATCGAGGGCACCCTGGCGGCGGCGACCCCCGGCGATCGCCGGTTCTGGGTCTTCACTGACGTCGACGTGCTCGATCCCGCGGAGCTCACGGTCGACGCGCCGCAACCCGACGGTCTCCACTGGGGTGAGCTCACGTCGCTGTTGCGCCCACTGGTGCACGATCCGAGGTGCCTGGGCATCACCCTCGCCTGCTACAACCCCGACCTCGATGTCGACGGCAGCGGCGCACGGAAGGTCGTCGAGTTGCTCTCGGATGTGGTGCCGAGCTGAGCTGTCGTCATCGCATGGCGGCGTCGATCGCCTCGCGTGCAGGCATGCCCTCTCTGGCCCCGACGACCGTGACGGACAGGGCCGCGGCGGTCACCGCGCGGGCAAGTGCCTCGGGGAGAACGAGACCTTCGAGCAGACCGCTCGCGAGCACACCGTTGAGGGTGTCCCCCGCACCCGTGGCGTCGACCGACCGGACCTTCGGCGCCGTCGCGCGCGTCTCGCCGTCGGGCCCGAACGCGATCGCGCCCTCGTCACCGAGCGAGACGACGACCGTGAGCCCCTCGTACCCAGCGGCCAGGCGTTTCGCTCCGCCACGAGGCTCCTCCGCCTGTGCAGCGAGGATCGCGAGCTCGCCGGCGTTGGGGGTCGCGACGCGCGTGAACGGCAGCAGGTCGTGCGCCTCAGGGCGGGCGGGAGCCGGGTTCAGCACGAACGGCACCCCGCGATCGCGGGCCCACCGGGCGGCGGCCTCCACCGCGTGGAGTGGCACCTCGAGGCTCGCGAGGACGCTGCCCACCGAGGGCCAGAGCACGTCGAGCGCTGCCTCGACGGCCGCGGGGGTCAAGCCGGCGTTGGCGCCCGGTGCCACGGTGATCTGGTTCTCGCCCTTCGAGTCGACCGAAATCAGCGCGACGCCCGTCGCCGCCGTTCGATCGACCGTGACGTGGGTCGCATCGACGCCTTCGAGCGCGAGCAGCTCGCGCGCAGGCTCCCCGAACGCGTCGGGACCGACCGCCCCGATCATCGCGACCCGTCCGTGCGTACCGAGCGCGCGAGCTGCGGCGACGGCCTGGTTCCCGCCCTTGCCGCCCTGGTGCTGGGAGAACGCTCCGCCCACCACGGTCTCGCCCGGTTCGGGGAGCCGCGACCCTCGCACGACGAGGTCGACGTTGATCGACCCGATCACGGCCAGGGTGTCGCCGTGTCCCGAGGTCATGCCGACCGTTCGACCAGCGAGCGGAGACGGTCGGCGAACAGACGGAGGAACCCCTCGACGTCGACGTCGAGGGCGACCAGCGCGTTGTCCTCGCGTTGCCACCCGACCGGCCAGGGGCTGTGGCGAACCCCGCGCAGGTCGGCCACGGTCATGCCGCGCGTCCAGACCCCGTCGGTCTCGACCTCGATCCGCGTGCGTTCGAACGTGCCGAGCGACTCGTCGATCGCCAAGGCGAGCGCCAGTGGATCGTGCATCGCGGCGCCGCCCGGCACGCCGTATCGCTCGTAGAACTCGATGTAGAACGGCACGGAACCCTGCAGGAATCGGGCGACCGGCGAGCCCGTGGCCCCCTCGCAGATCGCGTCGAGGGCCGTGCGCGAGAGCTGCACGCGGTCGGTCACGTCGAGGCCGGCGCACAGGGGCAGCTTGGACGGCTCGGATCCGGAGAACGCCCGGAACACGCCCTGCGCCGCATCGGGGTCCACCCAGATGTTCGCCTCGGCGGCCGGGGTCGCGTTGCCGCCGCGGGCGAACGCACCCCCCATGATCGCGAAACCGCCGAGCAGATCGGGAAGCTGCGGTTCCTCCGCGAGCGCGAGCGCGACGTTCGTCAGGGGTCCGGTCGCGACGAGCAGCACCTCGCCGGAGCGTTCACGCGCGGTCTCGACGAGCAGCTCCGTGGCCGATCGTGCCGAGGGCTCCATCGAAGGCCGGGGCAGCTCGGCGCGCCCCAGCCCTCGCTCGCCGTGCACGATCGGGAACGGTTCGTGATCGCGCACGAGCGGACGGGCGGCGCCGCGCGCCACCTCGACGTCTCCCAGCTCCACGAGCTCGAGCACGGCGAGCGTGTTCTCGGTCGCATGCTCGACCGTGACGTTCCCCATCACGGTGGTTGCCGCGACCAGCTCGACCTCGGGCGAGGCAGCCGCGAGGAGTAACGCAAGCGCGTCGTCCACACCCGTGTCGACGTCGAGGATCAGCGGGCGAGCGGCCACGCCCCGGAGACTACCGGCAGGAGGGGTCGCGACGCGCGGCATCGTTCCAGGGGACTCGACGACCGACGAGACGCGATCTAGGCTGCCAGCACATCGCGTCGGTCGAGGCGCTCGACGGAGATGGGACGAGGGGCATGTCCGGAGGATCCAGATCTCCACCGGCCCGATGGCTCGTCACGGGTCTCGGCGTGATGCTCTGTCTGACGACGGTCATGCCGGTTGGCACGGCGGCCACGTTGCCGCGACGCGGTTGGATCGCTCGCGAGACGCCGCTGCTGGCTTGGCTCACCACACCGTCGGTCGTCGTGTCACCGGGCGGCGGATCTCTCTACGTGATCGCCTCGGTTCGGGGAGACACGAGGGTACCGAAGCTGTTCGTGCGGGCGAGGTCCGCGGCATCCGGCGAGCTGCTGTGGACCGTCCGGTATCGCGGCCGCGACGTGCTCGCGCACCGCTCCGGGTGGGCCACCATCGATGCGAGTCGGACGGTCTACGTCCTCGCCGAGTTCCGGCGTCGATCCGGACAGCGGGGCGCGATCGTGATCGCCTTCGATGGAAGTGACGGCGCGGTGCGGTGGGAGACACAGGTCGGCGGCGCGAACCGGGTGCGTGCCGGTGGGTTGACGCTCTCGCCCGATGGCGCTCGTCTCTACGTCGGACTGACGTCTGGGCAGAAGCCCGAGCATGTCGGTATCACGGCGATCGATGCATCGCACGGTGACGTCACTTGGAGGGGCCGATATGAGGGACCCGACGGACGCCCCGACCTGATGGAGGAGAATCAGGATTCGATCGTCGCGACCGACGACGCGGTGATCGTTGCGGTCACAGGGCGCCACGACCGCAGACGCACGTCGCTCGGTCGGGCGACGACCGTGGCGTTCGACGCCTCGAATGGAGGCGTCCGCTGGGACGGGGTCTCCGGCCGCGCCGGGTTCGCCGCGCAATACTCGGAACATGGGCTCGCGCTGACCCCTGACCACCGAACCGTGATCACCGGGGGATGGTCGCGGAATCGTTCCGCCGCGGTCGCCTTCGACGTCGCGAGTGGCACCCGCGTATGGCGTCGAGTGTTCAGTGGGCGTCGGAGCGGGTCGTTGCAGTCCGCAGCCGTCACTCCCGACGGCGAAACGGTCCTCCTCGCGGGCAATGCCGCTCCGACACGGCTGGTCGTCACCGCTCTCGCCACTCGGAGCGGCCGCGTCTCGTGGTGGCGGGAAGCCCCAAGCTGGAAGGGCTACCCGTGGATCCTCGATGCCGTGCTCGCGCCCGACGGCTCGGCCCTCTACGTCCCGGTCATCCGCTGCGGGCCCGAGGCGGATATCGAGATCCTCGGGTGCTACCTCGAACACGCGCTGTTCGGCTACCGGACGTCGAGCGGACGGCGCTCGCTCATCGGACGCGTCGCGACGCGGTTCGGCCTGCACGAGATCCCCGAGGACGTCGCGGTGTCGCCGCGCGGCCGACGCGTCTACGTGACCGGGTACACGGGCGTGCTGTCGAGGCCGCGGTGGTACACGACGACCGCGATGTTCCGGGTTCCGTCTCCGGGCTCGTCGAGCGGGAACGGCGCCGGCCCCGGCTGACGCGCGTCAAGCGTGCGCGACCGGTTCTAGCTCGAAGCCGATCAGGCTCGCCGCGACCTCCTGGCACATCCGCCGCATGTGGTCGGGACTCACGTGGGCGTCGTTCATCAGCACCTGGATCGCGAGGCCGTCGATCAGGGCGCCGAGCTTGCGGCCGATCTCGTCGGCATCCTCGCCGTCGTCGAACTCTCCCGTCTGGCGTCCGTGGCGCACGATGTCGGCGATCGACTGGCGCCACCGCCGGTCGAGCACCTCCGCCTCCTTCGCGAGGCTCGGGTCGCGCAGGGCACGCACCCAGATCTCGATCCACAGCGCCCATTCCTCGAGCCGCTCGAAGTCGGGCAGCAGGCCCGGCACCGACAGGTCGATCAGGCGCGAGAGCTGCTCGCGGGCCGAGTCGAGGCGGCGCAGATCGCGAGCCTGCGCGAGGTAGTACTTGTCGTTCGCGTACGTGAGCGCCTCGACGAGCAAGCGATCCTTCGATTCGAAGTAGTAGAGGATCAGGCCGGGGGAGACCCTGCAGCGCTCGGCGATGTCCTGGATGCGGGTCTCGGCCAGGCCGCGATCGGTGATCACGCGTGCGGCCGCCTCCAGGATCTCCTGGTGTCGGTCCTTCCCGTTCTTCTGCCGTGCGCGAGCCACCGGTCCGCCTCCGTCCTGAACGCCGCACAGTCGATCAGCTGCGACGATGCTTCCTTGTATGAGCGTTCAGGCAACTGTACCGGCATGACCTGCGAAGTCAAAACCCCCGGTCAGCCGTGTCGGAGTTGACTGGTGATTCAAACTCAGGCCATACTGCCCGGGTTGCGGACCCGTCACAGCGGAAGGACAGAGCTCGTCATGGCCTCGAACACCTACGACGCGATCGTCATCGGAGGCGGTCACAACGGACTCACGAGCGGCGCGTACTTCGCCCGCCACGGTGCCCGCACGGTCGTGCTGGAGAGCCGCAACAAGACCGGTGGCGCAGCCGACACGAGCGCTCCGTTCGCCGATCATCCCGACATCGGCGTCACGACCTACAGCTACGTGATGTCGCTGATGCCGCCGACGATCATCCGCGAGCTGAACCTCAAACGTCACGGCTACGACGTCACCCCGTTCGGTCCCTACTTCCAGGCCTTCCCCGACGGGCGCGCGATCACCGTCTACGCCGACGACGCGAGGAAGAGCTACGACTCGATCTCGCAGTTCTCGAAGAAGGACGCCGACACGCTTCCGAAGTGGGAAGCGTGGATGAAGGGTGTGAGCGACGTGCTCGGGCCCCTGCTGCTGACCGTGCCGCCGCACGTGGGCTCGATGAAGCTCGGCGATCTGCTCCCGCAACTGCAGACCGCGTGGAACATGCGCAAGCTCGGCGAGCGTGGCGTCGCCGACGTGACCCGGTTGTTCACGATGAGCGTGAGCGACCTGCTCGACGACTGGTTCGAGTCCGATGCGATCAAGGCGATGCTCACCGTCAACGGCGTGATCGGCACGTGGGCGGGCCCCGACGAGCCGGGCACCGCGTACGTGATGCTGCACCATTCGATCGGCGACGTCGGCGACGGCCACCTGGGCAGCTGGGGGTTCCAGCAGGGCGGCATGGGCGCGGTGAGCGATTCGATCCGCCGCAGCGCGGAGTCTTTCGGGTGCGAGATCCGCACCGATGCTCGCGTCCAGAGGATCCTGACGCGGGGCGGCCGGGCGGTCGGCGTCGCGCTCGAGACCGGTGAGGAGCTGCGTGCACCGGTCGTGGTGAGCTGCATCCATCCGAAGATCGGCTTCCTCGAGCTGCTCGATCGCAACGAGCTGCCGGCCGACTTCGTCTGGGACATCGAACGGTGGAAGAGCCGCTCGGGCACCGTGAAGATCAACGTCGCGATCAGCGAGCTTCCCGACTTCACGTCGATGCCGGGCACGAACCAGCAGGACCACCACACGGGCTCGGTCGAGCTGTGCCTCTCGCCGCAGTACGCCGAGCGCGCGTTCCAGGACGCGCACATCGACCGGAAGGCGGCGACCGCGCCGTTCGTCGACGGCACGATCCCGACGACCCTCGACAAGCAGCTCGCTCCCGAGGGCGTGCACGTGTTCTCGATGTTCACCCAGTGGGTGCCCGACGACTGGGTGAACGAGCCGCACCGTGAGGAGCTCGATGCCTATGCGCAGCGCATCTTCGACGGCTACAACGACCTCGCCCCGAACTTCAAGAGCTCCATCATCGACTACCAGGTGATCGGGCCCTACGACATGGAGCAGGACCTCGGCTTGATCGGGGGGAACATCTTCCACGGCGAGCTGAGCGTCGATCAGCTGTTCCACATGCGTCCGGCGCCGGGCTACGCCGATTTCCGCACCCCGATCAGGGGGCTGTACCACGGCTCATGCGCCACCCACGGCGGGGGCGGCGTCAACGGCATCCCCGGCTGGCAGGCGTACAAGGCCGCCGTGAAGGACAAGGCCCTGGTCAAGAAGTAGGTGCCGACGAACCCCTCAGCGATCACGACCGATCGCCCGCGCGTGCGACCGAGCCTCGAGCCGATGCTCGAGGCTCGATCGGTCGCGATCGTCGGCGCCTCGGTCAAGGAAGGCTCGCTCGGCCGGCAGATGGTCCTCGAGCTGCAGCGCGGCGGCTACGAGGGCTCGATCGTCCCCGTGAACCCCGGCTACGACGAGGTGCTGGGGCTGCCGTGCTACCCGTCGATCGCCGCGGCTCCCGTCGATGGGGTGGATCTCGCGATCCTCGGCGTCGCGAACGAGCGCATCGAGCAGGCCGCCCGCGACGCCGTCGAGGCAGGCGCGCGGTCGCTGGTGACGTTCTCCTCGCTGCACGAGGCGCCGACGCCCGATCTCCCACCGCTCACCGAACGGATCGCCGCGATCGCGCGCGAGGCCCAGGTTCCGCTGTGCGGCGGCAACGGCATGGGGTTCCTGCACGAGACGTTCAAGCTGCGCGCGACCGGCTTCCCAACCCCGGACGAGCTCCGGCACGGGCCGGTGACGTTCATCTCCCACTCGGGCTCGGCGTTCGCGGCGCTCGCCTTCAACGACCGTGGGATCGGGTTCAACCTGCTGGTCTCGAGCGGGCAGGAGCTCGGAGCCACGATGGACGACTACATGGAGTACGCGCTCGGACGCGAGGAGACGCGCGTGCTGGGCTTGCTGCTCGAGACCGTCCGGGACCCCCACGGGTTCCGCGCGCAGCTCGAGCGAGCGGCCGCCCAGGACGTTCCGGTCGTCGCCCTGAAGGTCGGCCGTACCGAGGGTTCCAAGGCCATGGTCGCCGCTCACTCCGGCGCGCTCGCCGGCGAGCACGGCGCGTACGAGGCGCTGTTCGACGCGTGCGGCGTGCACGAGGTGCTCACGCTCGAGGAGATGGCCGACGCGATGGAGCTGTTCTCGTCACCGCGACGGGTGACCGGCTCGGCGACGGGCATCGCGAGCCTGCACGACTCCGGCGGGGAACGGGCGCTCTTCGTCGACCGGGCGCACGACCTCGGGGTGCCGTTCGCGGCCGTGTCGCCGGACACGTTGGCACGGATCGACGACGCGCTCGACCCGGGGCTCGAGGCGGCGAACCCGCTCGACGCCTGGGGCACCGGCATCGACGCCGATCGCATCTTCTTCGAGTGCATGCTCACGCTGCACGATGACCCCGACACCGCCGCGGTGGCGTTCGTGGTCGATCTCACCCGGCAGGGGGAGCCCTACGACGAGGGCTACCTGCAGGTCGCCAAGGACGTCTGGGAGCGGACGACGAAGCCGTTCTGCGTGCTCTCGAACCTCGCGAGCGCCGTGGCGCTGGAGGAAGCCGCTCACCTTCGGGACCTCGGCATCCCTGTGCTGGAGGGCACGTCGTCGGGGCTCGTCGCGGTGCGTGCGCTGATCGCCAATCGCGATGTGCGCGAGCGACGCGCCGGCGAGCCGCCGGCGCCCGTGTCCGACGACGTGCGGTCGCGGTGGCGCGAGCGCCTGGCCACCGGCGAGGAGATCGGCGAGATCGAGGGCCTGGCGCTGCTCTCGGACTACGGCGTGCCGGTGGTGCGGGCGCGATCGGCCTCGAGCGCGGACGAGGCCGTCGCCGCGGCCGAGGCGATCGGCTTCCCGGTCGCGGTCAAGACCGCAGCGTCGAGTGTGTCGCACAAGTCCGACGTGGGAGGCGTGCGGCTCGGCCTCGCCGACGCCGACGCGGTCCGTGGCGCGTACCGCGACGTCGCCGGCAGGCTCGGACCGCACGTGTCCGTCGCTGCGATGGCGCCTCGCGGGGTGGAGCTTGCGCTCGGGGTGGTGCGCGATCCGACGTTCGGCCCGCTGGTGCTAGTGGCCTCGGGCGGGGTGCTGATCGAGATGGTGCACGACCGTGTGCTCGCGCTCCCCCCGCTGGACGAGGTGGCGGCGCAGCGGTTGATCGACCGGTTGCAGATGCGCCCCCTGCTCGACGGCGTGCGGGGAGCCGAGCCCTCCGACGTCGATTCGCTCGCACGGGCCGTGTCGAGGCTCTCGGTGCTCGCGCTGGATCTCGAGGACCGGCTGGGTGCGCTCGATGTGAACCCGATGATCGTCTCGCCGAGCGGCTGCGTGGCCGTCGATGCGCTGGTGCTGCCGTCGGACGCCCCCCGCTCCCACGGCTGAAGCGACCCGTTTCGCCGCGTAGGCTACCGGGAAGAGACCACGCGCCCCCCGACCCGAGGAGTTGATGCCCCGTGTCCATGCGACGTCTCTCGTCCGCCGCCACCGCCTGCGCCGTGGCGCTGTCGATCGTGAGCGCTGCGGGCCCGACCTCCGCCGCCGTCGCCCCCAAGGAACGCGCGGACCGAACGTGGATGGTCGACGGCAAGGTGTTCGCGCTCGCTAGGCATGCCGGCCGGCTCTACATCGGAGGCCGCTTCACGCAGCTCCAGCCGCCCAGGGGCAGCGGCGCGGCACCCATGCCGGCCCACAACCTGGCCGCGATCGATCTCGCGAGCGGCGAGCCGGTGCGATCGTGGCGCCCCGACGTGGGTGGGGCGGATGCCACGGTCCACGCACTCGCGATCGAGGGCGGAGCGGTCTACGTGGGCGGACGGTTCGCCAGCTTGGGCGGGTCCCCGGTCGCGAACCTCGGGGCCGTGACGCTCGCCGGGGGCGATGCGATCGGTGGATTCGCACCAGACGTGAGCGGCCGTGTGTACGCCCTGCTCGCCTCGCCCGACCGTCTGTACGCGGGCGGCGCGTTCGGCCGCGTCGACGGGCTCTCTCGCGCCAAGCTCGCCGCCTGGAACCTCCCGTCACGCTCGCTCACGCAGGCATGGAAGCCTCGGGCGCTCGGGGGTGCGGTGCGTGATCTGGCGTTCGATGCAGGGCACGGCGCCGTGTTCATCGCCGGCGCGTTCGACGCCATGGCCCAGGGCGGCTCGACGTTCACACGAGAGAGCGTCGCGAAGGTTGATGCGGCGACCGGGTCGTTGAGCTCCTGGCAGATCCCGGTCGGCCAGGTCGGAAGCCCACAGACCGGATGGGACGTCTCGGCCACCGCCTCCCGGTTGCACGGTGGCTTCGGGCGCGGGCCGAACTTCGCCGCGTCGTTCGACGCCACCGGCAACGTCGGCACCAGGATCTGGCGTTTCGGAGTCGTGGGGAACGTGCAAGCGGTCGAGCTGTCGCCCGGCGGTTCCCGTTTGTACCTGGGGGGACACTTCGGGCTCGGGCGCCTGCAGCAACAGATCTGCGGTAAGAACCTCCGAGGTCTGATCTCGGTCGACCCCGCGACGGGCGCGCCGTTCTGCGACTGGATCCCGCAGCTCGCACCGTTCGGTGGCAACTTCAACGGGCCATGGGCGCTGGAGGCCGTCGGTCAGCGGCTCTGGGTCGGTGGCGGCTGGGGGAAGGTCGACGGGCTCAGGCAGCGGAACCTGGCTCGGTTCACCGTGCCCGAGGCGACCTGATCCGGGCGCTCGACCTCAGGCGACCAGGTCGTCGAGGGGATACGGGTCGAACCGGTTCCGGCACGGGTTGCCGGGCGCGATCCACAGGGTTCGGTTGGCGATGTCGGCCACCATGCCGAACATGATCGCGCTCGACTCGGGGCCTTCGGCTGGGTCGGGGTGCACGCAGATGTCCTGGCCGTCGGCACCATGGTCGGCCAACAGCTCGCATGCCTCGGCGACCGTCCAGGTGTCGCGTTCGGCGGTGAGCGCCCGCATCCGCGCGAGGCGGCTGACCGACGCCTCGGAACCGGCGGGACAGGCCGCCGCGACCGAGTCGTCGAGGGCATGGTTCGTGTGCACGCTCGCTTCGCCGAGATCGGCTGCCGCCGTCGCCGTGGTTTCGTACAGGCCGGCGGTCCCGTCGGCGAACGCGAAGGCGTAGGTGTAGCCGCCGGCTCGGTCCGGCGTCGTCACGGTGCGCCAGGCTTCCGCTCGATCTCGAGCATCGAGCGCCCGGCGCGCCACGATCATGCGGGGAACGCCCGGGTGTTCGTCGAGCGCGGTGAGCGACATCGCGCCCAGCGCGGTCCCGGCCGAGTTGATGCCGACGAGCGGCAGCCCCGACGCGACCACCGGGCCGACGACGGCGACGCCGTCATCGGGCACGTCGGCCACGATCGCGATGCTGTCGGCGTCGGCCGCGTACCACTGTTCCTGATGCACGAGGATCCGGCCGTCGAGGCCGCGCAGGATCGCGTCGCTACATCGTTCCATCGGCGCTGTCGTCGCGTGGGGGTCCAGCACGGCGTAGAGCTCTTCGAACGCGTTCGTCGCGCGAAGCGCGACGGGGTCGACGCCGGATCCGTCGGCCATGCCGTCGAGCACGGCCGCCAGATCGGGCGCGAACCGCGTGGTCGCTGAATCGTAGGGCACGAGCATCCGTTCGATCCGGCGCCGGTCGGCACCCAGGCCGTCGGCCCAGGTCATGGTGAACGACACCGATGCCTCGATCTCCGCCCGCAGGGCAGCGCCCACGGCACGCCCTCGCTCGAACGGGGCGCCCGAGCTACGGATGACTCGCATGCCTGGCATCGGACCGGGGCTTCCTTCGTCCTTGGGTGCCTGGATGCTACCCACACCGTTCGAGGCGATCGGGTGCGTGGGTCCTCAGAACAGGCTCGGCTGGGTGGCTCCGTGCGACCGTGGGGCCTCGGAGCCCCTGCGGAAGCGCTGCGCCGACGGCCGGGCTTCCGCTCGCTCGGGACGTCGACGCCGGGCCGACTCGACGAGGGCGCCCACCCTGCGTCCGAGGTCCCTCCGCTCGTCGGCCGAGGCGTACGCGCGGGGGTAGAGCCGTCGATAGCGCTCCACGAGGTCGGGGTGATGCTGCTCGAGCCACGGCATGAACTGCTCGCGGACACCGGGCCGCAGGTGCAGCAGGATCGGTGAGACGTGCGTGGCCCCCGCGTCCAGCGAAGCCTCGATGACGGCACGCATCTGGCGGCGCGAGTCGCTGAGGCCGGGCAGGATCGGCGCCATCAGCACGCCCGTGGGGATGCCGGCGTCGTTGAGCGCGCGCACGGCCTCGATGCGTGCCTTCGGGTGCGGCGTGCCCGGCTCGGTCTCACGCCACACGCGTTCGTCGAGCGTGCCGATGGAGAACGCCGCGGTCACCGGCGCGTGTTCGGCGGCGCGCTGCAGCAGGTCGACGTCGCGCAGGATCAGCGTGCCCTTCGTGAGGATCGAGAACGGGTTGCGGAAGTCGATCAACGCCTCGACGATCGAGCGGGTGAGACGGTACCGGCCCTCGACGCGCTGGTACGGATCGGTGCCCGTGCCCATCGCGATGTGCTCACCGTTCCAGCGCTTGGCCGCGAGCTCACGACGGAGCACCGCGGGAGCGTTCACCTTCACCACGATCTTCGTCTCGAACTCCCGTCCAGCGTCCATGTCGAGGAACGTGTGCGTCGGGCGCGCGAAGCAGTAGGTGCAGGCATGCGTGCAGCCCCGGTACGGGTTGATCGTCCAGTCGAAGGGGAGCGCGCCCCCCGGCACGCGGTTGATCACCGACTTCGCCTCGACCTCGATGCACTCGATGCCTCGGAACTCGGGGGTGTCGAACGTGCGCCGCGCGACCTCGAAGAGGGTGTCGGGGGCCATCGGCGCACACTAGAACATACGTTCGAGTCGGGTCAAGGCCGACCCGGCTGGCGACCTCGCCGACCGACCTCACGAAGTCGGGTCCGCCGCCCCCCGGGGCGGGGCATGGGCGGACTAGCGTGGCCCCGAGATCCCACACCGAGGAGGCGATGGCGATGCAGACCGAGATCCGACCTGCAGAGGTCGAATCGACGGAGCTCGAACGACCTCGGATCGAGCCGTCGCGGGGTGGCGTGACCGGCGCGGGCGCCCTGCTGTGCCTCGCCGGCATGGTCATGCTGATGGGCTTCATCACGGGCGAGGCCCTGTACCCGCGCACGTTCACGACCGCCGAGAACACGATCAGCGATCTCGGTGGCACGGTTCCGCCGAACAGCGTGATGCTGCAGCCCTCACGCGGCATCTTCATCGCGACCGTGTTGGTGGCGGGCGCGATGATCCTCGCCGCCGACGTGCTGCTCGTGCGCGCGGGCACCGGGCGCGGCTTCTCGATCGCGCTCGGTCTCTTCGGCCTCGGGGTGATCGGCGTGGGCGTCTTCCCCGGCAACGTCGCCGGATGGCACCCGCTCTTCGCGATGATTGCGTTCGTGGCCGGGAGCGTCAGCGCGATCATGTCGAGGAAGCTCCTCGAGGGACCGATCCGGGTCATCGTCGTCGCCCTGGGCGCGATCGCCCTGACGGCGACCGTGCTCGGCTCCGACGCCTTGGTGGATCGCGGCCTCGGTGCAGCCCTCGGCATCGGCGGCATCGAGCGGTGGATCGTGTATCCCGTGATCCTCTGGATGG
>DASZOO010000044.1:0-7210 GCA_035550775.1 Actinomycetota bacterium | reverse complement strand
GCGTCGCGGGCCCGTGTCATCGCCACGTAGAGCAGGCGACGCTCCTCCTCGATCTCGTCGTCGTCGCCGGCGGCCATGTCGCTCGGGATCATGCCGTCGGCCGCGTGGATCACGTGCACGACGTGCCACTCCAGCCCCTTCGCCGAGTGGATCGTGGAGAGCACGAGCCAGTCCTCGTCGAGCAGCGGCGGTCCGGCGAGGTCGCCCGTGCTCGACGGGGGGTCGAGCGTGAGCTCCGCCAGGAACCGTCCCCGCGCCTCGTAGCCGGCCGCGAGCGCGGCGAGCTGATCGAGGTCGTGCAGCCTCGCCGCGGCGGTGTCGTACCGACGGGCGAACACCGGTTCGAGGAATCCGTGAAGGCGCTCGATCTGCGCGGCGGGCGCGAGCACGGTCTCGTCCGCACACCCGCGGAGCGCCGACCGCAGCTCCTGCACGCCGTCGAGCGCGGCCGTCGGGACCTCGACCGGCTCGTCGAGGAACCGGCCGAGCGGCGACGCTGCCTCGTCGCCGGCCCGGACGCCGATCCGCTCCATCACGCGCCGCGCCGTCGCGGGCCCCATGCCCTCGGGCAGCTGCAGCACACGGAACCACGCGACCTCGTCGTGGGGGTTCTCGAGCACGCGCATGATCGCGAGGGCATCCTTCACGTGCGCGGCCTCCATGAACCGCAACCCCCCGTACTTCACGAACGGGATGTTCCGTCTCGTCAGCTCCACCTCGAGCAGGTCGCTGTGGTGCGCGGCCCGGAAGAGCACCGCCTGCTCCTTCAACGGCACGCCTCCCTCGCGATGGGCCAGCACGGTCTCGCAGATCGCGTCGCATTGCGCGGCTTCGTCGAGGCAGGTGCGGAGCGTCGGGGCGCTCCCGCCGTGCCGGGCAGACCACAGGGTCTTCTCGTGGCGCTGAGGGCTGAGCGCGATCACGGCGTTCGAGGAGGCGAGCACCGGCGGGGTCGAGCGGTAGCTCTGCTCGAGCCGTGCGATCGTCGCACCGGGGAATCGGGTCGGGAACTCGAGGATGTTCCGGACCGTGGCCGCGCGGAACCCGTAGATCGCCTGCGCGTCGTCGCCGACCACCGTCAGGTTCCGCGGCGTGCCCTCGGGCCGGAGGCCCTCGAGGATGTCGGCCTGCAGCGCGTTCGTGTCCTGGTACTCGTCGACGAGCACGTGGTCGAACATCTCGGCGAGCGGCTCGCCCGTCGCAGGCGAGGCCGTGAGCGCCTTCCAGAACAGCAGCAGGTCGTCGTAGTCGAGCACGTGTTGCGCGCGCTTGCGCTCGGTGTAGGCACGGAAGACCGCCCGGATGCCGTCGGCCTCGTCGACGCACCACGGGTAGCGGCTCGCCAGCACGTCGCCGAGACGCTCGCCCGCGTTCACGGTGCGCGAGTAGATGCCGGCGAGGGTCTCCTTGCGAGGGAAGCGGCGCTCGCGCCCGCTGAACCCGAGCTCGTCGCGGAGCAGATTCATCACGTCGGCGGCGTCGGCCTGATCGAGCACCGTGAAGGAAGGATCGAGGCCGAGGGCGCGGCCGTGCAGGCGCAGCAGCCGGTTGCCGACCGCGTGGAACGTGCCGCTCCAGATGCGGGAGGTGTCGGCCCCGCGCAGGTCGTGCTGGGCGGCGACTCGCTCGGCCCGCGAGGTCATCTCGCGGGCCGCCCGCCGGCTGAACGTGAGCAGCAGGATGCGCTCGGGGCGCACGCCCTGCAGCAGCAGCCACGCGACCCGCGACGCCAGCGTCGTGGTCTTGCCGGTGCCCGCCCCGGCGACGATCAGCAGCGGCCCACCGGGGTGGGCCGCCGCCGTCCGCTGCTGCTCGGTCAGCGCATCCTCGAACACGTGTTCGAGGATGCTACACCCTCCGGCTCCCGGGGTCCGGAAGCGGGTCGAACAGCTTGTCGGACTCCGTCAGCCGGCGAGCAGGGTCAGGAACTCGACCTTCTTCGGGGTGTCGCTCAGGCGCTTGTTGCCTCCCGTGCCGTCGCTCCGCGTCCGGTAGAGATCGAACGTCCCGCCCCCTTCGCGCGTGTAGACCACACGGTTCCCGTCGTCGGAGAACCGGGGCAGCGTGAGGTAGAACGATCGGTCGGTAACGTCGATCTCATCACTGCCGTCGCGACGGATCGACTTCACCTGCACGATCGGTCCCCCTCGACGCGGGGGTGCCGACGCCTCGAACTGGAAGAGCAGGCGCCGGCCGTCGGGCGACCAGTCGAGGAACAGTGCGGTGCCGCTGTCGCAGCAGACGAGCTCCGGCGTTCCTCCGTCGGGCGGGATCAGGAAGATCTGCCCGCCGGCCTTCGTCTGCATCGAGAACGCGATCTCCGCTCGTGTCGGCGACCAACCCGGGGAGGAGATGTCGATGCCGCTGTAGATCGAGTGCTTCCCCCCTCCGTCGGCATCCATCACCATCAGGTCGCTGTTCGAGCCACCGCGCGCCGGTCCGCTCCGTGATCCCGAGACCCTCGTCGGGGCCGGGTACTTCACGTAGACGATCTGTTTGCCGTTCTTCGACCAGTTCGGCATCACGCTGGTCTGGTTGGTCGTGAGCGTCGAGCGGTGCGTGCCGTCGGCATCCGCGCGGAAGACCTGGACCCGATCGCCGCTCTTCACCCCCCAGAACACGATGTCCTCGCCGTCCGGCGAGTAGGAGCCTCCGAACTCGATCGTCGAGGGGGTGTCGGCGACCCGCCGGGCGTCCGTGCCGTTGTTCTTCATCGAGAACAGGTCGGCGACCTCGAACTCGGTTCCGCGAGCCGGCCGGACCGGTGTGATCTCGGCGAGCCGCCCGCGCACGTAGAGGATGCGGTTCCCTTGGTCCGGGAACTCGGCCCGGGCGGGGACGGTCGACGCCGCGAGGGCCGTGAGGGTGGCGGCCGCCACTGCGGCACGCCGGAACCAGGTGTGCATCTCGAGCCTCCTGTCTCGTGGGCACAAGAGGGAGGGGGGCAGTATGTCACGGGCTTGTCGCGCGCGCAGGTCGATGTGACAACCGCGCGGAACGTCGCCACCATGATCCACGTGACGCGGCGTGAGGAGACCGAGCAGCCGAGGATCCGGATCGAGGAGAACGGGCCATACCGCGTCAGCGGCGACGTGCCGCTCGGCCGGACGGCACAGGTCGAGACCGAGTACGGCGAACCGGTCGGCTGGGTTCCCGACGACTGGCTCGACGAAGCCGAGGAGCGCTACGCCCTGTGCCGATGCGGCCGGTCGAACGACAAGCCGTTCTGTGACGGCAGCCACGAACGCGTCGGGTTCGACGGCACCGAGACGGCCCATCTGTCGTCGATCGCGGAGCGCCGTTACGAGTTCCCGGCGGGTGAGGGCACGATCAGCTTCGATCTCGAGACGTGCGAGCACGCGGGGTATTGCGGCGACCGCTTCACGAACTGGCGACGCCTGGCGCGGGAGGCCGACGATCCCGCCGTGCGCGAGCGGCTGATGCAGATGGTGCGCCTGTGTCCTTCCGGGGCGCTCGAGATGCGGCCCGAGGCCGACGGCGAGCAGCTGGAGCCGGCGCTGCCGGTGAGCATCGGTGTGGTGCGCAACGGCCCGCTGTGGGTCCGCGGCCGGATCCCCGTCACGGGTGCCGACGGGGAGACCTACGAGGTCCGCAACCGCGTGACCCTGTGCCGGTGCGGCCACTCCGAGACCAAGCCGTTCTGCGACGGCTCGCACAAACACGCCGGGTTCACCGACGGATGAGGTCGGCCGCCGCGGGCGGCCGACCTCTCGCCCTTACGCGTCGGAGCCGACCAGTCCGAGACGCTCCAGCAGCCCCGCCGGCAGCACGTGGCAGTAGGGCTCGTGCCCGGTCTGCTCGTAGTAGCGCTGGTGGTAGTCCTCGGCCGCGTAGAACGGCCCCGCGTCCACGATCTCGGTCGCGATCGGGCGATCGAAGGTGGCCTGTGCGCCGTCTCGCGATGCCTCGGCGGCGGCTCGCTGCTCGGGGGAGTGAGCGAAGATCACGCTGCGGTACTGACTGCCCACGTCGGGACCCTGCCGGTTCACCTGGGTCGGGTCGTGCATCGCCCAGAAGACCTCGAGCAGCTGCTCGTAGGTCACGATCGCGGGGTCGAACTCGACCCGGACGACTTCCGCGTGGCCGGTGGTACCGGTGCACACGAGCCGGTAGCCGGGATCTTCGACGAAGCCTCCCGCGTACCCGGAGGTCGCCTCGACCACACCGGGCACCTGGCGGAACACCCACTCCACGCCCCAGAAGCAGCCGGCTCCGAACGTCGCGATCTCAGTCATGGTCGATCGTCCTTCCCTGATCGGGGTCCACGCCCCCATCGTCTCTCGGAACGCGCTGCTCGTTACGCCGATCGCGCCGTTCCCACAGCGTGACGTCGAGGACGGCTGCCGCCACGACCGCCCGGCCTGAGAAGTAGAGCCACGCCAGGGCGACCACCACCACGCCCATCGCACCGTAGGTCGAGGACGCGCGATCGAATCGTCCGGGCAGATAGAAGACGCTCACGGCGTGCATCAGCTCCAGCACGGCGCCCACGAGTAGGCCCCCCGGCACCAGCGCGGCGACCGGTACCCCCTCGCGTCTGGGCAGCAGGGCCGAGGCCGTGGTCCAGCGAGGCCGTGGTCCAGAAGGCCGACATCAAAGGGACCGCGAGCTCCAGACGAGCGCGACGAGACCCGCGATCAACGCGATCCACCGCCCACGATCCGACGCCTGCAACGCCCTGCTCACCGACCCGGTGATGAACGCGCTCACGCCGAACTCCCTCGCGTACTCCTGGGCCTGGTCGGGATCGGACGCGGCGTAGAAGCCGGATCCGGCCACGAACACCACCGCCAACGGCACGATCCACAGGAACAGACGGAAGGCGACCGCGCTGGCGAGCAGGCCGCCGGCCAGGTACCGGTCGCGGCTGACCACCTGGAGCAGCGAGTCGAGGACGGCATGCCCGCCCCGGGTGGCATCCAGCCGCTCGGCCGACTCACGCACGGTGCGCTTCGCTCGCTCGAACGGCCCCGGCCGATCACTCACGTCCGTTTCACTCCCAACCGTCGAGGCAGCGAGACCGGCGTCATCGCCGGGAGAAGGTACCCGCCCAGCGTCCGTTCGGATCGGCTACCGGACCCACCCGAACGAGGTGTAGGCTTCATCGACCGTTTGAATGGAGATTCAAGATGTCTGATGGAACCTCGAACCGCTACGACGCGATCGTGGTCGGCGGGGGCCACAACGGCCTCGTCGCAGCGGCCCTGCTCGCCAAGCGCGGGGCCCGCACGCTCGTCCTCGAGAAGCGCCACAAGACCGGCGGGGCTGCCGATACGAGCGAACCGTGGCCCGACGAGTTCCCGGGTGTGAAGGTCAACACGCTGAGCTACACGATGTCGCTCATGCCGCCCTCGCTCCGCACCGAGCTGCAGCTCGAGCGGTTCGGGTTCAAGCTGCTGCCCCTCGGGCAGGGCTACATGCCCATGAGCGGGGGGGGATCGATCATCCAAGCCGAGGACGAGCGCACGACGCGCGAATCGATCGCGAAGGTGTCCAAGCGCGACGCCGACGCCTACTTCGAGTTCTACGAGTGGATCTCGCGGATCTCCGACATCCTCGGTCCGCTGCTGATGGAGACGCCGCCGCACGTCGGGTCGAAGTCCCCGGCCGATCTCTGGGACCTCGGCAAGCTCGCGTGGAAGCTCCGCTCGCACGTCGACGAGGGGACCGTCGCCGACATCACCCGCCTGTTCACGATGAGCGCCACCGACCTGCTCGAGCGATGGTTCGAGTCGCCCGAGATGAAGGGGTTCATGGCGGTCAACGGCATCATCGGCACCTGGGCCGGACCCGATGCGCCCGGCACGGCGTACGTGCTGATGCACCACTCCGTCGGTGACATCGGCGACGGGCAGGTGGCGAGCTGGGGGTTCATCGAGGGGGGCATGGGCGCCGTCTCGAAGGCATGCGAGGAGTCGGCGAGGTTCTTCGGCGCCGAGGTGCGCGTGAACGCCCCCGTGCAGACGATCACGACCTCGAACGGCCGCGTGACCGGCGTCGTGCTCGAGGGGGGCGAGGAGCTGCGGGCCCCGATCGTCGTCACGGCGTGCCACCCGAAGGTCACCTTCCTGCAGCAGATCGACCGCAACGAGCTGCCGAGCGGGTTCGTCCACGACATCGAGCACTGGAAGACCCGCAGCGGCACCGTCAAGGTGAACCTCGCGATCGACCGGCTCCCGACGTTCACCGCCGACCCCGAGTTCGACCCCGAGATCCACGGCGGGGCGATCGAGCTGCTCGACGACGTCGACCAGCTGGAGCAGGCCTACCAGCAGGCGCGCTTCGGCGAGGCGGCCACCCGGCCGTTCAGCGACACCGAGATCCCGACCGTCGTCGACCGCACCCTCGCCCCCGAGGGCATCCACACGGTCTCGATGTTCACCCAATGGGTCCCGGCCGACTGGGCCGACGACGAGGACGATCACACCGCAGAGCTCGAGGCGTACGCCGACCGCCTGATCGATCACATGGACGAGGTCGCGCCCGGGTTCCGCGACAGCGTGCTGGCCCGCCAGATCATCGGGCCGAAGCAGATGCAGGAGGGCTGGGATCTGATCGGCGGGAACATCTTCCACGGCGAGCTCACCGTGGATCAGCTGTTCCACATGCGTCCCGCCGTGGGATACGCGGACTACCGCTCGCCGATCGACGGTCTCTACCAGGCGTCGAGCGCGACCCACGCCGGCGGAGGCGTGACCGGGCTCCCGGGCCACCACTGCGTCCGCGAGATCGTGAAGGACCGCAAGGCCGGAGGGAAGCGCTCGCGGTAGCGAGAACCGGCGGGAACGGAGCCGGTGCGTCCGCCGACGGCGAGCGGTAGCGTTCGCGCGTGCAGACTGGAACGGTCACCGGGCTCTGGTCGTGGGTTCCGGGGCTGGCGGGCTTCCGCCGCTATCACCGGGAGTGGCTCCCACACGATCTGATCGCGGGCGTCGTGCTCGCCGCCTTCATGGTGCCGGTGGGCATGGGGTATGCGGAGGCCGCGGGCCTCCCCGCGATCACCGGGCTGTACGCGACGATCGTGCCGCTCGTCGCGTACGCGATCTTCGGTCCGTCGCGCGTGCTGGTGCTCGGGCCGGATTCCTCGCTCGCGCCCGTGATCGCCGCGGTGGTCATCGGGGTCTCCGCGGGCGTCCCCCTGACCACCGTCGAGGCCGCCGGCGTGCTCGCGATCATCACCGGTGTCGTG
>DASZOO010000043.1:0-13640 GCA_035550775.1 Actinomycetota bacterium | reverse complement strand
CACCGACGCGGCGCCTCCCGGATGGTCTCGCGACTTCGACCTGTGGGCCGCCGAGACGCTCTCGCGAGGCGCCGTCGACGAGCTGATGGACTTCCGCCGGCGGGCGCCGGGCATGCCGTACGCGCACCCGACCACCGAGCATCTCGCGCCGTTGTTCGTCACGCTCGGCGCGTCCAGTGACCCGGAAGGCGCGCCGGACACCGCGATCGAAGGCTTCTTCATGGGGCTCGCGAAGCGCTCCGTCCAGGTGAGCTGACGGCCCGGCCGCTACGGCAGGAGGGTGACCACCAACCGCGGGGTGAACCCCGGATCGGCGTCCCGAGACCGCCACTTCACCCCGTCCGTCGAGGTCGTGGAGATCCGCAGGCCGTACTCGCCGTCACCCCGGATGAGGCTCGAGAGATCGACCTCGTACCAGGTGTTGGTGCCGACCGAGCCCAGGGTGGCGACGGGGGACCCCACGGCGGCGGGGGCGGAGTTCCAGGTCACGCCGGTCTCGGTCCAGCTCGTGTCCGGGGTCGCCGAGAACACACCGCCCGTGTCGGAGGCACCCACGTTGAAGAGCCGGAGCTTCGCCGTCGCGACGGTGCGAGCGCCGATGCCGGTGACCGAGAACTTCATGAGCCCGTGTTCGCTGGGGGATGAGTCGATCGAGAGCGACGAGCTCGTGCCGTAGTTCGTCGTGGGAGCCCCCTCTCGGATCGTGGCGTCGGCCGTAGGGGAGAAGGTGAGCTCGCTGCCGGGTGCCGTGGTCGCGACCGCGGTGTTGGAGGCGGGCGAGACGTTCCCGCCCAGGTCGGAAGCCCGAACCACGTACGTGTAGGTCGATCCGGGCGTCAAGGACCCGTCGAGGTAGGTCGTGCCGCTCGTCGTGCCGACCGCCACGCCGTCGCGGATCACGGTGTAGTGGTCGATGCCGACGTCATCGGTGCTCTGTGTCCACGACAGGTCGACCCGGTCGCCGCCGACCGGCGTGGCGACGAGGTTCGACGGAGCCGACGGCGGCGTCACGTCGCCGCTGGATCCCCCGCTCTCGCTGATCGTGAAGGCATCCGCGACGCTTCCGACGCTCGGCACGAACGTGGCTTCCATGCGATCGGCGGTCACCGTGTAGGTCATGATGCCGTTCCCGGTCCCGGCCGTCGTCACGAAGTAGGGGAGCTCCGGATCGTCGGGCTTGATCGACGAGCCGGAACGCCCGAAGGTGCCGACCACCTGGACGACCGTTCCCGCGCCCTTGTCCATGACGCCGGCCCCGGCGTCGGCCACGCAATCCTGGTCGAAGCCGCCGATCACGAACGACGGGCACGTGCCCGGCGTGAGGGCGAGTTGCTTGCTCCGCTGATAGTTGTGATGGTGACCGCCCAGGACCAGATCCACCCGCTTCTCGAGCAGGAGGTTGAACAACGGCTGGCCGATCGGGCACCCGGAGTTCGATGCCGAGATGCAGGGATAGTGCATCCCCACGACCACCCAACGGATGCCCTCGGCGCGGGCCGCGTCGATCGAGTCCGACAGCCACCGATAGTTCGCGTCGTTGAGCTTGTAGCTGTACGTGACGTTCTCGATCGTGAGGTCGGGCGAGATCATGAACACGCGCATGAGAGGAGCCTGCGGCGGATAGTCGAAGAAGTACTCGGCTGCGAACCGCTGGTCCGGGCCCAGCGTCGACCCCATCCGGTCCGGGAGGCAGGCCGCGTAGTTCACGATGTATCCGTCGCCACCGTCCTGGTCCTCGTGGTTGCCGGCGACGAGCTGGAACGGGTAGGTCGGCCCGAGCGTCGGCAACCCCGCCTTCACCCAGTCGCACCACGCCGCTTCGGTCGGCGTCTCGCCGTAGCCGAGGTCTCCCAGCGCCAGGAAGAAATCGGTCGCCGAGGCGTCCAGGGTGGCGAGGCTCGCCGCCGCCCTCGACGTCGTGCCTGCGTCACCCGCTGCGGCGAACGTGAACGAGCCCGACGTCGTCGGAGCCGGCGGGGTGGTCACGTCGGCCGGCTCCGAGGGATCCGAACGGTTGCCGGACGGGTCGAGCGCCACGATCGCGTACCGGTAGGTGGTGTCGGCGTTCACCGTGTCGTCGCGGAACGTGGTGCCCACGGCGGTGTCGACCTCCACACCGTCACGCACGATGACGTATCCGGCCACGCCGACGTCGTCCTGGCTCGCGGTCCAGCTGAGCTCCACGCGGGTCGGGCCGGTCGCGGTCGCCACCAGGCCGGTCGGTGCCGTGGGCGGGCCCGTGTCCGCCACGTTGTCGATGAACACGGTGACCGGCTCGGACGCGCCCGTGTTCCCGGCGGCGTCCCGCGCGATCGCGGTGAGCTCGTGCGAGCCGTTGGCGACGGATGTCGAGTCCCATGCGATCACGAAAGGAGCGGCCGCGTCGGTCCCCACCGTCTGACCGTCGACCTGCACGTCCACGGAGACCACCCCGACGTCGTCGGTCGCGTCGACGCCGACGTCGACGGAACCGCCCACCGTCGCGCCAGAGGAGGGCGAGGTGATCGACACGGTCGGTGTCGCCACGTCGGTCGACGGGGCCGCCGTGACCACCAGCTCGGGCCGGAAGCCGACCTTCCCCTCCTTCGACCTGAACGAGATCTTGTTGCTCGTCGGGGTCGCGATCCGCAGGGCGAACTGCCCATCGCCCGTCACGAGAGCCGAGAGGTCGACCTCGTGCCAGGTCCCGCTCGTGATCGCGCCCAGCGTGGCCAGCGGTGTGGCGTCGGCCGCCGGTGCGGAGTTCCAGTTCATCGTGCTCTCGCTCCACGACGTGTCGGCTACCCGGGAGAACACCCCGCCGACCGCCGCGCCATCGGTCACGTAGAGGCGGAGCCTGGCGCTCTCGACGGTGTCGGTTCCCACCCCCGAGATGGCGAAGCGCATGAAGGAGTACCGCACGGGCGAGTTGTCCGCCGACAGCGACGTCTCCGAGCCGCCGGTCGCGGTGGGTTGATCGGCGCGCACGGTCGTATCGGCGGCCGCAGCGAACGTGAGGATCCGAGGCGCTGCGGGGGACGGTGGCGCGCTCAGGACCCCGGCGACCGTCGCCGCGAGGGTCAGCCCGGCCAACGTCGCCGCCCGGACACGCCGTCGTCTGCCGCCTCGCACGTCCCTCCCCATCGGTTGCCCGTGCGACCGTAGCGGGCGCCTCATCGCCGAACGCCATCCATGTCGCGTAGCGCGGCTACGTTCGCCGTCGACCGGCCGCTCGCGCTCGATGCCCCGCGCGTAGCGCATCTACGACGATCCACGGATGCCGACTCGAACCCGTGGGACGAGACTCCGTGCAATGTCGTGGGCCGGGGCAACGCATGCCCGCGAACGGGCGGAGAACGGGGCGTGGGTGGAGACCTTGCACCGGACATCGGGCACCATGGGGGGGCGGTAGGCGTGGCCGTGCGCCAGCTGCCCCTGGGCTCGACGGTGGGGGGTCGGCTCCTCGATCGGGGCCTGTGGTTGCGTGCCGGTGTCCCGATCGCCGACGCGTGCGCCCTGGCCGCCGCCGTCGTGATCGCGGGAGCGGCTCCGTGGACCATCGCGTACGCGGCCATCGTGTTCCTGGCGCTGCACCTCGACCCGGCGCGGTCGGGCAGGATCGACCCCCGGCTGTCGACCGACGCCGGATGGCTGCTCGCCCGGGCGGCGGTGCCGCTGGTCGCGTTGATGCCGGCGGCCGCGGCGTCGGGGGCCGGCACGGACTGGCCCACGCTGTGCGCGGTGGCGGCCGCCTCGTTGCTGCTCGGCCGTAGCGCCACGTACGCGATCGTGCGGCGTGCACGCGCAGCCGGAACGCTCGCGGAGCCCACGATCATCGTCGGCTCGGGCGAGGTGGCGGATCACCTGGCCGAGATCCTCGCCGAGCACCCCGAGTACGGCATGCGCCTCGTCGGCTCGGCCGATACGTCCGGACGGCGAGTGGGGACCGTGCCGATGCTCGGCGACCCCCGTGACCTCGGGACGCTGATCGAGGATCACGGTGTGCGTCGCGTGCTCATCGCGTTCGGCGTCTCCGAACGGGAGCTGGTCGCCTCGCTGCGGTCGGCCGAGCGCACGTCCGCGGAGTTCCACGTGGTGCCCCGCCTTTGGGAATCCAGTGCCGTCGTTCAGGAAGCCGGCAACGTGGACGAGCTCTGGACGATCCCGCTGGTCCAGTTGCGCCGGCCGACGACCCGGTCGCGCAACCAGCTCGTGAAGCGGTGCTTCGACGTCGTGGCGGGGAGCCTCCTGCTGCTGCTGACTTCCCCGTTGCTGCTGATGCTCGCCGTGGCGGTCAGGCTCTCGAGCCCCGGCCCGATCCTGTTCCGTCAGAAGCGCGTCGGTCTGGACGGCGCGCTCTTCGAGATCTTGAAGTTCCGATCGATGCACGAGATCGAAGACTCCGACACGCGATGGACGGTCGGTGACGACGACGGGGTCACCCGGGTCGGCAAGGTCCTGCGCGCCACGAGCCTGGACGAGCTGCCCCAGCTCGTGAACGTCGTGCGAGGAGACATGTCGCTGGTCGGCCCCCGTCCGGAACGCCCGCACTTCGCCGACTCCTTCGCCGCCTCGGTTCCTCGCTACGAGGACCGGCATCGAGTGCGAGCCGGCATGACGGGCCTGCCGCAGATCCGCGGTCTGCGGGGCGACACGTCCATCGACGATCGCGTTCGCCTGGACAACGCCTACATCGAGCGATGGAGCCTCTGGTCGGACTGCACGATCGTCCTGCGCACCGTCAGGTGCGTGCTGACGGGGGAGGGCGGGTGAGCACCCGCACGTCGCCGACCGCCGCCGAGGAGCGACGGGGGGGAGCGCTGCCCGACTTCCTCCTCATCGGCGCGATGAAGTGCGGAACGACGAGCCTGTACCACTACCTGAAGGACCATCCGCAGATCTTCATGCCGGCGATCAAGGCTCCGGAGTTCTTCGCCGAGGAGGGAAACTGGGGCCGCGGCATCGCGTGGTATCGACGACAGTTCGAAGGCGCGGGAGACGACGTGGTCGCGATCGGCGAGGCGTCGAACGTCTACACGAAGTTCCCCCGGTATCGGGGCGTGCCGGCCCGGATCGCCCAGCACATCCCCCACGTCCGCCTCGTCTACGTCGTGCGCGATCCGATCGAGAGGATCCGCTCCCACTACCAGACGCGGCTCACCGAAGGAACGGAACGGGCGCCGATCGGCCGTGCGGTCCGCGACAACCCCATCTACCTCGACTACAGCCGCTACGCTGTCCAGCTGGATCGATACCTCGAGCACTTCCCCCGGGACCAGCTGCTGGTCATCACGGCCGAGGACCTGCGCGGCGACCGGCTGGCCACGGTGCGGGACGTGTACGGGTTCCTGGGGGTGAGCTCGGACCACGTCCCGAGCGATCTGGATCGGGACTTCTACGAGACCAGGCATCGCGCCCCGAGGTCACCCGTGCCCGTGTGGATCCGCAAGGGGCTCAAGCGTCACCTGCCGGCGGCCAAGCGCGCGAAGGAGCTCGAGAACAACGTGATCCGCGCGATCCGGAGCCTCCGTCGCGCTCCCGAGGCCCCGTCACAGCTGCCGGAGCGCCTCGTGATCCCCGACGACGTGCGCGCCGAGCTCGCCGATGCCCTGCGCGAGGACGTGCAGCGGCTGCGTCCGTTCCTCCGAACGGGGTTCGACGGGTGGGGGATCGCCTGAGCCGGGCACCGCTCGACCGTGGCGAGTGGCATGCGTAGGTCGACCGGCTCGCGCGCCCGCATCTCCTACGTCATCGGCACGGCTACACGGGGGTCGGTGGCTGCTACAGATGCCGGGGTGGCGCTTCGAGCCGGGATGTGGAGGGGGAGGTGAGTGGTCGCGTGCCGCGAAATCCGGTCGCGTCTCGCGTGAGCCGCGCCTCGAGATCGCTCGCTCGAACGCTGGTCGCGGCGCTGGGCCTGGCGATGGCCGCGACGGGCACAGCGCAGGCTCTCACCAGCACGGCTCAGCCTCAGCTCACGCTCGATCATCTCATCCGAACGTCGCCGTTCCAGGGCTCGTCGACGACGGTGCGCGACAACGAGGGCGGCGCGTACGTCGCGAGCGACGACGCGATGTGGATGGCGTCCGACAACGACGACGCGCTGTTCGAGGTCGACCGCACGACCGGCGCGCTGCGACGCAAGGTCGCGCAGGCGGACTTCGTCAGCGCGCCACGCTTCGGCGTCGGGACGAACGCCGGCCAGGACCGCACCGAGGACCTCGAGGCGCTCGCCTACGACGCGAACGCCGACATCCTGTACGCCTTCTCCGGGAGCACCGGCGGGATCCCGACGGTCTTCCGCCTGCTCCGTGATGCGAACCACCGATTCCAGGTCGACTCCTGGCAGCCGATGCCGTCGGAGTGGACCGGTGCCGGGTGGCGCTCGGCCGACGGATCCACCTACGTCGCGAACGGCTCGACCATCCGCACCTATACCTTCGCGACGAACACGCTCGGGCCCGCGTTCTCGATCTCAGGCCTCTCCAAGATCTTCGGCGTCGATTTCGACGACGCGACCGGTGACCTGCTGGCGGTCAACGGCAGCGAACGCCTCTATCGGGCGTCGATGACCACCAGGACCCTCCTGGCCGGGTGGAACGGCATCAGCCTCACGGGCTTCGGGATGCTCGACACCCGTGCCGTGGAGGTCATCGGCGAACAGCTGCTCGTCACCGACGGGGCCGATTGGAGCGCACGGCCGGCGACCGATCCCATGTCCCACGCCGTCTTCGTGTTCGACGTGGTCGGGCCCGGCGGGTCGGGCCCGACGGCGAGCTTCGCCGCGTCGCCGACCTCGGGCACGGCGCCGCTCACCGTGAACTTCACGGACACGAGCAGCGGCTCGCCGACGAGCTGGGCCTGGACCTTCGGGGACGGCGGAACGTCGACATCGCCCTCGCCCTCGCACACCTACACCGCGACCGGGACCTACACGGCGACCTTGACCGTGTCCAACGGGCAGGGGTCGAGCTCGGCGTCGCGAACGATCACGGTCGATCAGACGGCCGTCATCGCTCCCTCCGACGATGCCGAGGTCAGGCAGTCGGGCACGCCCGAGCCGGGGTCCGCGCCGAGCTTCAGCGTCGACGGCTCACCGGTGCGCGACGGGCTCCTCAAGTTCGACGTCAACGTCGCTGGCCAGATCACGGGCGCCACGCTCCGCTTGTTCTGCGTGAATTCCTCCTCCTCGGGCGGCACGTTCTTCGCGGCCGCCAACACCCCGTGGAGCGAGGGCACGGTGACGTGGGCGACCGCCCCGGCCGCCGGAGCGAGCCACGGCTCCCTCGGCCGGGTCAGGGTCGGGGTCTGGTACGAGGTGGACCTCACGGATCTCGTGACGTCGAACGGTACGTACAGCCTCCGGATCACGAACACGTCGGGCAACGGCGCGGACTACGCCACGAAGGAGGGGGCGGCCGGGACCGCTCCCCAGCTCGTCGTGACGACCGCCTGAGCCCAGCCGGCATCGCGGGCCACGGATCGGTTCGGCTCGGCATCGACGGGCGCGTTGACCCTCTGGCAGTCGTCTGGCTATCCTGTTAGCACTCGCCCGGGGTGAGTGCTAACGAATCGGACCGGACCGCTGACCGCAAGGAGGAGCAGAGCACCATGGCGGACTTCAAGCTGAAGCCCCTCGACGACCGCATCATCGTGCAGGCCAACGAGGGTGACCAGACCACCGCGTCGGGCCTGGTGATCCCCGACACCGCGAAGGAGAAGCCTCAGGAGGGCACCGTCGTCGCGGTCGGACCCGGCCGCTTCAACGAGGACGGCGACGAGCGCGTGCCGATGGACGTCGCCGTCGGCGACACCGTGATCTACTCGAAGTACGGCGGCACCGAGGTCAAGGTCGAGGGTGAGGACTACCTGATCCTGTCGGCCCGCGACGTGCTGGCCGTCGTTTCGTAAGCACCCGTACCGGAACGGGGCCCGCACGCAGCGTCGGCCCCGCTCGGTCTGAAGAGGAGGACAACCGTGGCGTCGAAGCTGCTGAAGTTCGGCGAGGATGCGAGACGCGGCCTGGAGGCCGGCGTCGACAAGCTCGCCGATGCGGTCGCGATCACGCTCGGCCCGAAGGGCCAGAACGTCGTGCTCGACAAGAAGTGGGGTGCCCCCACGATCACGAACGACGGCGTGACGATCGCGAAGGAGATCGAGCTCGAGGATCCCTGGGAGAACATGGGCGCTCAGCTCACCAAGGAAGTCGCGACGAAGACGAACGATGTCGCAGGTGACGGCACCACCACCGCGACCGTGCTCGCCCGTTCGATGGTCAAGGGCGGCATGAAGAACGTTGCCGCCGGCGCGAACCCGATGGCGCTCAAGCGAGGCATCGAGCAGGCCGTCGAGCGCGCCGTCGAGTCGATCGCGAGCGAGGCCAAGGAGATCGAGTCGAAGGACGAGATCGCACAGGTCGCCTCGATCTCGGCCGCCGACACCACGATCGGCGAGACGATCGCCGAGGCGCTCGACAAGGTGGGCAAGGACGGTGTGATCACCGTCGAGGAATCGAACACCTTCGGCATCGAGCTCGAGTTCACCGAGGGCATGCAGTTCGACAAGGGCTACATCTCGCCCTACTTCATCACCGATCCCGACCGGCAGGAAGCCGTGCTCGAGGAACCGCACGTGCTGCTCGTGAACAAGAAGGTCTCGAGCGTGCAGGAGCTGGTCCCGGTGCTCGAGAAGGTCATGCAGGGCGGCAAGCCGCTGGTGATCGTCGCCGAGGACGTCGAGGGCGAGGCGCTCGCGACCCTGGTCGTCAACAAGATCCGTGGCACGTTCAACGCCGTCGCGGTGAAGGCGCCGGGCTTCGGCGACCGCCGCAAGGCCATGCTGCAGGACATCGCGATCCTCACCGGCGGGCAGGTGATCTCCGAGGAGGTCGGCCTGAAGCTCGAGAACGCCGACATCGACCTGCTCGGCAAGGCCCGCAAGGTCGTGGTCACGAAGGACACGACGACGATCGTCGAGGGCCAGGGCAGCGAGGACGAGGTCGCCGGCCGCATCAACCAGATCAAGGCCGAGATCGAAAAGACCGACTCCGACTGGGACCGCGAGAAGCTGCAGGAGCGGCTGGCCAAGCTCTCCGGTGGCGTCGCCGTGATCAAGGTCGGAGCGGCCACCGAGGTCGAGCTCAAGGAGAAGAAGCACCGCATCGAGGACGCGGTCTCGGCCACCCGGGCCGCGGTCGAGGAGGGCATCGTGCCGGGCGGCGGCGTCACGCTGATCCGCGCCGAGGCGACGCTCGACAAGCTCGACCTCGACGGTGACGAGGCGACCGGGGCGAGGATCGTGCGGAACGCGCTCAGCGAGCCGGCCCGTCGCATCGCCCAGAACGCCGGATTCGAGGGCTCGGTCGTGGTGCAGCAGCTCCGCGGGGAGACCGGCGGGAACGGCTTCGACGCCGCGACCGGCGAGTGGGTCGACATGGTCAAGGCCGGCATCATCGACCCGGCCAAGGTCACTCGCTCGGCCCTGCAGAACGCTGCCTCGATCGCCGCGATCGTGTTGACCGCCGAGTCGGCCGTCGTGGAGAAGCCCGAGGAAGAGGAAGCGCCGGCCGCAGGCGACGGCCACATGCACTAGCTCGTCCACCACCGGCGAGTCGACGCGGGCGGGGCCTTCCGGGCCCCGCCCGCGTGCGTTCCGGGGAGGAATAGACTCGACACCGGTGTTCGAGGAGCTCATCAGCGGATGGGATGGCGAGCACGTCGTCGTCCGCTACGACGCGGCGTCGGGTTCGTGGATGCTCGTCGGGGTCCACTCGACCGTGCTCGGCCCGGCGGTCGGGGGCACCCGCATGAAGGCGTACCCGACCGTCGACGACGGCCTGTCCGACGTGCTGCGCCTCTCGCAGGCGATGACGATGAAGCAGGCCGCCGCCGGGCTCGAGTTCGGCGGCGGCAAGGGCGTGCTGGCGGTACCGTCGGTGCCGCCCCCCGGATCGGCCGGCCGCCGGGAGCTGATGCTCCGCTACGGAGAGCTCGTGGAGTCGATGGGCGGCACCTACATCACGGCCGCCGACATGAACACGGGGGAGGCCGACCTCGATGTCGTCGGCGAACGCACCTCGCACGTGCTGGGACGCTCGGTCGCCTGCGGCGGCTCCGGCAGCTCGGCCGGTGCGACCGCGCTCGGGGTCTTCCACGGCGTCCGCGCCGCCGTCCGCCACGGGCTCGGGACGGAGAGCCTCGACGGCGTCCGGGTGCTCGTGCAGGGGGTCGGCGCCGTCGGGGGCCGCCTGGCGACGCTGCTCCACGAAGCCGGGGCCTCGCTCATGCTCTCCGACCTCGACGGTCCCAGGGCGCGGTCGGCGGCCGAGGACCTGGGCGCCACGACGATGCCCGCGCACCGCGTGTTCGACGCCGACTGTGACGTGTTCTCGCCGTGCGCGACGGGCGGGTCGCTCTCGGCCGAGACGATCCCGTTGCTGCGATGCCGCGTCGTCGCCGGCGCCGCGAACAACCAGCTCGCGAGGCCCTGGGACGGAGACCGGCTGCACGATCGAGGCATCGTGTACGCGCCCGACTACGTGATCAACGCCGGCGGCGTGATCCACCTCGTGGGCTACGAACGGCTCGGATGGGACGAGCCGCAGATGTCCGCGCGCCTCGCCGGCATCGGGCGCACCTTGACCGAGCTGTTCGAGGTGGCCGAACAGGACGGCATCACCACGGCGGCGGCCGCCGACCGCCTCGCGATGGACCGCATCGCCGCCGCTGGCCGACGGCGAGCCTGAGGCTTCATACGAACGGCTTCTCCTGGCCGCCGGTGCCCATGCCGATCAGCAGCCCGACCCCGAACCCGCCGTTGACGATCGCGAGCGCCCAGAAGGGCCACGCGGCCGCGCCGTCGGGCAGGCCGAAGATCGCGTTGAGCGCGAACGCCGTGGCGGTGCCCACCGCCAACAGGGCGAACGCCCAGGACCACCACCACAGCTCGTCGATCCTCTGGGCCACGAGCACCATCAGCAGCGCGAGCACCGCGGCCATGACGGCGGTGGCCCGCATCCACACGTAGTCGGCCAGCGGTGGTTGCCCGAACAGATCCTCCAGCACCCACCGGGGGAACAGGCCGATGGCCACGCTCCAGACGAGCCACAGGGCGGCCTGCACCTTCAGCAACCGTCGCAGAAGCTCCACGAGCCGTCCTTCCCGAGGGTGGGCCGGGTTTCGACCGGTTGGTAGGATACGCGCACCGCGGAGGCACCCCCTCGCTCAGCGCGTCTGCGCGCGGCCTCCGACCGATCCGAGCTCGAGAGGAACCCAGCATGCAGCCAGCGCTCAGAGGCCGACGAGGTCGCGGATGACCGACGGACCCAGGGTCGCGGTCATCGGCCTCGACTGCGGCGCCCCGAAGCTGATGTTCGAGGATCTGGCCGACGAGGTGCCGAACCTGCGAAAGATCTTCGCCAACGGCATGTACGGTGACCTCGCCAGCATCACCCCGCCCATCACCGTGCCGGCGTGGGCGTGCGCGATGACCGGGAAGACCCCGGGCCAGCTGGGCATCTACGGGTTCCGCAACCGGAAGGACACGAGCTACGACGGGTTGCAGGTCGCCACGTCGCTGAGCGTGAAGGAGCCGGCGGTCTGGGACGCGCTCGGTACCGCCGGCAAGCGATCGCTCCTGATCGGCGTGCCGCCCGGGTTCCCGCCGCCGAAGGAGTTCCCGGGCTGGCGAGTGGCGTGCTTCCTCACGCCGCCGAGCGCCGACCGCTACGCGTTCCCGGCCGAGCTCGAGACCGAGATCGAAGCGGAGCTCGGCGAGCAGGAGTACATCTTCGACATCCCGAACTTCCGCCAGCAGGGAGCGGACTTCGTGATGGATCAGATCTTCAAGATGACCGAGCGGCGCTTCCAGGTGGCTCGGCGCCTGATCAAGACCAAGCCGTGGGACTTCTTCATGATGGTCGAGATGGGCCTCGACCGGCTGCATCACTGCTTCTGGCAGTTCTACGACCCGAGGCATCCGCTCTACGAGCCCGGGAACAAGTACGAGACGGCGTTCCACGACTACTACCGGTACCTCGATCAGCAGATCGGCACGCTGCTCGAGGTGCTGCCCGAGGACGTCGTCACGATCGCGATGAGCGACCACGGGGCGCGCCCGATGATGGGCGGCCTGTGCTTCAACGACTGGCTGATCCAGGAGGGCTACCTCGTCCTGAAGGAGCCGGTGCGCGAGATCACGCCGATCGCCAAGGCCGACATCGACTGGAGCCGCACGGTCGCGTGGGGCGACGGGGGCTACTACGGCCGCTGCTTCCTCAACATCAAGGGGCGCGAGCCGAACGGCATCGTCGAGCCGGCGAGGTACGACGCCTTGCGCAACGAGATGATCGCCAAGCTCGAGGCGCTGCCTGGGCCCGACGGGCAGCCGATGGGGACCAAGGTGCTCAAGCCCCAGGACGTCTATCCGGAGGTCCGCGGCGTCGCACCCGACCTCATCGTCTACTTCGGTGACCTCGACTGGCGGTCGGTGGGCGCGGTCGGCAACCCCAGCATCTACACGTTCGAGAACGACACGGGGACCGACGGCGCCAACCACGACCGCACCGCGTTCTTCTCCATGGTGAACCTGCCCGGACAAGCCAGGGGGCGCGTGGAAGGCATGAACCTGGTCGACGTCGGCCCGTCGATCCTGTCCCTCTACGACATCGAGGCGCCGGCCGGCGCCGTCGGAAGGAGCTTCCTGCGTTGACCGAGCAGCGACCGACCGAACAGCAGGGTTTCACCGTCTGGTTCACGGGGCTCTCCGGATCGGGCAAGTCGACGATCGCCGAGATGCTCTACCACGAGTTCCAGGCGCGCGGCCTGAAGACGGAGATCCTCGACGGCGACGAGGTGCGCAAGAACCTGTCGAAGGGCCTCGGGTTCTCCAAGGAGGACCGTGACACGAACATCCTGCGCATCGGATTCGTGGCCGACCTGCTCACCCGCAACGGCGTGGTGACGATCTGCTGTCCGATCAGTCCCTACAAGGAGACCCGTGACGCGTGCCGAGATCTGATCGGCGAGTTCGTCGAGGTCTACGTGCACGCGACGGTCGACGAGATCGCCGCGAACCGCGACCCGAAGGGCCTCTACAAGAAGGCGCTCGCCGGCGAGATCACGGGGTTCACGGGGGTCGACGACCCGTACGAGGCGCCGGAGCACGCCGAGATCACGGTCGACACGCTGTCGCAGACCCCGGAGGAGTCGCTGCAGGTGGTGCTGACACGTCTGAAGGAGCTCGGCCGCCTCGCCGACGACGACGTTCGAGTGAGCGGCGACCGCGTCCATTCCGGGCTCACCGACCTGCGCGTCAGCGAGGCCGGCACCGTCGTGAAGGAGCACTGACTCAGGGGTCGCCGATCTCGGCGACGCGCAGCACCAGCTCCAGGTGGCCCGCGAGGAAGTGCGGCGCGAGGAACCCCGAGCGCACGCGTCGGCGCGCCGCGTGACCGATCTCGACCGCGAGCGGTTCGTCGCGCAGGAGCGTCGTGAGCGCGTCTCCGAACGCCGTGAGGTCCCTGGGGTCCACGAGCAGGCCGCTCCTGCCGTGCTCGATCTGCTCGGCGATGCCGCCGAGGCGAGAGCCGACGACCGGACGCTCCTTCCACATGGCCTCGGTGACCGTCAGGCCGAATCCCTCGGCCAGGCTCTTCTGCACGA
>DASZOO010000042.1:0-2721 GCA_035550775.1 Actinomycetota bacterium | reverse complement strand
CTGAAGTGCTTCACGGCGTTCGTGAGGTAGACATCGTGCCGGTGCAGCCCGATGCGATCGAGCGCCCGTTCCAGGAGTCGCCCCGCCGGCCCCACGAACGGACGACCCTCCACATCCTCTCGATCCCCCGGTTGCTCACCGACGAGCATCAGGCCGGCTGTGGACGAGCCCTCACCGAAGACGGTCTGGGTGCCGGAACGCCAGAGGTCGCAACCTCGGCACCCCTCGGCGGCCCTGCGGAGTCCGGGAAGCCTCGCCTTCGGTGGAACCCATGGCGACGCATCCTCGGCGGTCACGCCGACCTCGCAACCCCTCGGACCCGACCGCGACGCACCCGGAGCCCCATCGCCCGCCGCCGCCGGCGGGCTCTCTCCGGTTCGGCGCCGATCCCGGCGAAGACCTCTGCCCAGTACGCCCGTGCGACGCCGTTGGCGGTTCGCGAGGTCGTAGATCTCATGCACGCTCGATACCCCGCCCCCCGAAGCACACACCTCCAACAGGGGATGCAACGCCATCGAGAAGGCGTAGCGTACGACGCACGATGAGCGAGCGCGCCCACTCCCTCGCGCAACGATCGCTCGCGCGCCGGCTCTGGCGACCGCTCCCGGCGCGCGAGTGGCTGGTGGGCGTCGCCCTCGCGTTCGTCCTTCCGGCGATCGCCGCCGCCCTCATCACGAACCTCGGCGCCCTGGACCGGTTGCCCGCCGTCCCGTTCTTCCTCGCGGTAGTAGTGGCGACGTCGGTGGGCCGGCTGAGCGCCGGCCTGATCGCGACGATCGTCTCCGGGGTCCTCATCGTTGTCTACGAGTTGCCCGGCGTGGGGGGGACGCTGAGCCTGGACGACGTGGTGGCGGTGTTCGTGTTCGCAACGCTCTCGTGTGTGATCTCGTACACACTGGCTCTGAAGGACGCAGCGAGTGACGAGGCCGCTCGCGTCCGCTCCGAGATCGAGTCGCTCGCCACGACCCTGGCCGCCGAGCGGAACACGATGCGGCAGGTCCTGGAGCAGATGCCGAACGGGGTGATCGTCGCCGACGAGACCGGGTCGATCATCGTCCGCAACGGTCACGCCCGCGACCTCCTCGCTCCGGGCGAGCCCGATCGCTCCACCGGCGCGACGGACGACGGGACCTCGTGGATCGCCCGTCGCCCGGACGGGTCTCGCTATCGTCCCCACGAGTATCCCCTCGATCGTTCCCTGCGAACGGGCGAGGTCGTGATCGGGGAACGGATCGCGATCGAGCGCCACGATGGAGGCGTCATGACGCTCGAGGTCGACTCGGCCCCGATCAGGGCCACGGTCGGTGATGCCATCGTCGGCGCCGTCACCGTGTTCAAGGACATCACCGACCGGATCGAGACGCACGCTCGGCTCGCCCGATCGACCCGACGACTGCAGCAGATCCAGGCGGTCACCGACGCGACCCTGTCGGGGCTGGGCTTCGACGATCTGGCGGAGCGGCTCCTGCGCACCTTGCGAGGGATCCTCGAGACGGACTCTGCAACGCTGCTGCTGCTGGACCGTTCCGGCACCGAGCTCGTCGAGCATTCCACCGTGGGCGTCGAGACCGGCGGTGCGAGCGTCACCATCCCGGTCGGAGAAGGCATCGCGGGCAAGATCGCGAGCACGGTCGCGACGCTCGTGGCCGACGACGTCCGCACCTACGAGGCCGTCCGGCATTGGCTCACCGACGAGATGAGGTCGCTCATGGGTGTTCCCTTGGTCTACCGAGGGGCGGTCAAGGGAGTGATCCATGTCGCGACGCGACAGCCTCGCAGCTTCACCGCCGAAGACGTCGAGGTGCTCGAGCTGGCGGCGAGTCGGATCGCCTCGGCGCTCGAGCGAGCGTCGCTGTCGGACGCTCGTTCCGCGATGGCCCAGGCCCTCCAACGCAGCCTGATGCCCGCGACGCTGCCGGAGATCGAGGGCGTGGAGCTCGCGGCCCTGTATCGGCCGTTCTCGCCCAACGACGAGATCGGCGGGGACTTCTACGGCGTGTTCCCGCACGGCGACGGCTCGTGGGGCATCGTCGTGGGCGACGTCTCGGGGAAAGGTCCCGGCGCGGCGGCGGTGATGGGACTGGCGGCTCACACCCTGCCTGCGCTGGGTCGATACGAGTCTCGCCCGAGCGCGGTGCTCAAGGCCTTGAACGAGGCGCTGTTGCGCGCCGAGCGCGTGTCCGCCGAGCGGTTCTGCACGGTCTGCGAGATGCGCGTGCTCCCGGGGCCCGACGGACTCAGGGTGACGCTGTGCCTGGCCGGGCATCCACAGCCGTACCTCCTCCGGGCCGATGGCCGGGTCGAGCACGTCGGCGTGGCGGGGACGATCCTCGGCTCGTTCGAGGGCCCATCGCTGCATGACGTCGTCGTCGACCTTCACACGGGCGACGCGCTGATCGCGTACACCGACGGGCTGATCGAGCGTCGCGAGCTCGGCCTCGAGGCCGGTGAACGCCGGCTGACCCAGCTCCTCGCCACGCATGCCGGCCGGTCGGCCGGGCAGATCGTCGAGGGCATCGAACGGTTGCTCCTCGACGAGTCGCCGCTCGACGACGACGTCGCGCTCGTCGTGGTCAGGCAGCGGTGAGAGCCGGCAACAGATCCTTCCGAGCGAAGTCGGCGAACCCCTGCTGGTCGGCCCCGACCTGATGGAACCACACGCCGTCGTATCCCGCGCGCTCGTAGGTCCGAACCGCCTCGACGTAGTCGTCCACGTCGGGC
>DASZOO010000041.1:0-3468 GCA_035550775.1 Actinomycetota bacterium | reverse complement strand
ATCGAGCGCTTCATCCAGAGCGTGTCGCCGGCGATCACGGCCACCGACTCCGTTCCCGGCAAGCGTTCGAGCTTCGGCGTGAGCCCGCCCGGCAGCCCGCCGGTCCGCCACATCAGGTAGGCGGGCGGAACCCAGGCCCGGCCCGGTTGGGAGGCGCTGGCCGGGACGATCGGCTCGGGCGCCAAGCCCAGGGCGATCGTCACGGCGGCGCCCAGGGCGAGCACCAACGCGACCCGGCGGGCACGGGGAAGCATCGAGCCAGGGTACCGCGGCTCGACGAGGCGGGCACCCGCTTCCCGCGAGGGGCACGTTCCGTTCACGGTTTGGGACGTATCTCCACGGCGCCATCGATGACCCGCGTCTCGTAGCTGTCCGCCGGCCTCGTCGCGGGACCTCGAAGGACCCGGCCGTCCGCCAGGTCGAACACGCTGCCGTGGGCGGGGCAGGTCACGGTGCTCGTCGACTCGCCGAGCTTCACGCGTCCACGGTCGAGGGGTGCTCCCTGGTGCGTGCAACGGCTCCCGATCGCGAAGACGCGATCGCCCGACCGAACGAGCAGCACGCTCGTGTCCTCGATCGCGACGCGCAGACCCTTCCCCTCGGCCACCTCGCCGAGTGGGCCGGCCGCGATCCATCCGTCGTCGGACATCGCGCCGGAGCCTATCGCCCGGGTGCGAGCGTCACACGCATGCCCGGACGTCGTGAGCGGCGGACGTCAGGTCGCGGCGGCGACGCCCGACCAGCGCTCGGCCCAGCCGGCGAGCTCTTCGACGACGGCGGTGAGGTCTCGTCCACGCTCGGTGAGGTGGTATTCGATCAGCACGGGGGTGGACGGCGTGACATCGCGGGTCACGATGCCTTCGGCTTCCAGCTCCTTCAGCCGCTCGGAGAGCACGGCGTCGGAGATGTTCGGGATCGCGTTCCGGAGGTCACCGAACCGTGACGAGCCGGTCTGCAGCGCACGCACGATCTGCGGGTTCCACCGCTTGCCGATGAGCTCGGCCGCCCGCTGGAAGTGCTCGCAGATCGGTGCTTCGTCGGCCATCGGTCGTGGCTCCTTCCGTCCGGGGCATCCTATGCGCCGACCCCGGGTATCGGTCCAGGCACACCCGTTCTCTCGAGATCGAGGTACTCTGGAATAGATAGTAGCTTAGCTTGCGTTAGCAGGGTATGCCTCGCCGCGAGGGGCGGCGAGCACGGATCACAGGAGGGAAGCATGGCCGAGGCAGTCCGAGAGATCGACGGCGTTTCACTCCCGCCGGCCGGCAAGTACGAGCTCGACCCGACCCACACCGAGATCGGCTTCGTGGCGCGCCACATGCTCACCAAGGTGCGCGGCCGGTTCACGGAGTTCGACGGCACGATCGAGGTCGCGGAGGTTCCCGAGGACTCGAGCGTGAACGTCGAGGTCAAGACCGCCAGCGTGCAGACCAACACGCAACAGCGCGACGATCACCTGCGCAGCGCGGACTTCTTCGAGTCGGAGGACTACCCCGTGATGACGTTCCGTTCGACCGGGTGGCGCCACACCGGCGGCTCCAGCTTCGAGCTCGACGGGGAGCTCACGATCCGCGACGTCACGAAGCCGCTCACGCTCCAGGGCGAGTTCCACGGCTGGGGCAAGGACCCGTTCGAGAACACCAAGATCTTCGCCGAGGCGAAGGCCAAGGTGGAGCGCGAGGACTGGGACCTGACCTGGAACGTCGCGGTCGAGACGGGGGGATTCCTGGTCTCGAAGTCGATCGACATCGTGATCGACGTCGAGGCGGCGCTCAAGGGCTGAGCCCGAATCGATCCGTCGATGCCCGTGGAGGGCCGGCCCGTGAGGGTCGGCCTTCTTCATGCCAGGGGGGAGGCTCCGCTGGCCCCCGCCTCGTACTCGGCGAGCTCGAAGAGCCGGTCGTAGGCGACGACGGTGTCGCCGGCAACCCACAGGTCCGCCGTCCAGCCGGAGTCCAGCGCGGTGAAGCTCCATCGCTCCGCGGCGAACCGCCCGGAGGGCGTCTCGACCTCGTCGGTCCCTCTCGGCTCGTAGCGCTGCCGGACGCGGGAGGCCTCGAGGGTGAACGGTTCGAGGTAGACGACGTCGATCTCGGTCGCGGCCGTGATCCGCTTCGTCGTGATCAGGTTCGTGGCCGGCGTGAAGTAGTCGAGGTGCGCGTCGGGTCCGTACGGGATCTCGATCGCCACCCGGTCTCGGAACCCGGCGAGTGCGTCCCCCCGAGGTTCCAGCAGGATGTCGTGCTCGCCCGTATCGATGCGCACGCGGGCGATGCTCCAGTGGGCGTCGACGGCGACGTCGACGACCTCACGGTGGGGCGACGGGTCGGTCGTGTCGACGTCGCTGAAGTAGCGCCACCCGACCGGGCCCGGCGCACATCGGAACGTCTCGGTGCCGACGGGGCGACCGTCGTCGCCCAACACGATGTAGCGGCCTCGCGGCATGGCATCCACGGTACTCTGCACGCCCGGCGGAGAACCGCGCGTGCCAACCCGCCACGATAGGCTCGCATCCATGTCCGACGAGACTCCCACCCCCGCGCAAGAGACCGAGAAGGAACGCGTCGATCGCGAGCTGATCGAGTTCCTGAACGAAGTGCGCGTGGTGCTGCCCGGCGTGCAAGTGCTGTTCGCCTTCCTGCTGACCCTCCCGTTCACCGGGACGTTCCGTGACATCGACGGCGCCGAGCGTGTCGCCTACGAGGTCGCGTTCTTCGCGACCGCGCTCTCGGCCGTGTTGATGATCACGCCGACGGCGTTCCATCGGTTGCGGTTCCGCAAGGGTGACAAGGAAACGATCCTGCGCACGTCGAACCGGCTGGTCCTCGCCGGCATCGTCTGCCTCGGCGTCGCGATCGTGGCCGTCGTCTGGCTCGTCGCCGAGCTCGTGTTCACGCCCTCGATCGCGAACGTGGTCGGCATCGTGAGCGCGCTGGTCGTCGCGGCGCTGTGGTTCGTCCTGCCGTTCAGCCGACGGTTCACCGAGCGAAGCTGACCCTCTCGGGCGGTCGCTGAACGCGTCATGAGCCGGCGATAGCATCCTTGCGTGCGCGTGGCTGTCTGTCAGATGCGGTCCGACGGCGACGTCGGGCGGAACCTGGAGCTGGCGGAGCGGCTGCTGCGCGAGGCTGCCGACGGCGGGGCGGAGCTCGCAACCCTCCCGGAGTACCTCGACTACATGGGCCCGGCCTCGAGCCGCGCCGAGATGGCCTCGCCGGTGCCCGGCCCCGTGACCGACCGGCTCGCCGCGGTGGCGAAGGAACGCTCGATGTGGGTGCTCGCGGGCGGCGTGCTCGAAGCGGCGGGCCGCCGCGCTCACGACACGTCGGTGCTGCTCGACCCCGATGGCGAGGTCGCGGCGACCTACCGGAAGATCCATCTCTTCGACGTCGACCTGCCCGATCAGCCGCCGATCCGCGAGTCGGACACGATCGAGCCGGGCGGCGAGATCGTCACGCACCAGGCCGG
>DASZOO010000040.1:0-2513 GCA_035550775.1 Actinomycetota bacterium | reverse complement strand
CACGTTCTCGAACTCGTAGGTGACGAGGTCGCTGCGCCCGGCCAGCTCGACGAGCCGCTCGTGGTCGTCGTAGGCCCCGACGATCGCCGGAGCGACGGCGGCGGCGGGCGACCCCGCCGAGGGGTCCAAGGTGGTGCAGGCGATGCCCAGGTCGTGCCCGGCGAGCGCGAGCATGCGGCCCAGCTGCCCGCCGCCGACGATGCCGACGCGCGTCACGACGAGGGGTCGGGATGTGCGAGGACGTCGTCGGTCTGCTGCCGGCGGAACCGGAGCAGCTCCTCCCGCACATCGCCGTCCCTCAGGGCGACGACCGCAGCCGCGAGCAGCGCGGCGTTGACCGCCCCGGACCGTCCGATCGCCAGCGTCCCGACCGGCACACCCGCCGGCATCTGTACGATCGCGAGCAGGGAGTCCATGCCCTTGAGGGCGTGCGACTCGACCGGCACGCCGAACACGGGCAGATGGGTCTTCGAGGCCACCATCCCGGGAAGGTGCGCGGCCCCGCCGGCACCCGCCACGATCACCTCGAGCCCGCGGTCGGCCGCCGACGAGGCGTAGTCGAACAACAGGTCGGGCGTGCGATGCGCGCTGACCACCTTCGTCTCGACCGGAACGTGCAGGCGTTCGAGCGTCTCGACGGTGTGGCGCATCGTTTCCCAGTCGCTCCGTGAGCCCATGATCACGCCGACCAGCGGATGCGTCATCTCGGGCGCAGTCTAGGTCTCCCCGCTGCGTCGTGACGGCTTCCGGGACCTGGCGGGGCCGGCCCGGCGCCGCTGGCCGAGGTTGCCCACGAGCAACGCCACCGCCGTGATCAGGTAGATCTGCCCGAGCAGTCCCTCCATCGCGGCGGCGATGCGGGTCACGTCGGCGCGCATCGAGAGGTCGCCGAAGCCGACCGTGGTGAGCGTCGTCAGGCTGAAGTACAGGGCGTCGGTGCTCGTGAACTCGTTCTGCTGGGCGAACAGGCGCCCGTTCTCCAGGTGACCCACGACGGAGTAGAGGCCGGCGAAGATCATGCTGAACAGCAGGTAGACGCAGAGCGCACCCATGATCGTGTCCCACGAGATCGTGAGGTGGGTCGAGAGCCTGCGAACGATCGCGACCTGCACCGCGATGAGCAGCAAGGTGACCGTCGCCGCGACCGCCGCACGGATCGTGGGCCCCTCGCCGCTGCTCGCAGCGACCGCGGTCGCCACGACGATCACCGGAACGGCGGCGACCGCGACCCACTGCCACGCCACGGGGGCTTGCGACGTGCGGAGCGCGAACACGAGCATCACCCCGACGAGCCCGACGGACGTGACGCGTTCCCACTCGTGTTGGTCCAAGACGACGAGAGCGACGATCGCGACCACGATCAGGATCAGCAGAGCCGCGTAGCGATCCGGGCCGGAGAGACGTTCCTGCCAGCTCAGCCGACCTCGACCCTCGGTGTCGTCGAGCCGGCCGACGACGTCGGTCGCGTCACCCGGTGCGCTCATCGGTCGCCATGCTACGACGCCCCACGCTCGCGTCTGCAGGCCCCCGATTCCCGCTGGGAACGATCTCGCCCCGAACGCTACCGGGTGATCGCTTCGGCGAGGCTCTCGAAGTTCTCCACGTAGCGGTCGGCGTCGGCGTCGCTCATCACGATCGACGTCGTCCAGCTCTCCCACTTCGATCCGGGAGACTTGAACACACCCCGGTTCAGCTGCCACAGCCACGCGAGCTGAGGAACGCGATCGTCGATCCGCCACAGGTCGCGGTACTCGTGGATCGGCGTCGTGCTCCAGTCGATCGAACCCTTCGCGCCGAGGGTCTTCATCGACGCCGGCAGCCGGTACTTCGACACGACGTCCTCGCACCGATGCAGGATCACGTTGAGGTCGTCGAGCCGTTCGTACGCGGCCTTCGTGAGCACCTCGGTCAGGTTCACTTTGGCGGCTGCCATCGTGAGCGGGTTGCCGTTGAACGTGCCGACCTGGTCGATGTCACCCGAGATCACGCCGGCCATCGCGTCCTCGGTACCGCCGATCGCGCCGCACGGCAGCCCCGCACCCAGCGCCTTCGCGAAGGCCACGAGGTCGGGCTGCACCCCGAACGCCTCGATCGCGCCGCCCCATGCCACCGTGAAGCCGGTCTTCACCTCGTCGTAGGCGAACATCGCCCCGTGGGCGTGGCAGAGGTCCTTCAGGCCCTGCAGGTAGCCGTCGTCGGGCAGGACGACGCCGCAGTTGGTCATGACCGGCTCGATGATCAATCCGGCGATCTCGATGCCGCGCTCGGCGAACAGCTGCGTCGCGAGCTCGAGATCGTTGAACGGCACGTTCACGACCGACTCGATCGTGCCCGGGATCAGCCCCGGCGTCTGCGGCACGGAGTGCGGACGTTCGCGCGGCCCGGCCTTGTCCTCGGGAGGGAAGACGCTGACCATCAGCGCGTCGTGATGTCCGTGGTAGGTGCCCTCGATCTTCGCGATCAGGTCGCGCCCGGTCGAGGCGCGCATGATCCGGACGACGTCGAGCGTGGCC
>DASZOO010000039.1:0-5352 GCA_035550775.1 Actinomycetota bacterium | reverse complement strand
ACCTGCTCGTGGGCGGGGAGAAGATGTCGAAGACGAAGCTCACGGGCATCCATCCGTTCGAGCTGCTCGACCACTTCGGGGTCGACTCGTACCGCTACTACTTCATGCGCGAGATCTCGTTCGGACAGGACGGGAACTTCTCGTGGGAGTCGATGACCGAGCGCCACAACGCCGACCTCGCCAACGGCCTCGGGAACCTGGCCAGCCGCGTGCTCGCGATGCTCGGCAGCTACTTCGACGGCGTCGTGCCGCAGCCCGCGGTCGACGGCGCCGAAGCCGACCTGCCGGCCGTGATCGAGGACGCCCTCGCCCGCTACGACGAGCACATGCTGGCCGTGCGGCTCCAGCCCGCCCTCGCCGCCGTGTGGGACATCGTCGCCCGGGCGAACCACTACCTCGTCGAGAAGGAACCCTGGAAGCTCGCCAAAGACGAGGCGAACCGCGACGAGCTCGGCGCCGTGCTCTACGCCGCGGCCGAGACGCTGCGAGTGCTGGCCATCGCGATCGCCCCGATCATGCCGGGTGCGGCCGCCCGGCTCTGGGCGCAGCTCGGCGTCGAGACCTCGCTCGAGGAACGCCGGCTTCCCGGCGACGCGGTGTGGGGCGGGCTCGTTCCGGGTACGACCACGACCAAGGGCGAGTCGCTGTTCCCGCGCCTCGGCGCCGACTGAGCTCGGCCGAGCGGCCGTCGGTGAGTTTTCCACCCCCCTGCAGTTCGGGGTGAGGCTTCCGAAGATCATGTTTCACGTGAAGCTCCCCCCATCGACCGGATGTGGAGACCCGTGTAGTCTCGGCCCTCGTGACCGACCGGAACCTTCAACTCCGGGCTGACACCGGGGCCGTCGACACCCACTGCCACCTCTTCCTGTCCGACCTGGAACCTGCAGATGTGGTCGAGACAGCGGCGGCCGCCGGCGTCGACCGCCTGATCTGCGTCGGCATCGACGTGCCCACCAGCGCGCGATCGGCCGAGCTCGCCGACTCGCTCGAGGGGGTCTTCGCGACCGCCGGCATGCATCCGCACGACGCCTCGGGTTTCGATGCGACCGCCGCCGCCCGCATCGAGGAGATGCTCGAGGATCCGCGCGTGATCGGTGTGGGGGAGTGCGGGTTGGACTATTTCCGCATGCTTTCGCCCCGGGAGGATCAGGTCCGCGCTCTGCGCACCCACATCGCGTGGTCCAACGAGTCGGCCAAGCCGATGGTCGTGCACGTGCGCGACGCGTGGCCCGACGTGCTTCGAGTCCTCGATGAGGGTTCGGCCGAGCACGTCGTGATCCACTGCTTCTCCGGCGACGCGGAGATCGCGCGGGAGTGCGCGGCGCGCGGGTACTTCATGAGCTTCGCGGGCAACGTCACGTATCCGAAGAACGAGCACCTGCGGCAGGCGGCCGTGGCCACGCCCATGGATCGATTGCTGGTCGAGACCGACTCGCCGTTCCTGTCGCCGCAGAGCCTGCGCGGCCGCGACAACCACCCCGCCAACGTGATGCTCACGCTCGCCGAGATCGCGCGGGTGCGTGGAGACGATGTGGAAAAGCTGGTGACCGTCACCGCCGAGAACTCGCGAGCCGCGTTCCCGGGGCTTCGATAGGCCGCTCGAGCGGTCGAACACACGTTCGGTCTCAAGGTTGCAGTGATAGTTGAGGGTTTGTTACCGTGCGCTTCCGTTGTTCGAAGGCTTCGGTCCGGCCGAGCCGCTTCCCCACGAAGCCTTCCTCGAAGAGCGGTCGACGGCACGCGTGCCCGAGACCGAGATGGAGGAAGGTTTGCCGATCCGCCCGAGCAGGGTTCGCCGCTTGCGGGCCCATCGCGCCGTCATGGGAGCCACGGTCGTGGTGGGCCTGGTGCTGCTCGCCGGGGTGGTGAACCTGTCCCTGCGCAAGCACGTGACCCTCGTCGTCGACGGCGAGCACGAGACCGTCGCGACGACGTCGAGCTCGGTGCAGGACCTGCTGGCCGACGAGGGCCTCACGCTCACGTCGGCCGTCCTGGTGCAGCCGTCGCCGACGAGCGTGATCGCCGACGGCATGACCGTGGTGGTGAAGCCCGCGCGCGTCGCGTCGGGTGCGGAAGCCTTCCTCGCCGCGAGCGCGGCCGGGAACACGAGCGAGGCTCCCGCGGTGTTCGAAAGCCCCACAGATGTGGGGGTCTGGGTGATGGCCGGGACGAGCAGCGTCGCCGTCGATCCGACGGACCTGCTCGTCGAGAGTGACTTCTCCGCCTCGAGCGTCGGAACGTCCCCGGTCGTGTCCGTGCAGGCCGTCGTGCTGGGGAAGGTGCGCGATGTCCTGACCAACGCGGGCACGGCCGGGGAACTCCTCTCGGCCATGGGGATCAAGCCCGACGCTGACGACCGCGTCCGGCCGTCACCCGAGACCCCCCTTCACGCCGGCACGACGCTCACCTTCGACGAGGTGAGCGTCGTGACCACGATGGAAGCGATCACGATCCCGTTCGACGTGCAGACCGAGTTCACGGCGAGCATGACCCCCGGCACGCCCGTGAAGGTGCTGCAACAGGGCCGGGACGGGCGCGGCGTCGGCACGTTCCTGGTCACGCGCGTCAACGGCGAGATCGAGTCGCGCCGGGTGATCGGCCGATGGATCGAGCGCGAGCCCGTGACCGAGAAGCGCCTGTCGCCCCCGGAGTCGATGTACGCCGGCACGACCGACGTGCCCGGCGCCGAGGGCGACCTGCAGACGGGGCACGCGACCTGGTACGACCCCCCGTGGTCGGGCCTGACCGCGGCGCACCCGACGCTGCCGTTCGGCACGCTCGTCACCGTGACCGACGAGGAGACCGGCCGTTCCGTTACCGTCACGATCAATGACCGGGGACCGTTCGGCACGGGAAGGATCATCGACCTCTCGCCCGAGGCGTTCGCGGTCCTCCAGCCGCTCGGCGCCGGGGTCCTCGACGTCCAGCTCTCCTGGTGAGGGCGCTGCGCCCGCGCTGGGCGCTGCCTCGCTCCGTGACCTCGCGGCTCGCCACGGCATCCGGCCCACGAAGTCGCTCGGCCAGCACTTCCTGATCGACCCCAACCTCGCGCGGGCGATCGTGGCCGACGCGGGGCTCCGCCCCGGCGACCGCGTCGTCGAGGTCGGCGCCGGGCTCGGGTCGCTCACGGTCGCGCTCGCGGCCGCGGGGGCCGAGGTGCTCGCGGTGGAGTTCGATCGCCGGCTCGTGCCCGCCCTCGAGGAGGTGACGGCGGACCTCCCGGGCGTGAGCGTGCTCAACGCCGACGCGATGAAGCTCGACTGGCAGGAGGCGCTCGGCGCCGGACCGTGGACGCTCTGCGCGAACCTCCCGTACAACGTCGCCGTGCCGCTCGTGCTCGACACGCTCGCCGACGTGCCCGCGATCGACCGATGGGTCGTGATGGTCCAACGCGAGGTCGGCGAGCGGCTCGCCGCGGTGCCCGGCGACGAGCACTTCGGGGCGGCCAGCCTGCGCGTCGCCTACCGGGCCTCGGCGTCGGTGCTCCGGCGGGTGCCCGCGACCGTGTTCTGGCCCCGGCCCAACGTCGGGTCGGTCGTCGTGCGGCTCGACCGTCTGGCCTCGCCCCCGGTCGCCGTCGACGAGCGCTCGCTCTGGCGGGTGATCGACGGCGCGTTCGCGGAGAGGCGCAAGACCATGCGCAACGCCCTGCGCCGCCTCGGGCTCGACGGCGCGGCGGCCGACGAGGTGCTCGAGGCGACCGGCGTCGACGCGAGCGCCCGGCCCGAGGAGCTCGACCTCGAGATGTTCGCGGCGATCGCCGAGCGGGTGGCGGCGTGAGCCCGGCGGCGCCCCGGGTCGTCACGCGGCGCGCGCACGCGAAGGTCAACGTGTTCCTGCGCGTGCTGGGCCGGCGCGACGACGGCTTCCACGACATCGAGACGGTGGTGCTCCCGATCTCGCTGCACGACGTCGTGACCGCGTCGGAGGCCCCGCCGGGCGAGCTGTCGATCGGCGTCGAGGGGGACCCCGAGCTCACGCGCCTCGTCTCCACGGTTCCTGACGAGAACCTCGCCGGGCGGGCGGTGAGGGCCCTCGCCCGGCTCGCCGGGCGAGACGGCGCGAGCGCCGGCGTCTCGGTCCGGGTCGACAAGCGCATCCCCGTGGCCGCCGGCCTGGGCGGGGGCAGCGCCGACGCCGCCGCCGCGCTGCTCGCCGCCGACGAGGTCTGGTCGTGTGGCACCGGCGCGTCGGAGCTCGTCGAGCTCGCTGCCGAGCTGGGGTCCGACGTGCCGGCGATGCTCGCCGACGAGCCGGTGCTGGTGTCGGGTCGCGGCGAGCGACTCGTGCCGGTGCACTCGGCGAGCATCTGGTGGGTGCTCAAGCCGTTCGGCTTCGGCGTGTCGGCCGCCGACGCCTACGCGTGGTGGGACGAGGAGCCGGTGACGGGTCCCGATCCGGGCGTGTTGATCGCCGCGCTCGAGACCGGCGACGTCGCGCTGCTCGGCGACGCGCTGTTCAACGACCTGCAGCCCGGCGTGGTCGCGCGCCATGCCGAGGTGGGAGCGACGATCGACGCCTTCCTCGACGCCGGCGCCCTCGGGGCGTTCATGAGCGGAAGCGGCCCGACCGTGGCCGCGCTCGCCCGACACCTCGGCCACGCCGACACGCTGGCGGCCGCGGTTCCCGGCTCGATCGTGGTGAGCGGACCGCCGGGGCGCGCCACGGCCGACGCGGGATAATCCCAACGGCACGCACGTCTCGATCCGGGGTCGTCTAACGGCAAGACACGGGCCTTTGGAGCCTGGAATGGAGGTTCGATTCCTCCCCCCGGAACCGCTGCGATCCGCCACACCTGCACGTCGACCATTCGCTCACCCGGCCACGCCGTCGCTCGACACGGGTAGCGTTGTCCCGATGTCGAGGATCTTGGTGACCGGCATGTCGGGAACGGGCAAGTCGTCGGCGCTCGCCGACCTCGGCCGACGCGGGTATCGCGTCATCGACACCGATGATCCGGGCTGGCGCGAGTATCGCGAGGACGTCGAGTCCTCGGACGAGGTGCGCCGCGGCGAGTGGCTCTGGGTCGAGGAGAGGATCACCGGGCTGCTGGACTCGGATGACGGGCGCACGCTCTTCGTTCAAGGGTGCGTGAGGAACCAGTCGAAGTTCTACGACCGTTTCGAGGCGGTCGTCCTGCTCAGCGCCCCTGCCGACGTGATCCTCGACCGGATCGCGCGCAGAACGACGAACAGGTACGGGAAGACTCCACTGGAACGAGCGATGATCCTGGATGACCTCGCCAGGGTCGAGCCGCTCCTCAGGGAGGGCTGCACGCACGAGCTGGACGCCAGCCGGCCGCTCGATGAGGTGGTCGCCGATCTGATCGCGATCGCATCGCGCCCGGCCACG
>DASZOO010000038.1:0-34365 GCA_035550775.1 Actinomycetota bacterium | reverse complement strand
GCCCACCCGAGATGTCCCTGCTGCCCGAGTTCAAGCAGGAGCTCGACGAGCGCAACGTGACCTACCACGAGGTGGAGTCGGTGGCCGACGCGATCGCCGATGCCGACGTGATCTACATGGAGCCGGTGGTGCAGGCCGACTACTCGGTCGGCCGTGAGGAGCGAGGCGGCGAGCTGCCCACGACGCCGGCCGAGTTCCGCGTGACCCGTGACCTGCTGCGAGACGCGGCGAAACCGGAAGCGATCATCCTGCATTCGTTGCCCCGCATGGACGAGCTGCCGACCGACGTGGACGGCACGCGTCACCAGCGTTACTGGGTCGAGGCGTTCAACGGGGTCGTCATGCGCATGGCGCTGTTGTCGCTCGTGCTGGGGGCGACGGAGTAGGCGGGCGGCGGGCGTCCTGCTCAGGGAGAATGAACGGGGACGTCGAGAGGAGACCGGTCGTGGATCTCACGCTGAACGGCCAGCCCGTCTCGGTCGACGTTCGGGAGGGGGAGACCCTCCTGGACATGCTCCGGGAGCGCTTCGGCGTGACGTCGGTCAAGGACGGGTGCGCGCCCGAGGGTTCGTGCGGCGCCTGTACCGTGCTCGTCGACGGTCGCCCGCGCGTGTCCTGCGCGCAGGAAGCCCGCCACGCCGAGGGCAGAGCGATCGTCACCCAGGAGGGGCTCGGAGACGACGTGCGTCAGGGGTGGGCCGACGCGTTCGTGGCCTCGGGCGCGTCGCAGTGCGGCTTCTGCTCGCCGGGCATCGTGATGAAGGCCGAGGGACTGCTGGCCAAGCGTCCCGACCCGACGCGCGAGGAGATCGCCCGCGGCATCGCCGGGAACCTGTGCCGGTGCACGGGCTACGTGAAGGTGGTCGACGCGATCGATCGCATCGCGCGTGAGCGCCGGGGTGAGCCGCTGCCGCCACCGCCCGGTGGTGACGGCGTGGGGTCACGCGCAGCCAGGTACCAGGGGCGCGAGCTCGCCCTGGGCGACAAGCCGTACGTGGGCGACATGGTGGCGCCCGGCATGGTGCACGGAGCCATCAGGTTCTCCGACCATCCGCGAGCCAGGGTCCTGGCGATCGATACCTCGTTGGCTCGGGCCTCCCCGGGGGTCGTGGCGGTGGCCACGGCGGCCGACGTCCCGGGTGAGCGGACCCAGGGGCTGATCACCCGGGACTGGCGTCAGTGCGTCGCGGAGGGAGAGGTCACGGCCTACGTGGGCGACGTCCTCGCGGTCGTGGCGGCGGAGAGCCGCCACGCCGCGCGCGAGGCCGCAGCCCTCATCGAGGTCGAATACGACGTGCTCGAGCCGGTGTCCGATCCCCTCCAGGCGACCCTCGACGGAGCCCCCCCGGTGCACGATCGGGAGACCAACGTGCTCTCGACCTCGGAGGTCAAGCGCGGGGACGTCGAGGGAGCCCTCGCCGGGTCGGCGCACGTGCTGCGCGAGACCTTCCGGACCCAGGTGATCGAGCACGCGTTCCTCGAGCCGGAAGCCGCGCTCGCGGTGCCCGACGGCGATGGGTACCACGTGTACTCGCAGGGTCAGGGAGTGTGGGAGGACCGCCGTCAGATCGCGTCGTTCCTGGGGCTGCCGGAGCCGCAGGTTCGCGTGACCCAGGTCGCCAACGGCGGGGCGTTCGGCGCCAAGGAAGACCTCAACGTCCAGTGTCACGCCGCGCTGCTCGCCCACGTGACCGGCCGTCCGGCACAGCTCGTCCTGTCCCGGGCCGAGAGTCTCCGCTTCCATCCCAAACGCCACCCGATGGTGATGGACTACACGCTCGGTGCCGATGCGCAGGGCCGCCTCACCGCCCTGCGAGCCCGCATCGTCGGTGATACCGGCGCCTACGCGAGCGTCGGCGACAAGGTGCTGGAACGTGCGGCGGGACATGCCTGCGGGCCGTACGAGTTCCCGAACGTGGACGTCGAGGCCCGGGCCGTCTACACGAACAACCCTCCCTGCGGGGCGATGCGCGGGTTCGGGGTCAATCAGGTGACGTTCGCGGTCGAGGGCATGCTCGATCGCCTCGCCGAGCGTGTGGGCGTGGACGGGTGGGAGATCCGCTATCGCAACGCCCTCGAGGTGGGCAAGGTCTTCGGGACCGGGCAGGTGCTGGGGCCGGGCGTCGGGATCAAGGCGTGCCTCGAGGCGGTTCGCGACGCGTACCGGAGCGCCCCGTTCGCCGGGATCGGATGCGGCGTGAAGAACACGGGCATCGGGAACGGGCTGCCCGAGCACGGCAAGGCCATCCTCCGCCCGGAGCGCGACGGCTCGGTGACGCTGTTCCATTCCTGGACCGAGATGGGCCAGGGGGTGCACACGGCCCTGCGCCAGATCGCATGCGAGGAGCTGGGGCTGCCTGCGGAGCAGGTGCACGTGGTGGTGGACACCGAGCGCGAGCTCGACACCGGGCAAACCACGGCCTCGCGCTCCACCGTCCTCGGCGGCCTGGCGGTGATCGATGCCGCCGAGCACCTGCGGTCGGAGCTCCATGGTGGGCGCCTCGAGGATCTCGCCGGGCGTGAGTTCTCGGGCAGCGTGACGTTCGATCACACGAGCCCGCCCGGCGCGGACGTCGAGCATCCCGTGACCCACTTCGCGTACGGCTGGGCCGTCCAGGTCGTTTCGCTGAACGACGACGGCACGCTCGGCCGGGTGATCGCCGCCCACGACGTCGGAAAGGCGGTCAATCCCACGCTCTTGGAGGGCCAGATCGAAGGGGCGGTGCACATGGGCCTCGGGTTCGCGCTCACGGAGGAGTTCGTCCTCGATCGAGGCCGCATCGTGACCGACACGCTGAAGTCGCAGGGCATCATCCCCCCGGCGGGCATGCCGCCGGTCGAGGTCATCCTCGTCGAGGTGCCGCAGCCAGAGGGACCGTACGGAGCGAAGGGGGTCGGTGAGATCGGGCTCGTCCCCACGGCCGCCGCGGTGGCCGGGGCCGTGCACGCCTACGACGGCCGGTGGCGCACCGATCTCCCGATGAAGGACTCCGCCGCGGCCCACGGGGCGCTGCCGAAGCTCGCGACGGCCGGGCGCGGTCGAGGCTGACATGGTGACGCTCGAGAGCGGGACGATCGTCACCTCATTGGACCCGCCTCGGGTGGAGCGAGGGAACGTCGTGGTCGGCGACGGACGGGTCGTGGAGGTCTCGGAGGCGTCGCTGTCGTCGGCCGATCGCGACGACGATGTGATCGACTGCTCCGGGTGCATCGTGATCCCGGGCAACGTCTGCGCTCATCACCACCTCTACTCGGCGCTCGCCCGCGGTATGCCCTACGACCTGGCGCCGCCGGAGGACTTCGTGCAGATCCTGCAGCGGATCTGGTGGCGCCTGGACCGTGCCCTCGACGAGCCCTCGAACCGGGCGTCGGCCCTGACGGGCGGCGCCGACGCGCTGCTCGCCGGAACGACCACGATCGTCGACCACCATGCCTCGCCGAATGAGATCGAGGGCCAGCTCGACGTCATCGGGGGAGCCTTGTCCGAGCTCGGGGCACGGTCGGTGCTCTGCTACGAGGTCACCGACCGCGACGGTGCCGAGTGCGCCGAGGCCGGGCTCGCAGAGAATCGCCGTCACGTGGAAGGCGGGACCGGCGCCCTGGTGCGTGGCATGGTCGGCGCTCATGCATCGTTCACGCTGGGCGACGAGACGCTCGAGGCGTGTGTCGGGCTCGCCCGGGAGCTCGATGTCGGGATCCACATCCACGTGGCCGAGGACGCCGCCGATGAGGCCGACGCGTTGGCGCGCGCCGGCGAGCGCGTGATCGGCCGCCTGGCGGATGCGGGCGCGATCGGTGAGCGCACCCTGCTCGCTCATTGCGTCCATGTCGATGCGTCCGAGCTCGAGGCGATCGACGCGGGGGGCGCGACCGTGGTGCACAACGCCAGATCGAACATGAACAACCGCGTGGGGCATGCGCCGGTGGGGGAGTTCGGACGGCTGGCGCTGGGAACCGACGGCATCGACGGGGACATGTTCGCCGAGTCTCGGGCGGCCTTCTGGCGCGGTCGCGAGTCCGGAGCCTCGGCGGGGCCGGGGTGGATCCTCGGCGCCCTCGCGGGGTCGGCGCGGTTCGCCGGCGCCTGCTTCGGGGAGCCGCTGCTCGGCACGATCGAAGCCGGCGCTCCCGCGGATCTCGTGGTGCTCGACTACGATCCGCCGACCTCGCTCGGCGCCGACAACCTCGCCGCGCACTGGGCGTACGGATTCACGAGCCGGCTGGTGCGTGACGTGCTCGTGGCCGGTGAGGTCGTCGTGCGCGACCGGGCCCTGACGCGCGCGGACGTGCACGAGATCAGAGCGCTGGCTCGCCCGCAGGCGGCGCGCGTGTGGGCGCGCGTGGAGCGCCTGCCCGCGCACCCGTTCGAACCGGCGGGTGTCGCGTGACGGTCGTGGGCACCGAGGGTCGAGTCGGCCTCTACCTGCAGGACAAGCACCCGTTGCGGGACGCGATCGAGTACACGCGATACGCCGAGGAACGAGGGTTCGAGGCCGTCTGGCAGGCCGAGAGCCGGCTCGTGCGAGAGGCAACGGTCCCGATGGCCGCCTACGCCGCGTCGACCGACCGCATCGGCATCGGGTCGGGGGTCGTCAACTGCTGGACCCGCAACGTCGGGTTGCTCGCCGCCACGTTCGTCACCTTGGACGATCTGGCTCCCGGCAGGATCAAGCTGGGGATCGGGGCATGGTGGGATCCCTTGGCGCAGAAGGTCGGGATCGAGCGTCACCACCCGCTCACCGTGATGCGGGAGGTGGTCGAGGCGACCCGGCGGCTGATGTCGATGGAGAACGTCACCTGCGACGGGGAGTACGTGCACCTCGACGGTGTCGAGATCGACGTCGTGCACGGCGACCGCTCGCCCCGTGACGTCCCGATCTACGTCGGTGCGACCGGCATGAAGATGATGGAGCTCGCCGGGGAGATCGGCGACGGGGTGCTGCTCAACTACCTCGTCGGACCCCGGTACAACGAGACCGCGATGGAGCACCTGGCCGTTGGCGCCGCGCGGGCGGGACGCCGGGTCGAGGACATCGATCGTCCCCAGCTGGTGGTCTGCTCGCTCGACGACGATCGGGCGGTGGCGCTGGATCGGGCGAGGGAGCTCGTGACCCAGTACCTGGGACAGCAGCCGCACATCGGCAAGGCGAGCGGGGTCGACGAGGAGCTCTTGGAGCGGGTCCGTGAGGTGCTCACGTGGCCGGCGGGGCCCGAGGAGATCCACGCGGCGATGGAGCTCGTGCCCGACGAGGTCGTGCAGACGGTGGCCGCCGCGGGCACCGCCGACGAATGCCGGGCGAAGGTGCGGGAGTTCCTCGACGCCGGCAGCACGTGTCCGATCCTGTACCCCCTCGGCGACGACGTGCGGGCGATGATCGATGCGTTCGCCGACGGAGTCCCCTAGGTGGACGTCTTCCTGCCGACCTCGCTCGAGGAAGCCCTCGAGATCCTCGCGGACCGGCCGGAGGCGATGCCGATCGCCGGGGGCACCGATCTCATGGTGGCGTTGAACTTCCGCCGGGTGCGGCCCGCGGCGGCGATCGATCTCACGCGCGTCCCCGAGCTGCAGGAGCTGCACCGCGACGACGACGAGGTGTTCCTCGGGGCGGGCGTCACGTACTCGCGGATCGTGCGTGAGCTCCGTGCGGTGCCGACGCTGGTCCAGGCGTCGCGCACGGTGGGCTCGCCGCAGATCCGGGCCCGCGGGACGGTCGGCGGGAACCTGGGGACGGGGTCGCCGGCGGGGGATGCGCTCCCCGTGCTCGCCGCGCACGACGCGGACATCGAGCTGGTGGCAGCGGGAGGCCGGCGCCGATCGCTGTCGTGGGGGGAGTTCCTGGTCGGACCGAAGCGGACCGCGCGAGCACCCGACGAGCTGATCCTGGGGGCGCGGTGGCGCCCGATCGAGGGCCCCGGATCGTTCTCGAAGGTGGGGACGCGCAACGCGATGGTGATCGCCGTCGCCAGCCTCTGTCTGCAGGTCGATCCCGACACCCGGTCGGTCCGCGTCGCGCTCGGGTCGGTGGCGCCGACGGTCGTGCGGGCTCCCGAGGCGGAAGCATCTGCCGCCCAGATCCTCGCCGACGCCGGCTCCTGGGACGACCCGACGGCCGAGATCGGCGACGACGCGGCTCGAGGCTTCGCAGACCTCGTCGCGCGAGCCGCCACGCCGATCGACGACGTTCGCGGCTCGGCAGCGTACCGGCGCCATGCGGTGAGCGTGATGGCTCGACGGGCCTTCACGTGGGCGACGAATGGCCAGGCGGCGGCGTGATGTCGGTGCGTGCGCTCGTGAACGGGCAGTGGCGCGAGGCCGACGTCTGGGGCGGAGCCAGCCTCCTGACGATGCTGCGCGACTCGCTCGGGCTCCTCGGCTCGAAGAACGCGTGCGAGCAGGGCGAGTGCGGCTCGTGTTCGGTGTGGCTCGACGGCGAGGTCGTCTGCGCGTGCCTCGTGCTCGCGGCCCAGGCGGAGGGACGCGAGATCCGCACCGTCGAAGACCTCGGCGGCGACGGTCTCCACCCGGTCCAGGACGCGTTCGTCGCCGCGGGCGCGGTCCAGTGCGGCTTCTGCACCCCCGGCCTCGTGGTGGCGGTGACCGATCTGCTCGATCGCGACGCATCCCTCGACGAGACCGCGGTGCGCGAGGCGCTCGCCGGCAACCTCTGTCGGTGCACCGGCTACGAGAAGATCCTCGATGCCGTCCGACTGGCGGCCGCGGCGAAGCGGGAGGGCGCGTGGTGACGCGACTGCTCGTCGACACCTGTGACGTCGTGGTGACGATGGACGACGCGGGGACCGAGATCACCGGTGGTTCCATCCTCGTCGAGGACGGGGCGATCGCCTGGGTCGGCAGCGGCGCGCCGCCCGGCGAGCCTGACGAACGGCTCGACGCACGCGGCACGATCGCGATCCCCGGCCTCGTCAACACCCACCACCATCTGTTCCAGTCCCTGACCCGGTCGCGTGCGCAGAACGACGGCCTGTTCGACTGGCTGGTGGCCCTGTACCCGGTCTGGGGTGAGTTGGACGCCGAGTGGGCACGCGTCGCGACCCTCGTGGGCACGGCCGAGCTCGCGCTGAGCGGCTGCACGACCACGACCGACCACCACTACCTGTTCCCTCGCGGACGCGACGGCGTGCTCGAGGCCACGATCGCCGCCGCGGGAGAGCTCGGGATACGGTTCCACCCCACGCGCGGGTCCATGGATCTCGGCGCGTCGGCGGGCGGGCTGCCGCCCGACGACGTGTGCGAGGACACCGACGAGATCCTGTCCCGGACCGAAGCGGCGGTGCGCACGTTCCACGATGCGTCGCCGGGGGCGATGGTGCAGATGGCCGTCGCCCCGTGTTCCCCGTTCTCGGTCTCCGAGCGGCTCATGAGGGGATCGGCGACGCTCGCGCGGCGACTCGGCGTGCGGCTCCACACCCATCTAGCGGAAACGGTCGACGAGGAGGCCTACTGCCGAGAACGGTACGGCCGGCGTCCGACGGAGCTGATGGACGAGTGGGGATGGCTCGACGAGGACGTCTGGCTCGCGCACTGCGTGCACCTGGACGAGGGAGACGTTGAACGGCTCGCCGCGTCTGGCGCCGGGGTCGCCTGGTGCCCCAGCTCGAACCTGAGGCTCGGCGCCGGCATCGCACCCGCGCGGGCGCTGCTGGATGCCGGTGGGACCGTCGGCCTCGGGGTGGACGGGTCGGCGTCCAACGACGCGGGTAACCTCGCCGGCGAGATCCGACAGGCGCTGCTCGTCACGCGGGGTGCGAGTGGCGCCGCGTCGATGTCGGCGCGGGAGGTCCTGCGGGTCGCCACGCGCGGCGGGGCGGCGTGCCTGGGGCGCGACGACATCGGCTCGATCGAGGCGGGGAAGCGAGCCGACCTGGCCCTGTTCCCGGCCGACGGGGTCGCGACCGCGGGGGCCGATGCGGATCCCGTGGCGGCGCTCGTGCTGTGCCGGACGGAGCGGGTCCGCCATCTCCTGGTCGAAGGACGGTTCGTCGTGCGTGACGGCTCGATCGCCACCGTCGAGGAAGACGCGATCGCGAGGGACGGACACCGTGCGGCGCGGGCCATCGTCGGAGCATCGGCACGATGAGCGCCCCCGGCGGCCTGAGGGCCAGGGTTCCGCGTGGGATCGGAGAGTCGGTCCGCCGGCCGGACGGCGTCCCGAAGGTGACGGGCGCGTTCGCCTTCGGCAGCGACCTGTGGGACGAGCGGATGTTGATCGGTGCGACCCTCCGCAGCCCCCATCCGTTCGCCACGATCCGTTCGATCGACGTCTCCGGCGCCTCGACGCTGCCGGGGGTGCATGCGGTGCTCGTCGCCGACGACGTGCCGGGTGATCCGAACTACGGCCTGGAGTTCAGGGATCAGCCCGTCCTCGCCTCCGACGTCGTCCGCTACGCGGGGGAACCGGTCGCGATCGTGGCCGCCGAGTCCCCCGAGCTGGCCGCGCGAGCGGTGGAGCTGATCCAGGTCGACTACGAGGTGCACGAGCCGCTGACCGACATGGAACGCGCGCTGTCGCCCGATGCCCCGCAACTCCACGGGTGGGGCAACGTGGTCCGCCATCTGCGGATCGAGCACGGCGATCCGGAGGTCGACGCCGACCTCTGGGTCGATGGCTACTACGAGACCGCCTGGCAGGACCAGGCCCCGCTCGGGCCCGAGGGTGGTCTGGCCGTGCCCGCCGACGACGGGGGCGTCGAGCTCTACGTGTCGACGCAGTGGCTGCACGTCGACCGCCTGCAGATCGCGCCGTGCCTGGCGCTCCCCGAGGACAAGGTCCGGATCCACCTGGCCGGCATGGGCGGGGCGTTCGGGTCGCGCGAGGACCTCCACGTGCAGATCCACGCCAGCATGCTCGCGTTGCGCACCGGTCGCCCCGTGAAGATGACCTACGGACGGGAGGAGTCCTTCTCGGGGCACGTCCATCGACATCCGTCACGGGTCTGGATCCGCCACGGCGCCTCACGGGACGGTCGTCTCGTGTGCGTCCGGGCCCGTGCGCTGATCGACGGGGGAGCCTACTCGTCGTCCTCACCGGCCGTGATCGGGAACGCCACCACGTTCGCGGCCGGCCCCTACGAGGTGCCCAACGCCCTGCTGGAGGGGACGGCCGTCTACACGAACAACCCGCCTTGCGGCGCGATGCGGGGCTTCGGGGCGCCGCAGGTGACGTTCGCCTTCGAGGCGCAGATGGACAAGCTGGCCGATGCCGTCGGCATCGACCCGGTGGAGCTCCGGCGTCGGAACGCGCTGCGGACCGGCTCGGTGCTGCCGACGGGCCAGGTGGTGAACGGGAGCGCGCCGGTGCGCGAGGTGATCGACGCGTGCGTGTCGGCTCCGCTCCCCGAGCCCACGGACCCGGCCGAACGCGACCCGGTCACCCTTCCCGGTGGCGCCGGCAACGTCGGCCATGGGGAGGGCCTGCGCCGGGGCGTCGGCTTCGCCTTGGGCTTCAAGAACATCGGGTACAGCGAGGGCTTCGACGACTTCCATCAGGCGCGGGTCACCCTGGTCCGGGGCGTGGACGGTCCGGTGGCCGAGGTGCACACGGCGGCCGTCGAGGTCGGCCAGGGCCTGGGCGCCGTGATGTCGCAGGTCGTGCGTTCGGAGCTGGGCGTCGATCACGTCGTGCTGCACACGGCTGATACCCAGCTCGACTCGGCGGGCTCCACGTCGGCCTCCCGCCAGACGCTGATGGCGAGCGGGGCCCTGCAACTGGCCTGCCGGGGGGTGCTCGAGGAGCTGGGCCGGCGGGCGGGAACGGCCGGGGGCGCGGTGACGATCGAGGGTGACCAGGTCTGGGCCGACGGACGCCCAGTGGGCGACCTGTCGGCCCTGTTGCAGGTCCCGGCGGAAGCGACCCGCACCTTCCGCCATCGGCCCACCACGCCGATGGACGAGAAGGGTCAGGGCGATCTGCACCCGATGTTCTCGTTCGCCGCGATGCGGGCCGTCGTGGATGTCGACCAGGAGCTCGGGCTGGTGCGAGTCGTGCACCTCGACTCCGTCGTCGACGTAGGTGCGGCGATCAATCCGCAGCTCGTCGAGGGTCAGAGCGAGGGCGGCGCGGCGATGGGGCTCGGGCTCGCGGTGATGGAGGAGCTCCAGGTGCGCGACGGCGTGATCCGGAACCCGTCGTTCACGGACTATCTCCTCCCCACGATCCTCGACGCCCCCTCGGTCGACACGGTGATCGTGGAGGAACCGGAGCCGGGCGCCCCGTTCGGCGTCAAGGGGGTCGGCGAATCGGCGACGATCGTCGCGTTGCCCGCCGTCATGGCGGCGATCCGCGACGCGACCGGGCTCGAGCTCAACCGAGCCCCGGCCCGCCCCGACGACATCGCGGGCCTCGCCGGCCCCGTCACGACCGGAAGCTGGCCGCCGGTGCCCGACGTACCGGGCCAGGAGCCGGTGCCGACCTACGTCGGGGCGTTGCTGTCGCAACGCGCGACCGGAGGAGGGAGGGAACCGTGACCGTACGATCGTCGCTCGCCGGTCGCGACTACATCGAGACGCTCGACTGGACCGTGGACGAGATGGACGAGGCCTTGGCCGTCGCGGGCGATCTCAAGGCGAGGTTCAAGGCGGGGGAGCCTCACCGCCTGTTGCCGGACAAGACGCTGTTCATGTTGTTCCTGGACAAGTCGACACGGACCAGGAACGCGTTCGAGGCGGGCATGACCCAGCTCGGCGGACACGCCCACTACCTGGATGCGGAGAAGACCCAGGTGGCGCACGGGGAGAGCCCGAAGGACATGGGCATCATCCTGTCCAGGTACGGTCACGGCCTCGCGATCCGACACGACCTCGTGCCCGGCGAGGGCAACGCGTACATGCGAGCGGTGGCGCGGTGGGCCGACATCCCGGTGATCAACCTGCAGTGCGACGTCGACCATCCCACGCAGACGCTCGCCGACCTGATGACCCTGCGTGAGCACCGGGGGGTCGACCTCCGGGGCTTGAAGGTGGCCGTGTCGTGGGCGTTCGCACCCTCGTACGCGAAGCCGATGTCGGTGCCGCAGGGGCTCGCGGCGCTGCTGCCTCGTTTCGGGATCGAGGTGGTGCTCGCGCATCCCCCGGGCTTCGAGCTGATGCCGGATCTGATGGCGCGAGCCCGTGAGGCGGCGATCGAGGGCGGGGGGTCCATCTCCGTCGCCGAGGACATGGACGAGGCCTTCCGAGGCGCCGACGTGGTCTACCCGAAGTCGTGGGGACGGCTCGACCTCTTCGACGACGAGTCGGCGGCATTGGCCGATGCGGCCCGATACCGAGATTGGATCTGCGACGCGCGGCGGATGGGGTTGGCGTCGAAGGAAGCGCTGTACATGCACTGCCTGCCGGCCGACCGGGGGAGCGAGGTCACCGACGAGGTGATCGACGGGCCACGATCGGTCGTCTACGACGAGGCCGAGAACCGTCTGCACACGGGCAAGGCGTTGATGGCGCTCACGATGCAGGGGGTCCACTGATGGGTGGCTCCGCGTTCGCCGACGAGCTCGTCCATCGGCTCGCGGTCGCCCGAGGCGACGAGCCCGCGGATCTGGTCCTGTCGGGCGGCCGGGTCCTCTCGGTGTTCACCGGCGAGCTGTTGGATGCCGATGTCGCCATCGCGGGCGAGCATGTTGCGGGGATCGGGAGCTACGAGGGTCGCGAGACGTTCGACGCGTCCGGGCTGACGCTGCTCCCGGGCTTCATCGACGGCCACATGCACCTCGAGTCCACCAAGCTCACGATCGACGAGTTCGCGCGCACGGTGCTGCCGTGCGGAACGACCAGCGTGGTGCTCGACCCGCACGAGATCGCGAACGTGTTCGGGATCCGCGGCGTGCAGGCGCTCCTCGCCGAAGCCTCGGAGGTGCTGCTCGATGTGTTCGTGATGGTGTCGTCCTGCGTTCCGGCGAGCCCCTTCGAATCGAGCGGCGCCGAGGTCACCGCCGAGGAGATCGGGCGCTTCCTGCTCGACGAGCCGAACGCGCTCGGCGTCGCGGAGATGATGGACTTCCCCGGCGTGGTCCGCGGCTCGCCCGGGACGATCGCCAGGATCGAGGCCGCGATGGGGGCGGGTGACCGACACCTCGACGGCCACGCCCCCGGATTGACCGGACGCGATCTCAACGCCTACGTCGCCGCCGGCATCCGCAGCGACCACGAGTGCACCACACTGGACGAAGCGCTCGAGAAGCGTCGCCTGGGCATGTGGATCATGATCCGCGAGGGTTCCGCGGCGAAGGACCTCGAGGCGTTGCTGCCGTTGGTGCTCCGGTACGGGCCGACGAACTGCCTGCTGTGCACCGACGATCGCGAGCCCGACGACCTCGTGCACGATGGGCACGTCAACGACGTGATCCGCAAGGCGGTCGCGCTCGGTTGTCCCCCCGCCGACGCCGTGGTGCTCGGCACCCTGAACGCCGCCCGATACCACCGGCTCTGGCGACACGGGGCCGTGGCCCCGGGCTACTTCGCCGACGTCGTCGCCGTGCCCGATCTCGAGGGCTTCAGGCCGGTCCGGGTCTGGAAGCGTGGGCGCCTCGTGGCCGCCGACGGCGAGGCGATCGGGGTCCCCTCGGCCCCCGCTCCGGCCTGGATGCGCGACAGCGTCCACGTGCGCACGCTGTCCCGAGAGGACTTCACGATCGCGGCCGCCGATCGGGTCCGGATGATCGGCGTCGATCCGGAACGGCTCGTGACCCGCTCGCTCGTGGTCGACCCGGCGTGCTCCGACGGCCACTCGGTGGCCGATCCCGAGCGTGACATCGCGAAGATCGCGGTCGTCGAGCGTCACGGCGGCACGGGCGGGATCGGCTTGGGCTTCGTGACGGGGTTCGGCCTGCGGCGGGGCGCTCTCGCCTCGAGCCATGCTCACGATGCGCACAACATCGTGGTGGTGGGGGTCGACGACGACGACATGGCGATCGCGGTCAACCGGCTCGCCGGAAGGGGTGGGGGACAGGTGGTGGTCTCCGGGGGCGGTGTGCTCGCCGAGCTGCCGTGTCCGGTCGGCGGCCTGCTCTCGGATCGTTCCGCAGCGGAGGTCGCCCGGGAGGCCGTGGCCCTCGACCGGGCAGCCGGCGAGCTCGGGACCACGTTCCCGAAGCCGTTCATGGCGATGTCGTTCCTCGCGCTCTCCGTGATCCCCGCGCTTCGGCTCACCGATCGAGGGCTCGTCGACGTGGACCGGTTCGAGCTGGTGGATCTGGCGATCGAATAGCCGGCGGGGACCTGGGTCCGTCGATCGGGCTACCGGGTGCCGTGCGCCTGCGTCTCGCCTCGCTCCGTCAGCTCGTCGAGCTTCTTCGCGATGGCGTCGATCTTCTCCTCGACCCGGTCGTCGCTGTCCTTCGATTCCGCGCTGCCGCGATGGATCAGCAGCGCCGAGAACACCACGAACGCGAACAGCTGCAGGAACTCCGACTGCCAGTTCTCGAACGTGGACTGCCCGAACTGCACCAGGTAGCTCCCGATCGACGTCGGCTCGCCGTGGGCCAGCTGCTCCTCGCGGTACACGCCCCATTCCGCGACCGCCTGCGCCGCCCACGAGACCAAGAACAACGACGCGAACGCGATGGAGAGCCCGAAGTTCGCCCACGTCTTCTGCAGGTGTGACGATCGCCGTTCGTCGACGATGCTCCTGATCAGGACGTAGACGAGGACGCCGGACACCAACAGGAGCACGAGTCCGGTGATTCCGAGGGTGAGTCCGTCGCTCATCGGCATGCCTCCCCGAGATATCGACGGCCTAGTATCCCGGGGGTGGCACGGCGAAACGCCCGTGCTCGCCGGTGCCGATCCGACCTCTTCGGTCGCCTCAGACGTCCTCGAACTCGTCGATATCCGACGCGGTGGGTTGTGCGGTCGTGCCGGAGGGGCTCGGAGGAGCGGTCGACTGCGTGGGTGAGGCCGTCGGTGTCGGGGTGGCCGTCGCTGTCGGGGCCGCGGTCGTCGGTGGGGCGGTCGTCGTGGGCGCGACCGGTGGGTTGGGGCCGCCCAGGTTCCCTGCCTGGCTCGGCTCGGGGCTCGGCGACGAGCTCGCGACCTCCGCCGACGCGCTGATCCGCTGGAGCGATGGCCCCCCGGCGACGGGCGGAGACATCAGTCCGACCTCGGGTTCGGGCGATCCGGCACTGAGCACGGTGTCCGTGAAGCTCCCGTACGCGGATCTGATCCCCAGTTCGGGCTGCGTCACCAACAACGCCAACAACACGCCCGGCAGCGCGATCGCGACGGTGCTGCCGATGACCTTGAGCCTGCTCACGCTCGGCACCCGTTGCCCGGCCAGGAACGCGAACACCAAGGTCGCTCCGGCGGCGGCGACCGCGAGCAAGAGGTCGGCGAGATGTGTCAGGTCTGGGGGGGTCATGACCGTGGGGTCCAATCTAGTCGCCCGAACGGCTCGATGCGTCGGACGTTCGACCGATTTTCCTCGCTCGGGGAGATTTCCTCGGGAGCCGGCGTCGCCGTCGCGGACCCGACTACGCTGGGAACATGCCCGGCGACGAGTTCCAGACGGCGCTGGCCGACGTCGTCCGCCGCTTCCGAGACCATGCGGGTCGGCGAGCCAAGGCCTCGATGGGCCTCCTCGCGGAGACCCTCGGCCCCACCGACTGGGTCCATGGACCCGGCGACGACGCCGCCGTCGTCTCGGCCGGCTCCGACGGGTCGACGCTGGCCGCCGGCGAGGCGATCTGGCCCCCCTTCGTCGAGGCGGACCCGTACGGAGCGGGCACGGCCGCGGTCGTCGCGAACGTGAACGACATCGCCGCGATGGGCGGGCGGTCGCTCGGCCTCGTCGACACGATCGTGGGCCCCGAGCCGACCGCCCGCCGGATCCTCGAAGGCATCACGCGCGCTGCGCTCCTCTACCGGGTGCCGGTCGTCGGGGGACACCTCGCGATCCGCGACGGGCCGCCGTCGGTCTCGGCCTTCGTCGTGGGTCGCGCCGAACGGGTCCTCGCGTCGGCCAACGCCGTCCCAGGTCTCGTCCTGCTGGTCGCCGCCGCGACCCGCGGCCGGATGCATCCGGGATTCCCGTTCTTCTCGTCGCTGCGTGAACGGGAGCACAGCCTCGCCGGCGACGTCGACGTGCTGCCCACGATCGCCGAACGGGGGTGGTGCCGCGCGGCCAAGGACATCAGCATGGCGGGGACGCTCGGATCGCTCGCGATGCTCCTCGAGCCCACCCGCTGCGGTGTGGTCGTCGACCTGGACTCGATCCCGCGCCCGAGCGACGTGCCGATCGAGCGGTGGCTCGACGTCTTCCCGTCGTTCGGCTTCCTGCTGTGCGTGCCCGACGATCGTGTCGAGGACTGCCGCAGCGTCTTCGCCGAGCGGGGACTGGCCTGCGAGTCGGTGGGCGTGCTCGACGAGAGCGGCCGGCTTCGCGTCCGGTCCGGCGCCGAGGAAGCGGTGCTGCTCGATCTCACCCAGGAGCGCGTGACCGGTCTGCGCGGTGCCTAGTGTGAGACCCGCTCGAGGTCGATGACCATCCGCTGGTGCGGCAGGCCGACATGCTCGCGCGGGATCCCCGTCGGACGCCACCCCAGCCTGCGGAAGAACTCCACGTTCTGAGGCTGGATGAAGGCGACCATCAGCTCGCCGCCCCGCTCGCCGGCGGTCCGGACGGCGAAACGGACCAGCGGCCCGCCGAGTCCGTGCTTGCGGAACGCTGGAAGCACGGCCAGGCGGTCTCCCCGCCAGAGCCCCGGCTCCTCGAGGGGGTAGAGGCGAACCGCCCCGCCGGCGATGCCGCCGCCGCCCCCGAGCACCTTGATCGTCGATGGGTCGTCGTCCAATCCGTCACGATCCGAGCCCCGGAAGATGCCCTGCTCCTCGACGAAGACGGCCCGACGGATCTCGTGATGCACGGACACGTCCTCGATCGTCGTCGCCACGTGACACGCGGCCTCGAGGCCGGCTCGGCCGGGCGCGGCCTCAGCGGAGCTCGACGAGTGGGAGGAGACGACGGCCTTGCTCGTCTCGCCCATCGGCGATCCCTTCGAACGCGCTCATGCCGGAACACGCCCGGCACCGGGCGCATCCGGCGTTCACGTCCCACGACCCGAGGCCGTGTTCGACGACGTACGGCACGACCTGACGGTACATCGACTCCACGTAGTCGGGGACGGGGGGGAGCAGGTCCTCCATCAGGCTGCCGGGCACCGGGCGGAGCGGCACCACGAACGGGTACACGCCCATGTCGACCGCCCGCCGGCACTGCTCCGCCGTGAGCCGGGGATCCTCGCCCATGCCGAGGATCACGTACGTCGTCACCTGTCCGGCTCCGAAGATCTCGACGGCGCGTTCCCAGCAGCGGAAGTAGCCCTCGACCCCGGTGCGTCCCTTCGCCGGCGCCACGCGGTCGAGCACCGCCTGATCGAGCGATTCCACGTGGATGCCCACCGTGTCGACGCCGAGCTCCTTCACCGTCTCGAGCACGGAGAGGTCGTCGGGCGGCTCGAACTGCGCCTGGACCGGAAGGCCGGTGGCCTCCTTGATCGCCTGGGCGCAGCGGGCGACGTACAGGGCCCCCTTGTCGGAACCGCGCGTCGTGCCGGTGGTGAGCGTGACGTCGGCGACGTGGTCGAGCTCCTTGGCGGCCACGGCCACCTCGGCGAGCTGCTCGGGCTTCTTAACCGGGATCGTGCGGCCGGCTTCGAGGGAGCGCTCGATCGCGCAGAACTGGCATTGATCGTCGTTCCCCCAGTAGACGCACGTCTGGATCACCGTGCTCGCGAGCGAATCCAGGTGCAGCAGGGCGATCTGCCAGTAGGGGATGCCGTCCGCGGTCTCGAGCTCGTAGTAGCGGGGCTTCGGCGGGATGTCGGCCGACGCCAGCCGCTCGCCGTCGCGGTAGAGCGCCCAGCCGTCGTCGGTGTGGCGGATCGTGAAGGGGGAGTCCTCGACGAATTCCGACACGAAGGGGAACGTGACCGGACTCCCGTCGATGTAGACCATGCCGGCGTCGGACGGACCCGCCCCCGACGCGCGGGCGTCCATCACGTCCTCGACCCGGACGCCGTAGCTCTGCACCTCCGCGAGGAGCCGGGCGAACCCGGGGCCGTGCGTCGGCTCCGGGGTGGCCTCAACCCTTGTGGCCATACAGCTCCTCGTAGTTGGTGGCGAACACCCGGTCCTTCAGCTCCTGGCTGACGGGCGCACCGGCGATCTTCCAGTACTCCCCCCAGAAGTCGCTCCACGGCTCGTCGGAGGCGAACAACAGCCGGTCGTGGCCCACGCCCCGTCGCTCCATCTCGGTGAGCAGCCAGCGCACGCCGAATCCGATGGCCCAGGTCGTGTCGGTGTAGACCTTGTAGCCCTCTTCCACCCAGTCGAGGAAGCGGGGCACGAGCCGGATGTGCCCCGAGACGCCCCCGCCGAAGTGCACGAGGTAGATCTTCACGCGCTTCCCGTACTTCTCGACGAGCGGGATGAAGTTCGAGATGTCGGAGCTGCCGCCGGGGCTCGTGTGGAAGTGGAAGACGAGATCGTGCTGCTCGGCCGCGGCGAAGCACGCCTCGGCGACCTCGGCGGTGTCGTCGTCCCACTCCTCGGGGTTGGGGTTCCCGCCGAGCAGGAACGTGGTCTTCAACGCGACGATGCCGGCCTCGCCGGCGTGCTGCAGCGCCTCGAGCGTCATCTCCTTGTTCTGCGGCAGGAACGACACCCAGAGGCCACCGCGGAGCCGGTCGGACGACGAGACCGCGTCCAACACGAGCGGGTTCAACGAGAACGGTTGCTCCTGGACGGGGATGCCGTAGTTGGGCAGCACGAGCGCTCGCTCGACGCCGAGCCCGTCCATGTGGCCCAGGTACTCCTTGCTGGAGGAGAACTCGTAGACCGTCGGCTTGACCGGTTCCTTGAGGTCGTAGAACTGCCATGCGGCCATCTCGCCGATGTGGCTGTGACCGTCGATCACCTGGCGGTCCACTCGTTCGTCGGGCATCGCACCTCCCAGGTTACGGACGTTTCCGTTAGGAAACACCCCTCCACCACCGTACGAAAATCCTCCGACCGGGCTCGCGCGTTGTCAACCCGGCGACCCCAGGCGCCGTCGGAGGCCGGAGATCGCATCCAGCCAGGATCGCCGGTCGGAGAACGTCAGCGGCCGCTCGCTGCGTTCCCCCGGGTCCACCCTCGCCCCGGTCCGGGGATCGAGCTCGACGACCTGCGCCCGGTAGGCGGCAGACCCGCCCTCGAGGTCGGGCTCGATCGTGCAGACCAGACCGGCTCCGTCGGGCAGATGCATCTCCAGCTTCCGGTACGGCGTCAGCAGGCCGTCGCCCGTCTCCTCGAGGACGACCCAGGTCTCCCCTCGCTCGCGGGCGGCGAGGATGCGGCGGGCGGCGTCGCGCCGATGTTCCTCGGCTGCGAGCCGGCGGCTCCGCGCGGCGAACGCTGCGTGGGCCGCCAGCCGGAGATCGAGTCCCTCGGTCGCCAGGCCCGAGCCGGCCACGGCGCGCCCGGCGATCGCTTCAGCGTTCCGGTCCGCGTCGAGCAACTGCTCCCGGGTGGCGAACGAGCCGAGCTCGTCGACGATCGCCGCCACGAGGCCGAGGTATCGCTCGTAGGTCTCGGGCGAGGCCACGGCGATCGGATGGAGCCGGTCCTCGGCCTCGAGCCACCGCCGGGCCCCCTCGTCGAGATCCGCGGGTCCCCCCATCGAGGGGAACCCGGGATCCCGAGCGTTCGGTTCCGTCGTGCCGATCCTGGCCCGCTAGAGGTTCCAGGTGTTCATCACGAAGGCGCCTTCCTTCCACGCTTGGATGGCGGCATCCGCGACGTCGCGAGGGTGGATCGGCTGAACGCCTTCCATCATGTCGACCTCACGCATGCCGTAGAGCGCGGCCGCGGAGAACCGGCAGGCGTAGATCTTGCCACCCTCCTCCATGATGGTCTTGAGCTGGTTGTTGTAGTTGAGGTGCCCCGGGAACGCCTCGTCGCCGACGTTCGGGAACCCCCGTGTCGCCGACACCATCAGGGACGCGGGACCGAACAGCACCATGCTCAGGTCGAAGCCCTTGCGGGCCAGGCGCGTGGCCGTGAGCATGTTCACGATGCCGACCGATCCCTCGAAGGGCACGGTGTGCATGAAGACGTACGCCTTCTGTCCCGGCTCGGCCTCGTAGTCGGGGAAGACCTTCTCGTCGTAGTCGACGATCGCCTGTCCCGGCTGAGCGCGCTCACCAACGATGTCTGCCATGAGGACTCCTTTCTCGGACGGGTTCCCCACCCGTCGGTCTCGTTGACCTCTCGCGGTCCGCTACGGAGGCGCCCGCCGCATCCAGCGCCGGTGGCTGCCGGGCATCGCGCTCATGATCGCCCGGCGCAGGCCCCAGGGGAGCAGGCGGTAGAGCGGCGTGAAGATGCGACGCCAGAAGACCGACCCCCTTGGAGCCGGTGCCTCGATGCCGTAGCGGGCAGCCATGTCGTGCTGCGCCGCCTCGAGGAGGTACCGCTCCGAGTTCGACCGCAGCCATTCGAAGAACGGCACCGTCAGCCCTTCGTTCCCGCGAGGGCGTTCTGCGCAGCGAGGGAGATGGGCTCGTTCAACGCACCGATCGGCGGCGAGTAGACGTTCTCCATCGTGGCGAGGTCCTCGAGCGTGACGCCCTTGCGCACGGCCATCGCCAGGAAGTCCGCGCGCTCCTTGATGCCCTCGCCGCCGACCATCTGCGCGCCCAGCAGGCGGTGCGTGCCCGGGTCGGCCAGCAGCTTCACGCGGATCTTCTTCATGTCCGGGTAGTAGCGGGCCCTCGAGATGCCCTCGGCCACGCCCATGACGTAGGGGAACTTCAACGCGCTCGCCGTCGTCTCGCCGAAGGAGACCCCGCCGATCATCCACTTGCCCGCCACCATCCCCCAGGGCACGTCGACGGGGTTGTACGCGCGATCTCCGCCGCCCGCGGTCGTGCCGGCGACCTTCCCCTGCGCATAGGCGTGGCTGCCGGACAGCCCCTGGATCGGGACCTTGGTGACGCCGTGAGGGATCTCGGTGCAGTCGCCGGCCGCGAAGACCCCCTCGGTGAGGGTATGCATGCGCTGGTCGACGATGATGCCACCGGTGCTGCCGATCTTGATGCCGGCCTCTCGCGCGAGACGGTTGTTCGGCCGCTTGTGGGTGCAGATCACCACCAGGTCGGCGGGCAACTCCTCCTCGGGGGTCCTCACCGCCCGGACCTTGCCGTCGCCCACGAACGCCTCGACCGGCGTGTTGAAGTGCATCTTCACGCCCATGTCGGCCCACGAGTCCTGCACGGGCTGCATGATGTCGGGGTCCGCCACCTCGGCGAGGGCCCAGGGTCGCGGGTCGACCAGGTGGGTCTCGAGCCCTCGGTGCGCCAGGGCCGTCACCATCTCGAGCCCCAGCGGCGTCGCTTCGACGACGACCGCGACCTTCGCCTCCTCGAGGACCGGGTCCCATTCCATCGCCCGGCGGATGTTCTTCACGTAGTGCAGGCCCTCGAGATCGCTCCCCGGCACGCCGGGATCGGCGTACTCGAAGCCGGTCGCCACGATCAGCGCGTCGTAGCCGACGGCCCCGTCGCCCTCCACGTGGACCTCGTGGGCGGTGGGGTCGAGGCGCTCGACCCGGGTCTCGTACCGGATGTCGATGCCGGCCTCGTCGTACGTCTCCTTGGTCGCGAGGAAGAGCTGTTCGAACGTGGGGATCTCGCGTCCGTGGACGTAGGGGATGCCGCAGGGGCTGTAGCCGACGTCCTCGAACTCGGTGAAGACGGTGACCTGTGCTCCGGGGTTCGTCTGCTTGGCCGCGCCCGCGGCGCCGATACCGGCCGCACCACCACCGACGACGACGATCCTCCGTGGCACGCGCATCCCTCCCCGGTTGCGCGGCGAGAACGGTGTTCACTATGATGGATACCCGTTCCGCCTGTAGTAAGGAAAACTCTACCCGCCTCTGCCGGAGCTTGTCGAGTCGAGGGCACGATGCACGACGCGGTCGCCTCCATAGGTCCGAGGATCCGCCAGCTGCGTCAGCAGAAGAAGATGTCGCTGCAGCAGCTCGCCGAGCGATCCGACGTCTCGGCCGCCGCGATCCACAAGATCGAGCGCAACACGATGGTGCCGACGATCACCACGCTGATGAAGCTGTCCGACGCCCTGAACCGCTCGATCGCCTACCTGGTCTCCGAGGAGGAGGACGACGACCGGGGCGCCGTGCTGACCCGCGCGTCGGCACGGCGTCCGGTCTTCACGTCGAAGCAAGGCCTGGAGCTCGCCGGCGTGAGCGGGCCGTACGGGCGGTTCTTCATGGCGGGGGCGGCGGCGACCGTGGAGCCCGGGGCCGATAGCGGACCGCGACCGATGGAGCACCTGGGCGAGGAGCTCGTGTACGTGCTCGGCGGAACGATGGTGTTCGACGTCGACGGCGTGGAGTTCACGGTCCGGCGCGGGGACACGCTCCACTTCAGGACGGACCGGCCCCACCGGTGGTGGAACCCGGGACGCCAGCCCGCGCGCGCGATCTGGATGGCGCTCCGCCAATCATGAACGCCGCCGCATGGGATGGGCTCCGCCGATGACGACCCGTCTGGCTCGCGTGCGCTCGGATTCCTACGTCGACTCCGTCCGACTCATGACCGCGACCAGGGTGATGGGTCAGCGGCCCGGCGTCGAATGGGCCGCGGCCGTGATGGGCACGCCGGCCAACGTCGAGATCCTGTCCGGACGTGGCTTCGACGACGAGGCCCTCTCCCGAGCGACGGCGAACGATCTCGTCTTCGCGGTCATCGCGGCCGACGAGGACGAGGCGCTCCGCGCCATCGCCGAGGGCGGATCGGCGGTCGAGGCCGCCGGCGCGGCGGAGGAGGCGACGGAGAGCGGCACGAGACCCGGCTCCCTCGAGGAGGCCGCCGAGGCGCTCCCCGGCGCGAACCTCGCGGTGGTCTCGGTGCCGGGGGAGTTCGCCGCCCTCGAGGCGCAGAAGGCGCTGTCGGCCGGCATGCACGTGCTCCTGTTCAGCGACAACGTGCCGATCGAGCACGAGGTCGCCTTGAAGGAGCGGGCCGCCTCGCTGGGCCTGCTGGTCATGGGCCCCGGGGCCGGCACCGCCGCGATGGGCGGCGTGGGCCTCGGCTTCGCCAACGCCGTCCGGCGCGGCTCGGTGGGGGTGGTGGCGGCGGCGGGGACGGGCGCGCAGGAGGTCATGAGCCTCATCGACCGGTGGGGCGGCGGCGTCACCGACGTGATCGGGGTCGGCGGGAGGGATCTGTCTTCCGACGTCGGGGGCACGATGGCCGAGCTGGCGCTGCGGACGCTGGCCGCCGACCCCCGGGTCGACGTGGTGCTGTTCGTCTCGAAGCCGCCGGCGCCCGAGGTGGCCGAGCGCCTGCTCGGCACGCTCGGAGCCAAGCCCACGGTGGCGGCGCTGCTCGGTGCCGGCGACGATGCCCGGGTCCCCGACGGCGTCCGCCTCGCACGCACGCTGGACGAGGCCGCCGCCGAGGCCGTCGAGTTGGCCGGCTCGCCCAGACCGCACCCCGGTTGGGGGCTCGCGGGGGTGGTGGCGGGGGTCGTCGAAGCGATGCCGCGAGAGCGGACGGCCGTTCGCGGCCTCTTCACGGGCGGCACGCTCTGCTACGAGTCGATGGTCGTGTTGTCGGCCAGGCTGGGCCCGGTGCATTCGAACACCCCCTTGCGCGAGGGATGGGGACTGCCGGGGCCAGAGGGAGGTCACGTCTGCCTCGACCTGGGCGAGGAGGAGTACACCCGCGGCCGGCCGCACCCGATGATCGACCCCGAGGCCCGGATCGACTCGATCCGGAGCGACGGGGCGGACCCACGCACCGCCGTGGTGCTGCTCGACGTCGTCCTGGGCTACGGCGCACACCCCGACCCGGCCGCGGTGATCTCGCTCGCGTGCGAGGAGGTCGCCCGCCGCCCGGGCGGAGCGGCGGTGGTGGCCTACGTGCTGGGCACCGACGCCGATCTCCAGGACGTCCGCCGGCAGCGGGCCCAGCTCGAGGAGGCGGGGTGCCTGCTCGCACCGACCGCTGCGCGCGGGGCGCTCATGGCCGCGGCCATCGCCGCGCGCGACCCGGAGATCGCCGAGCAGGTGCCGTGAGCGGGTCGACTCGCGCGCCTCGCATCGCGATCCTGACCTACTCCACCCGGCCGCGCGGCGGGGTGGTGCACGCCGTCCACCTCGCCGAGGAGCTGCATCGTCTCGGCACGCCGGTCCACCTGTTCGCCCTTGGCGATCCCGCGGCCGGCTTCTACCGGCAGGTGGCGGCGCCGCACACCATCGCGCCGGCGCCGGCGCCGGCGCCCACCCTTGAGGAACGGGTGTTCGCGTCGGTCGACGCGTTGCGGGACGCCTTGTCCATGCAGGCCCCCGGCTTCGACATCGCCCACGCCGAGGACTGCATCTCCGCCCGGGCGGCCACCGAGATCGGCACCGGCGGGCACCCGTGGCTGGTGGCGCGCACCGTCCATCACGTCGACGACTTCACGACGGAGGCGCTGATCGATTGCCAGCGACGCTCGATCCTCGAGCCCGACGTGGTCTTCGTCGTGAGTGCGTACTGGCGGGATCTCCTGCGGAGCGGCTACGGGGTGGAGGCGACCGTGGTGGGCAACGGCGTCGACGCCGACCGCTTCTCACGGCCCGCGGCGTTCGACCCGGAGCCGGTGCGCGCGGCGGTGGGGGCCCGTGATCGCTTCCTGTTCCTGACCGTCGGCGGCATCGAGCCACGGAAGGGCAGCCTGCAGCTGATCGAAGCCATGGCCGAGCTGAAGGCGACGCTCGACGTCCCGCCGGTGCTCGCGGTCGTCGGCGGGCACTCGTTCCAGGATTACGCGGCGTACCGATCCGAGGTCTTCGAGCGGGCCGCCTCGCTCGGGCTCGAGCTGGGTCGCGACATCGTGATCGTGGGCACCGTCGACGACGACACGATGCCGGGCTGGTACTGGGCGGCCGACGGGTTCGTGTTCCCGTCGGTCAAGGAAGGATGGGGGCTGGTCGTCCTCGAGGCCCTGGCATCCGGGCTGCCCGTGGTCACGTCGGATCTGCCGGTCTTCCGCGAGTACCTCACCGACGACGAGAACGCCTCGTTGGTGCCGGCGGGCGACGCCCGCCGACTCGCCCGGGCGATGCGCGACCTGATCTGCGACCGTGACCTCCGGCGGCGGTTGGGCGCACGGGGTCCCGAGGTCGCGCGGAGGTTCTCGTGGGAGGCGTCGGCTCGCGACCACGCCGAGATCTACCGACGGCTGCGGCCGGTGACGGCCGACCGCTGAGACGCAGCCTCCACGCCCCACCGCAGCCCGAGCAGGGTATCCGCCCCCGACGTCTCACCGACGGCGGCCATGCGCCGTGCCGCCCGCGATGCCCCGTCGGAGTCAGCGCGGGCGGCCGAGGCGAGCAGGTCGTGAGCGGGCTCGAGCGCCTGGCCCCGGGCGGCCCACCGCAGGAACCCGCGTGAGATCGGGCCGGTCGTGCCCGCCTCGGCGGCGGCGCGGGTGAGCGGCTCGGCATCGGTGCCGGCCGCGGCCCGAAGCGCGAACAGCGCTCCGGCGAGGGCATCGTCCCCCGACGGCGTGAGCCCCGGGCCGACACCGACCAGGAGCCGGGCGGCGTCCTCGACGGCGCCGGTGATGAGCGCCTGCCGCGCTCGTTCGCCGCGCGCGCGAAAGGCGTCGACGAGCAGCGACGATCGAGCGGCGCCTTCGGCGGCGGCGGCGACGATCCGATCGGCGCTCGCTCGGACCTCGTCGGGCGGGGGGAGCGCACCGCACCAGCGAGCGGCATCGGCGAGGTCGATGCTCAACCCGCCGATCTCGAGATCGTGCTCGACGATCCGAGCGCGGGCGCCGTGAGCGGCGCGACGCGGGGCACCGGCGAGCACGGCGTGGATGGGGCCCGGCGCCACCCCCTGCGCGACGAGCGCGACCAGGCCTCCGGGCAGCGAGACGTAGCACGCCTTCGGGAACCAGGCCACCACTCGTCCCTCGCCGCCACCCCGAAGGGCGGCCAGCGCCCCCGCCCCGGCGAGCACGGCCCTCACCGGATCGAGACGTCGAGGGCGAGCAGCGCATCCTCGAAGCAGGACAGAGGAGCGCGGGCGATGCCGGCCCCCACCTGCCCCGACCCGTCGCTGACGTGCAGGATGCCCGTGTTGATCGCGGGGGTGACCTGCAGCTCCACGGCCTTGCGGACGTCGACCCCCACCGGAGCGCCCTGGAAGTCGAGCATCGGCAGCTTGAACCGGCTGCTCCGCCCCGCGCAGATCCGGGCGACGGTCTCGGTCGTGGCCACCGCGGCGCCCATCGAGCCCCCGAGGAACGCAGCGACCGCCGGCGAGGCGGCGGCCGACGCCCCGCCGAGGCCGATCAGCTCGAGCACCGCGCTGTCGCCGATGTCGGGCGCGCCGTCGTCGGGCCCGAAGCCCGGGTGGAAGAGTGCGTCCTCGACGGGCGGCGCCGGGGCGGGGAACCAGCGGTCGTCGGCCCCCGAGAGCCGGATCCCGAACGTCGTGCCGTTGCGGGCCATGCCGACCACGACGCTGGATCCCTCGACCTCGGCGGCCCAGGCCGTCGCGCATCTCGCGGCCGCCATCGCGATGTTCAGGAAGAACAGGTGGTCCGAAGCGAGGAACCCGGCGACGTCGGTCCTCGCCGGATGATCGACGCCCGAGAGGGCCGGAAGCCAGTGACGGATCAGGATGTTCGTGGCCGCCTGCGTGCGCATGTGCGCGTCGTCGCCCATCTGCAGCGCCTGGGCGACGAACGAGAAGACGTCGACCGGCTCGCTCTCACGGATGACGGTGCCGAGCACCGGCGCGACCGCGTCCCGGAGGAACACGAGGCGATCGACCGCGGCCGGCGTCTCGACGCCGAACCAGGGCGTCTGGCCGGGTCCCTGGTTGATGCCCGAGTAGGCACGGTGCCCGCTCTGCGGGTCCTCGACCATGAACACGGGCGCCGACGGCCCGAGCGAGCTGGCCATGGGCACGCTGGCGGAGTGACGGTTCGCCGACTCGAGCGTGACGCCGCCGCCCGCGACGAGTCGCTCGGCGTCCTCGGGCGAGCTCGCCCATCCCTCGGCCATCACGGCCGCCCGAACCGACCGGCGCAGCGGATCGCAGAACTCGGCCCACGGCAGCCCGGGGCCGGGATGCAGGATGGTGCGCTCGCCCATGCCGGGGACCTCGTCGATCGCCGTGCCGATCGAGCGAAGGACCGGGGTCGCCTGGTCGAGGCGCCGCACGACCTCGGCGTTGGCCGCGTCGATGCCGTCGGCGGCTGGCCCGAGCAGGCGCCCGAGCGCGTCGACGGCGCCGGGGTGTCCGCCGGCGGGGATCTTCCAGTCCACGTCGACGGCGTCCGCCCCCTGAGCGGTCACGGAATCCGCGAACATCGAGAGGCCGACGTTGACGACCCGCACCTGCTCGGGCAGCGTCACAGGAGGCGGCGTGGGCGGGCCACTAGACTCCATGGGCCATGGAGCTTACCGCCTACTGGGAGGGCGACTATCGCGTTCGCGTTCCCGTGCGCGGGTTCGAGATCGTCTCCGACGAACCCGTGGAGTTCGGCGGCGCCGACGCCGGCCCGACGCCCACGGAGCTGCTGGTGTCCTCGATGGCGGTCTGTTTCACGATGGCCCTCGTGCACGCGTTCCGCAAGCGCCGTCGCGATCTGCCGGACGTGGCCGTGAAGGTCAGCGCCGGCTACGACGGCTTGCGCCTGAGCCGCTTCCGGGTTGTGGTGCATTCGAGCCTGCCGCGGACTGAGATCGAGGCCCTCATGGACCGCGCGATCGGCTACTGCTACGTCTCGAACACCCTGCTTGGCGATCCTCAGATCGAATACGAGGTCGCCGACGGACCGCTCACGCCGACGCCAGCCGCTCCGCCGAGCTGATCAGCCCGGCCCTGGATCGGTCGAGCGCCTGTCGCCGGCGAGCCGCCTCGGTGACGAGCTCCGAGGCTTCCTCCCCGACCGACGCAGCCATGCGGCGGACGACCGTGGGCGCCGCGCCGCCGGGCGAGGTCCTCGTCATCACGATCGAGCGCGGATCGAGCACCTCGGACAGGTCGCGCCCGTCGAGCCCCAACGGCCGGCCGTGCGTCTCCTCGGCGGCGCGGTCGAGCATCGCGCCGGTCACGTCCACGCCTCGCAAGCCATCGGCGGCCGCGCGCCGAACCGCGGTCCCGACCACCTGATACGCGGTGCGATAGTCGACCTCGCACGTCTGCATCACGTATTCCGCGAGATCGGTGGCCTGGCTGAAGCCCGACATGAGCGACTCGAGCATCCGCTCGCCGTTCACGCGCAACGTCGCGACCACGCCCGACATCAGCCGCGTGGTCCGCGCCGCGAGCTCGAGCGACCTGGGCACCTCGCCGTAGGCGAAGATGAGGTTGTCGCTGCGGGCCGACGGCGTCTTCACGACCGAGAGGAACCCCGAGAGCCGCCCGATCGCGACCCCGGCGGAGCCCCGGACGATCGAGAGCGCGTAAGGGTTCCGCTTCTGCGGCATCAGCACGCTGGCCCGCGTATAGGCGCCGGCCAGGTCGACGTAGTCGAACTCCTGGCTGTCCCAGATCTCGAGGTCCTCGGCGAGCTTGCTCATGTTCGTGAGCAGGCTCGCGCTCGTGGCGAGCAGGTCGACGAGCCCGTCGGTCTGCCACATCGCGTCTCGCGTGTGCTCGATCACCCCGTCGAACCCCATCAGCTCGGCCTCGCGCGTGCGAGAGACCAAGAGCCGGCTCCCGTTCACGCACCCGGCGCCGCCGGGGCTGCGATTGACCCACTCGAGGCCGTGTCGCAGGCGGACGGCGTCGCGGAGCGCCGGGTAGGCGAACGTCAGCAGGTAGTGGCCGAACGTGGACGGCTGAGCCTGCTGCAGGTAGGTCTGGTCGGGGATCAGGGTTTCCGCGTGGTCCGCCGCGGTCGCGGCGACCGCGTCGGCGAAGCCGGCGGTGTCGTCGATCAACCCGACGACGAGGCGGCGCAGGCCCACGCGCAGCGCGATGCGTGCGGCCTCTCGCCGCGGGCGGCCCGCGTGGAGCCACCCGGCGTCGTCGCCGAGCCGCTCGACGAAGAAGCGTTCACGGCAGTTGTAGGGATCGCCGTACTCCGCCTCGTAGGGGAAGTCCTCGGCGGGGGTTCGGGTGACCTCGAGCAGCACGGCGAGCAGCCGTGCGGCCGCATCGGAGGGCATCAGTCCTTGCTCGTGGAGCACCAGGACGTGCGCGAGATCGGCGAGGTTCAGACCCTCGTGCAGCAGCGGGGCGTCGGCCACCTCCAGGGCGAACCCCGCCTCCACGAGCTCGGGCGCGGGCGCCTGCGTCGACGACCCGCTCTTCGATGGTCTCGTCATGCGTCCATCCCCTCGTCCAGGATCGTGGCCGCTCCACCCGTGTGGAGGAAGACCACCGGCCCGTCCACGCCCTCGCGGAGCATCTCGATCATCGCGCCGGCCGCCTTCGCCGTGAACACGCGATCCAGCAACAGTCCCTCGGTCCGAGCGAACAGCTCGGCGGCAGCCGCTCCCTGCTGCGACTCGCTGCGGTACCCGGGTCCGCGAGCGTCCCGCACCTGCACGTCCGGCGGCCCGGCCGGGGGCAGGCCGAGGATCGCGGCGCATCCCTGAGCGAGCTCGAGCACCCTGCGCCGGGACTCCTCCGGAGGGCGGCTCACCGAGGCGCCCACGATCTGCCATGGAGCCGAGCGGCCGACGGAGCCCGCGACGAGGCCGGCCTGGGTGCCGGAGGAGCCCGTGGCGACGAACACGAACGACGGCTCGACGAGCGCGGCGGCCAGCTGGTCGCCGAGCTCGTCGGCGGCCAGCGCGTACCCCACGGCGCCCAGCGGCGACGCTCCGCCCCGGGGGATCGTCGCCGGCCGGAGGCCGTCGGCGGCCAGCGACGCCGCGGCCTCCTCGATCGCGCCGTCGACCGAGGACCGGTCGGGATCGCCGGTGAACGCCACGTCGGCGCCGAACGCCCGCGCCAGTCGGAGGTTCGCCGGGGGGCGAGCCGGTTCCTCGCCGTACAGGACCAGGCGGCACGCGAGCCCCGCGACCCTGGCAGCCGCGGCCGTGGCCTGGCAGTGGTTCGAGCCGGGCCCACCGCCGGTGAGCACCACGTCGCAGCCGCGCTCGAGGGCGTCGGCGAGCAGGAACTCCAGCTTCCTGGCCTTGTTCCCGGCGAAGGCGAACCCGGTGAGGTCGTCGCGTTTGATCCAGATCGGCCCCGCTCCCAGCGCCGCCTCGGCGCGCTCCGCTCGCACCAGCGGCGTCGGCAGGGCCGCCAGGCGCACCCGGGGGAGCGCGTTCACCCTCACCGATCGGATCCGTCCGCCGACGCACGGGCCGCCCGAGCGAGGACCTCGTCGACCATGGCGCCCGCCGAGCCCGTGTCCGCGAGTGCGAGCGAGGACGCGACGTCATGGGGAAGCTGCGCTCGGATCTCCTCGTCGGCCATCAGCGCGTCCTCGAGCGAGACTCCGTCACGACGTGCCGTCGCGAGCAGCTCCTGCAGTCGTGCCTGGGCGCGGTGCTTGCCGAGGGCCGGTGACAGGGCCGCCAGCACGCGTTCGGAACCCGAGAACGACGATCTGTCCAGGTTGCGGCGCATGGCCTCGACGTCGACCTCGAGGCCCCCGAGCAGGGTGCGGCCGAACGAGAGGGCGGCGCCGGTGAGCAGGCAGACCTCCGGGAGGGCGACCCATTCCGCCTTCCATCCGCGGCCGTCGCGTTCGTGCTCGGCGACCATGCCTTCGAGCAGCACGCCCGCCTCGGCCCGCACGAGGCGCGAGAGCGTGACCAGGTGCTCGGACAGCTCTGGGTTGCGCTTGTGCGGCATCGTGATGCTGCTGACGCCCGAGGGGCTCGCCGGCTCTCGAACCTCCCCGATCTCGGCCCGCTGCAGCTGGTAGACCTCGTTGCCGACGCGCCCCATCGTGCCCGCGACGAGCGTGAGCACCAGCGCGAACTCGGCGGGACGGTCCCGTGTGGTCGTCCAGGAGATACCGGGGTCGCCGAGGCCGAGCCGGCGGCAGAACGCACGCCGCAGCTCGGGTCCACGGTCGCCGAAGAACGCGAGGTTGCCCGCCGCGCCCGCGAGCTGACCCACCGCCCAGCGAGGCATGCCCTCACGCATCCGGTCGAGGTGGCGGCGGACCTCGTCCGCCCACGTCGCCGCCTTCAGCCCGAACGTGATCGGGGAGCCGGGCTGACCGTGCGTCCGCCCCGCCATGGGCGTGTCCCGGTACCGCCGGGCGAGCTCGAGCGTGGCCTCCTCGATCGCGACGAGATCGCGGCTGACGATGCGGCCGACACGCTGCATCGTCAGCGCGGTCCAAGTGTCGGTCAGGTCCTGCACAGTTCCGCCGAAGTAGACCCATTCCCGGGCCTGGGGCGGCAGGATGCGCTGGAGGCCGAGGATCAGCCCGAGGGTCGAGTGCCCGGTGGCCACGGTCTCGGCCGCGACGTACTCGAGGTCCAACGCGTCAACGGAGCCGGCGCTCCTGATCGCCTCGGCCGCGGCGGCGGGGACGATCGAGAGCTCGGCCTGCGCGTCGGCCAGGGTCCCGAGGATCTCGAGCCATGCCTGCAGCCGGGCCCGTTCGTCGAAGATCGCTCGCAGCTCGTCGGACGCCCACAGGTGCCCGTACAGGGCCGAATCCGTCAGGCGGGCGCCCACGCCGGCTCCGCCGCCCCGAGCACGATGCCGAGCCCTTCGCGGACCTCGCCGAGGCTGGCTCCCCACGGCACCACGACGAGCGAACCGTCGCGCTCCACGCGATCCTCCAGCATGCAGCACTTCGTGAGCGTCGGCCCGTCGACCGCGCCGACCAGCTCCCGCGGGCACATCTCGACGAACGGAGGCTCGTCCCCGTAGAAGTGCTCGTGGATCTCGCGAGACCGAGCGCACCCCACCAGCACCCAGTCGGCGCGCGGCGGCCGGGTATCGAGGAACTCCACGGTCGCTCCGGGCGCATCCATCCCCGACCCGCGGCACGGGAACAGGTAGCGGTCGGCGGGCACGCTCGCCGCGAGATCGCGCAGATCGATCGCCTCGGCCCGCACGTCGACGGGCGGCAGGTCCTCGGCCAGGTCGAGGACGCGCTCCACCTGGTCCACGAGCTTGGCGGGCTCGGGGGGCACCACCTCGACGATGCGCAACGGGACCGGATCGGGGTCGAGGATGAAGTTCACGTGCTCGTACCGGCCGCGGACCACGACGCAGCGCGCCTGCGGTGCCTGTTCGAGCGCGACGCGCGCGAGCTGGGTGGGCACGCCCGTGTCGACGGTCGGCGCGTGCACCTCCACCGTCTCCTCAGGGCCCGCGAACACCTCGACCGTGGCGATGGGTGAGAACAGCGGCTCGTCCGAGACCTTCGAGACGCGCACGACCGCCGTCGATCCACCGTGGCGAACCACGATGTACTCGGTGCGCCGGTAGGCCTCGCGTCCCACCAGGTGATCCCGCAATGCGTCGGGCCGCAGCGGAACGTCGGCCTCGGTCACCGCGACCCCCCGGTACCGGCGCGGCACGACGTTGCTCATGGCTCCGATCCGGTCCGCTTCGCCGTGGTCTGCGACAGCGTGATCGTGTCGGCCCGCAACCCGAGGCGGAGCGCCTCGAGACCGAAGACCTCCTGCGGCGGGACGTTCCCGAGGTTCACCTCGCTCCCGACGTGGGTGATGAACCACGCTTGCTGGTCCTTCCGTGGGGTCTCGAAGATCGCGCGCGCCGAGCCCACGTGCTCGACGATCGCTTCGGCGACCTCCTCGCGCACGCGACCGTCGGGATGGTAGAGGCCGACGGTTCCGCTCTCCCGGCCCTCGGCCAGGACCCAGACCGCGCCCGCCTCGAGGTCGCCCGTCATCTCCTCGACCCACCCGGCGGGGGAGACCGGCGTCCGGGGGTCCTTCGATCCGACCTCCGAGACGACGACGAACGAGCTGGAGGCCTCCGCGATCAGGCGACGCTTCTCCGACAACGGCATGGAGATCGAGCCGTTGGACACCTCGACGCACGGGAACCCGGCCTCGGACGCCCAGGCGAGGCACGCCTCCGCCCGGCCCTGTCCCCACGCCACCTCCAGGAGCGTCCCGCCCACACAGGCCCGCACCCCGTGCTCGGCGAGGATCGACACCTTCTCGGGAACGTCGGGCTCGAGGTAGGCGGTGCCCCACCCGAGCTTCCAGAGATCGATCGCTCCACCCGCCCTGGACACCAGGGCCTCCAGCTCGGCGGGGGACGAGCCCTTGTCCAGCACGTGTGTCAGGCCCGACGACCGGGGCTTGTGGCTTCGCGGCAGCAGATCGAGGAACCCGGGCGCTCCGTCCACCATCCACCTATCGTAGATGAGTCTCCACCTTGGTGAAGCCGAGGCCGATCGGGCCGGTGGTCACGGCGTCCAGGGCTCGAATGGCGTCCGTAGCACCGCCCGGCGGATCAGCCTGGAGTACAGCAGGGCGCCGTCGGGATCGAGGTGGAACGCGTCGTAGGTGATGTCGGGCCGGTCGGAGACCGCCGCCCAGTCGGCGAGCACCACATCGCCGTGACGGCGCGCGAGCCGGTCGAGGCGGTCGTTCACGTACGGGAAGTACCAGGCGTAGGTCGCGTGCTGCTCCCGGCCCTCGGGCGGAACGTTGGGCCGCGTGGCCTCGCGCAGGGTGATCCAGACGATCTTGCGACCGCCCTTCTGACGGATGACCCGCAGCAGCTCCTCTGCCTCCCCGTCGAACTTCGACGAGTAGTACTCGTGGTCGACGCCGTCCCGCTTCCAGAGCGAGTTGTAGCCGAGGGCCACCACGACGACGCGGTCGAGGCGGCCACCCCGCCGGAGCTGCTCGGCGGCGTCGTCGAGCATCAGGGCGGGTTCGCCGATCACCCGGACGCGCCAGCGACCCATCGTCTCGCGGAGCGCGGTGATCGATCCCAGGCCGACCGAGTCGCTGAGGAACGTGAGGCGAGGGGGCCACGACGGATCGAGCGGCACCGGGGACGGGGTCCCGGGGCTCCGCTCGGTCGCCGGCGCGGCACGATCGGGCGGGCCCGGCTCCTCGGATCCGCCGGCGGTCATCGCGATCACCAGCACGAGCAGGAGCACGGCCGCCGTTGCGGGGCCGGCGAGGTGCTTGGCGCTGGCGAGTCGTTCGAAGGAGGCCAGGGAAGGCTCCGGCTGGGGCGCGATCGGGTCGGCACGAACCTCGGTCCATCCTAGCCCGGGAGGCCGTGGCCTCCGGTCGGTGGCGCGGTGGGCGGCCGTGCCGACCGTGCCGGGCGCCGACTACCATCCGGGCACCTGTGCTCGAGGTGGCGAGGGGGAGCCATGAGGATCTTGGTGGTGGGTTCCGGAGGTGTCGGGTCGGCGTTCGCTCCCATCGCGGCACGGCGCGACTTCTACGAACACATCGTGTTCACGGACATCGACGAGTCGAAGGCGCGGCGCGTGGCCGATCGGTACGGGACCGCCGGGCGCTTCTCCGCCGCGAAGCTCGACGCCACCGACCCCACGCGCATCGCCGACGCCGTCCGTGCCCACGATTGCGACATCGTCCTCAACGCCGCCGATCCTCGGTTCGTGATGCCGATCTTCCTGGGGGCGCTGGAGGCTGGCGTGAACTACATGGACATGGCGATGTCGCTCTCGGAGCCGCACCCGGAACGGCCCCACGAGGAGACGGGGAAGAAGCTCGGAGACGATCAGTTCGCCATGGCCGACCTGTGGGAAGACCGCGGAGCGCTCGCGCTGGTCGGCATCGGCGTCGAGCCGGGAGCGGCAGACGTGTTCGCCCGCTACGCCGCCGACCACCTCTTCAGTGACATCGACGAGATCGGCGTGCGTGACGGCGCGAACCTCGAGATCGAGGGCTACGACTTCGCCCCCACCTTCTCGATCTGGACGACGATCGAGGAGTGCCTGAATCCGCCCGTGATCTGGGAGAAGGACCGCGGCTGGTTCACGACGGCTCCGTTCAGCGAACCCGAGACGTTCGTCTTCCCCGAGGGCATCGGCGAGGTGGAGTGCGTGAACGTCGAGCATGAGGAGGTGCTCCTCGTTCCCCGCTGGGTGGATTGCCGGCGCGTCACGTTCAAGTACGGGCTCGGCGACGAGTTCATCCAGGTGCTCGAGACCCTGCACCGGCTTGGCCTGGACCGTGTGGAGAAGGTCCGCGTGCGCGACGTCGAGGTCTCACCGCGCGACGTGGTCGCGGCCGCGTTGCCCGATCCCATGACGCTGGGGGACCGGATGACGGGCAAGACCTGCGCCGGCACCTGGGTCACCGGCACCGGCAAGGACGGATCATCCCGCGAGGTCTACCTCTACCACGTGGTCGACAACGAGCAGACGTGGCGGGACGACGGCGCCCAGGCGGT
>DASZOO010000037.1:0-3797 GCA_035550775.1 Actinomycetota bacterium | reverse complement strand
CGTTCGGCCGGCGCTTGAGTGACGCCGCCGGGAAGGTGCAGTTCTGGATCCTGCTCGTCGGGTTCAACCTGGCGTTCGGGCCGATGCACGTCCTCGGCCTGCAGGGCATGATCCGCCGCGAGTACACGTACCCCGAGACGCTGGGGCTCACGTTCTGGAACCAGGTCTCCACGGTCGGCGCGTTCCTGATCGCGCTCGCCGTGCTGATGTTCATCGTGAACGTCGTCCGCACCCAGATCAAGCCGCGAGAGGCGGCCGTCGAGGACCCGTGGGACGCTCGGACGATCGAGTGGATGACCTCGAGCCCGCCCCCGCCGCACAACTTCGACGAGATCCCGACCGTTCACTCGCTCGACGAGTTCTGGCACCGCAAGTACGTGGAAGACGAGCGCACCGGCACGCTCGTTCCCGCTCAGGCGGGCGCCGCCGAACCCGACGAGACCTCGGACGACGCCGGGCATGGCTCGATCCACCTGCCCAGCCCGTCGTACTGGCCCCTGGTGTCGGCGATCGGGCTGCCGATCATCGGCTACGGGGTGCTGTACTCGTGGTGGCTGGTCGGTCTCGGATCCGTCGTGGTGCTGGTCGGCATCTTCGGATGGGCGCTCGAACCCTCGGTGGCGGAGGAGTAGCGGTGGCCGATCTCGCGATCACCCCGGGGCACGGCGCCGAAGCGCACGACGAGCACGCGACCACGACGGGCCTGCCCAACACGAAGCTCGCGATGTGGGTGTTCCTGGCGTCGGAGTGCATGTTGTTCGGGGCGCTGATCACCACGTACGTGTTGTATCGCGGGGCGAGCCAGACGCCACCGTTCCCCAACGACGTGTTCGACATCCCGTACACGTCGGTGTCCTCGTTCGTGCTGCTGGCCTCGTCGCTCACGATGGTGTTGGCGCTCGCGTCGGCCCAGCAGCGCGACGTCGCGCGCATGCGCCTGTGGTTGCTCGCCACCGCGATGCTCGGCCTCACGTTCGTCGGCGGTCAGGTCTACGAGTTCACGGCCTTCTACGACGAGGGGCTGTCGATCACCACGAACCTGTTCGGCACGACGTTCTTCGTGCTGACCGGCTTCCACGGCGTGCACGTCACCGTGGGCATCCTGATGCTGCTCTCGCTCGTCGGGTTCTCGGCGGCCGACCGGTTGCCCGACGACGCGGCGTTCCCGGTCGAGATGGTCGGGCTGTACTGGCACTTCGTCGACATCGTGTGGATCATCATCTTCACCGTCGTGTACCTGATCCCGACCCCGTCCCCCGCGCCGGCGTAGGAGGCGATCGAGTGTCCGAGATCGAGACCCCCTTCCAGGAGGAGCTCGGCGCACGCGACCTGCCGGATCCGCGTGAGTCGCAGGGCGTGCACCACGAGCACCCCAGCGCCAAGGAGTACATCCGCATCGGCGTGATCCTGGCCGTGCTGACGGCGCTCGAGGTCGCCACCTACTACGTCGACGTCGGCGACGCCTTGCTCGTGCCCACCCTGATCGGGCTGGCGATCGTGAAGTTCGCGCTCGTCGTGATGTGGTTCATGCACCTGCGGTTCGACAGCCCGACGTACGCGCGGTTCTTCGTCATGGGCCTGGCCGGCGCGGCGACGTTGTACCTGATCGTGTTGATATCGTTCGGCATCTTCCAGGTGGACTGAGGCGACGGTGGCGCTCCCCGCCTGGCACCTGCACCCCGACGTGTGGCTGCTGTTCGGATCGATCGTCGCGGCCTACCTGATCGCGGCACACCGCCACCTGGCGTTCACCGGCGAGCCGACCGCCCGCCGGAAGAGGATCCTGTTCCTGACCGGCATGGGCGTGCTGTGGATCGGAGCCGACTGGCCCGTGCACGATCTGGCCGAGGGCTACCTGTATCTGATGCACATGACGCAGCACCTGCTCTTCACGTTGGTCGCCGCACCTCTGCTGATCGCGGGCATGCCTCCCTGGATGCTCAGGGCGCTGCTCGCCCCGCCGCCGGTCCGGCGCGTCTTCCGTTGGTTCACGCGCCCGCTCGTGGCGCTGGTCGTCTTCAACGGGGTGCTCCTGTTCACGCACTGGCCCGCGGTCGTCGAGGCGTCGGTGGGCTCGGAGGCGATCCACCTGGCCCTGCACGTGCTGATCGTGGCCTCGGCGCTCGCGATGTGGTGGCCGGTGATGTCGCCGCTGCCGGAGATGCCAGCCCTCAGCCCGCCCGGCCAGATGGTCTACCTGTTCCTGCAGTCGCTGGTGCCCACGATCCCCGCGTCTTTCCTGACGTTCGGGCACACCGCGCTGTACCCGGTGTACGCGGGGTTCCCGCGCATCTGGGGCGTGTCGCCGCTGACCGATCAGCTGATCGCGGGGCTCATCATGAAGATCGTCGGCGGCCTGCTGTTGTGGGGCGTGATCGCGGCGATCTTCTTCCGTTGGTACGAGCAGGAACAGCGCGACGGCCTCGACCGCTCGGCCTATCAGAACGTCCAACGGGAGATCGGCGCGGAGCTGGGACGATGAACCTCGCCAGTCTGAGGGAGCGTCGGAGCCGATGAGCGCGGGGAAGAACCGGCAGAGCCTGCTGCTGCCGATCCTGCTGCCGATCGGCGTGCTGGCGGTGATCGGCCTCGTCCTGTTCGGGTTCTCGCGGGTGCTGCTCGCGATCTCGCACACCGCGGCGACGGTGGTCGCCCTGGTCGCCGCGGCGGCGGTCGTCGGGGTGGCGGCCGTGGTCGCCTCGAGGAAGCGGGTCACCGGCGCGACGCTGTTCTCGATGGTCGCCGCCGTGACCGGCATCGCGATGGTGGCCGGCGGGCTCGCGGTGGTCGCGGCGCCGCTGCAGGAGGAGGGGGGCGAAGAGCCGGGCGGAGAGGGCGTCGTGGTCGCGCTCGCCGCGCCCGAGGGGGCGGCCGTGGACGGCTTCTCGACCGATGCGCTCGTGGTGCCGAGCGAGGAGCCGTTCACGATCGCGTTCGACAACGCCGACCCCGCGGTGCCACACAACGTCGTGATCTTCGACGGCCCCGACGCCGAGGCTCCGGCGCTGTTCAGCGGCGAGCTCATCACTGGGCCCGCGACGATCGACTACCAGGTGGAGCCGGTGCCCGAGGGCGAGTATTTCTTCCACTGCGAGGTGCACCCGGCCACCATGACCGGCACGATGACGGCTTCCCCGGGCGGTGGCGGCGGTGGCGGCGGTGAGGGCGGAACGACCACGGTCGTGGCGTCGGGGCTCGCCTTCGACACCGACACGATCGTGCTGCCGGCAGACACGCCCTCGACGCTCACGCTCGACAACCAGGACGCGGGCACGCCGCACAACGTCGCGATCTACACCGACGATTCCCTCGACGAATCGTTGTTCGTGGGCGACCTCGTGACCGGGCCCGCCTCGATGGACTACGAGATCCCGGCGATCCCGGCCGGCGAGTACTACTTCCATTGCGACGTGCATCCGAACATGAACGGGACCGTCGTCGTCGAAGCCGGCGGCGGTGGCGGCGGCGGCGGTGGCGGCGGATCCGACGGTGGTGACGACGGCGGCGGTGGCGGTGACGGCGGCGGTGGTGACGGCGGTGACGACGGGGGCACCGCAGCGGCCTCGGTGGCGGCCGAGGGCACGGCCTTCGATCCCACGACGCTCACGTGGGCCGCGGACACCGAGGTCACGTTGACGTTCGACAATCGCGATCCGGTCGACGTCGCGGGCCCCCACAACGTCTCGATCTACGGCGGCGACGACACGGCGGTGTTCCAGGGCGATCTGGTCGACGGACCGGCGACGGTCGACTACGTCGTTCCCGCGATGGATGCCGGCACGTACGAGTTCCGATGC
>DASZOO010000036.1:0-13114 GCA_035550775.1 Actinomycetota bacterium | reverse complement strand
CCCATGGGGACCTTCGGTGCGAGCACCGGCGCGGCGGCCGCCCGTCCGGGGGAGTTCGGGGCGGTCGTCTCTCGCGGAGGCCGGCCGGACCTGGCCGCCGATGCCCTGCCGCGCGTCGCGGCCCCGACCCTGTTGATCGTCGGAAGCCTCGACAGCGCGGTCCTCGAGATGAACCGCGAGGCCGCCGCGGCCATGACGTGCGAACGCGAGATCGCCGTGGTGCCGGGCGCGACCCATCTCTTCGAGGAGCCCGGCACCCTGGAGGCGGTCGCGCGGCTGGCGACCGGCTGGTTCGAGCGCTTCTTGGCGCCGGCGCCGGGTCCGAGCGATGAGGCGTCGACCACCTGATCTCACGGGATCGTGCGAGGCCCCGGCTACACTCGTTGCCATGGAGTACACGCACGTCGGACGACTGGGCCTCGTCGTCTCCCGCCTGTGCCTCGGCACGATGAACTTCGGACCCCACACGTCCGAGCCCGACTCGCACACGATCATGGATACGGCCGTCGCCAACGGCATCAACTTCTTCGACACGGCCAACGTCTACGGCAGGCACCTCGGGGTCGGGGCGACCGAGGAGATCATCGGGCGCTGGTTCGACAAGGGCGGAGGGCGCCGTGACAAGGTCGTCCTCGCCACCAAGGTGTACGGCACCATGGGCGACTGGCCCAACGAGGGACGCCTGTCGAAGCTCGCCATCGTGCGTCAGTGCGAGGAGTCGTTGCGGCGGCTCCGCACCGACCGCATCGACCTCTTCCAGATGCAGCACATCGACCGGAACGCCTGGTGGGACGAGATCTGGGAGGCGATGGAGCAGCTCAAGCACACCGGGAAGATCCTCTACGTCGGATCGTCGAACTTCGCGGGGTGGCACATCGCGCGCGGGAACGAGATCGCCGGATACCGGCACACCCTGGGCCTGGCCACCGAGCAGTCGCTCTACAACCTCGCCGCCCGCACCCTCGAGCTCGAGGTTATCCCCGCCGTGCGCGAGTACGGCATGGGCCTGATCGCCTACAGCCCGTTGTCGGGCGGCCTGCTCGCCGGAGCCCTGTCCAAGGTCGAGGCAGGTCGACGAGGCGAGGGGTACATGCGCGGTGAGATCGAGGCGCACCGCGAACGGCTCGAGCCCTGGGAAGCGCTGTGCGCCGACATGGGCGAGGACCCCGCGCACGTGGCGATCGCCTGGTTGTTGCATCAGCCGGTTGTCACGGCCCCGATCATCGGCCCGCGCACCGAACAGCAGCTCCTCCACGCGATGCACGCGCTCGAGATCGAGCTGGGCGACGACGTGCTAGCGAAGCTCGACGCGATCTTCCCCGGACCGGGCGGGCCGGCCCCGGAGGCCTACGCCTGGTAGACGGACGGCCGCGGGGCGGCGCGCGTGAGCAGCACGTCCTCGGTCTCGGCGTCGAGCGGCACGTCGTGCTTCAAGCGCAGGTACAGGTCGCGCAGGAACCACGCCAGCACGATGACCAGGATCGGGTGCCCGATCGCGAGATCGACGTGCATCCACTCCGGCAGTCGGAAGTTCTCGGTCGTGAGCTGTGCGGTGACGAGGGCGATGAACGAGACCTCGAGGGTGCGGCGGGGCACGCGTGGCAGCGCCCATGCGACCGGCAGCATCCAGGCGAAGTACCACGGGAACAGCGTGGGTGAGAACAGCATCATCAGCAGGAACGACCATCCCCAAGCCGCCGCGAGGAAGGAGACCGAACCCTCGCCGGCGTGGCGCAGCACCTGTCGCATGATCGTGAGGAGCCCGGCCGCGAGTGCCGCGAACATGCAGAGGCGAGCGACGACCACGCCGGCGCTGCCGCCGAGATCGCCGGCGATCACCGTGCCCACCGCCTCGAAGAGGCGCTCGACGAGCGCGGGCGGCGCGATCCACGAACCGTGCTGCACGAGCTCGACCATGCCGAGCGTGGGGTTGGACCGCTGCATGAACGGCACCGCGGCGACGAACGCGATGCCGAGCGCGGCGCCGACGTGCGCAGCGGCCACCCGCCATCGGTGGGCGGGCGCGCGGACCACCACGTAGGCGATCAAGAGCGCGAGCGGCACCGCCGCGGAGATCTTAACGAGGGCACCGATCGTGAGCGCGACGGTGGCCGGCAGCTCTCGCTGGGTGGCAACGAGGTAGATCGCTGCCGAGACGGCGAGCATCACGAGCACGTCGACGTGCCCACCGCCCACGGTGTGGAACAGCACGACCGGGTTCAGCCCGATCATCGCCGCCGCATAGGCTTGCCGGCCAGGCCGTACCCGCCCGACGAGGCGCACCACGAACCAGAGCGAGCCGAGGCTCGCCGCCACGGCGACGGCGCGGAACGCTTCGATCACGTCGACCATGCCGCGGAAGACCGCGGTGATCGCCGCCGCGAGCCAGACGAACACCGGCCCGTAGACCGACGGTGTGTCGCGCCACCCCGGATAGACGAACCTGGAGAGGTCGTTGGCCGGGAAGTCCGCCGGGGTGCTCACGTAGGGGTTGTGGCCGTACCTGCTGAGGATGCGCCCGTAGAAGGCGTAGCTGAACACGTCGCGAGACAGCAACAGCGGCAGCAACAGGATGACCGCGTGGTACACGACGGCGAGCGTCACGACCGTGCGGGTGGTGATCTCCCCTCGTTCCGCGGCCCACAACACCATCAGGAAGGCGACCCCCGCCGAGATCATCGCGACGAAGCCGATCGCGATCAGGACGCCGTGCGGGAGAGCGTCGAGGAACAGCAGCTGCGCGAGCAGCCCGAACGGGCCGTTGCCCTGGGTCTCGGGAAGCACCGGGTGATAGGGGGAACCCGGCGTGGCCGCGATCAACGCAACCGCGCTGAACGAGCCGATCGAAGCGGTGATCGCGCGGCGGCCCGTGAGCCAGCCGTCGACCGAGCGTTGCAGGGCGTGGGCGCGAGACATGTGCGCCCGAGCTTACGGGAACCGGTCAGGTCCGCGCCACGCCGAGCGCCGCCTCGATCTCCCGGGCGGCGGCGATGACGGCGGGACCGTAGTGCCGGGCTCGGCGGGCGCCGATGCGGTCGGCAGGACCGGAGACCGAGACGGCCGCGACGAGCGCGCCGGCGGCGTCGAACACCGGGGCGCTCACCGAGGCCACGCCCGGCTCACGCTCGCCGGTGCTGTCTGCCCATCCTCGTCGCGCCGTGCTCCCGAGCATGCGGGCGAGCCTCACCGCTTCCTCTGCGGGCAGGGTGGCGAGCACGCGCTGCCGATCGCGCTCGGCCCCCCATGCCAGGAACACCTTGCCCGCCGATCCCCTGGTCAGCGGAAGGGTGGCCCCGACCGCCACGATCGTCCGGAGCTCGCTGTTCGACTCCACGGCGTCGATGCAGATCCTCACGTCGTCTTCCCGGACGTAGAGCTGCGCGCTCTCCCCGGTCGCCTTCGCGAGTCGTTCGAGCCAGGGATGCGCCACATCCCGGAGGGGCAACTCCCGCATCGCCGACGACGCGAGGCTCAGGAGGCGGGGGCCGAGCGCGTATCCGGCACCACCCGACTGGAGCAGGAACCCGTGCTGCTCGAGGGCCCGGATGAGCCGGTGTGCCGTCGGCCGGGACAGCCCCGTCGCGCGGGTGATGTCGGTGTAGGTGTTCGCTCCTGCTTCGACGGCGCTCAAGATGTCGACGATGCGATCCAGGGTGCCCACCGCCGTCGTCGGAGCGCCGTCGGCTTCTCGCGCTCGTGTCGTGCCGTCGCCCACCTGCTATCGTTCCTCCACGTGTTCCAAATATCGGAACTCAGTTCCAGATGATGGAACATCGTAGCAGCGGCGGGGATCACTCCAGGGAGGCGACCCACGTGGGGCAGACGCTGGCCGAGAAGGTCTGGGAACGCCACGTCGTTCATCGTGCCGACGGCGAGCCGGATCTGCTCTACGTCGACCTGCACCTCGTCCACGAGGTCACGAGCCCTCAGGCGTTCGAGAGCCTGCGGCTCCATGGTCGTACCGTTCGGCGACCCGAGCTCACCGTGGCCACGATGGACCACAACGTCCCCACGACCGACGGTCCGGTCACCGACGAGATCAGCGCCCGTCAGATGCAGGCGCTGCAGGCCAACGCCGACGAGTTCGGCATCACGCTCTATCCATGGGGCGCCGCCGGCCAGGGCATCGTGCACGTGATCGGCCCCGAGATGGGCTACACGCAGCCCGGCATGACGATCGTCTGCGGCGACTCGCACACGTCGACGCACGGGGCGTTCGGAGCGCTGGCGTTCGGCATCGGCACGAGCGAGGTCGAGCACGTGCTCGCGACCCAGACCCTGCCTCAGCACCCGGCGAAGACCATGGCCGTGACGGTCGAGGGAGAGCTGCCCGACGGCGTCGGCGCCAAAGACATCATCCTGGGCATCATCAACCGCATCGGCACCGGAGGTGGGGTGGGCCACGTGATCGAGTACCGCGGCTCCGCGATCAGGGCGCTGTCGATGGAAGGCCGCATGACGATCTGCAACATGTCGATCGAAGCGGGAGCGCGGGCCGGCATGGTCGCGCCCGACGACACGACGTTCGCCTACGTCGAGGGCCGTGCTCACGCGCCGAAGGGTGCCGAGTGGGAAGCCGCGCTCGACGCATGGCGAACGCTGCCGAGCGACGCGGACGCGACGTTCGACACCGAGGTCGACCTCGACGCCTCGCGGCTGAAGCCCTTCGTGAGCTGGGGCACGAACCCCGCCCAATCGGTCACGATCGACGAGGCGGTGCCCGACCCCGACTCGTTCGACGAGGCGTCGAAGCGGGACGCCGCCGTGCGGGCGCTCGCCTACATGGACCTCGCTCCGGGCACACCGATCCGCGAGATCCGGCCCGACACGATCTTCCTGGGCTCGTGCACGAACTCGCGCATCGAGGACCTTCGCCTGGCGGCGACCATCATCGAGGGCCGCACCGTGGCCTCGAACCTCCGCGCGATGGTCGTTCCCGGAAGCGTGGCCGTGAAGCTCCAGGCCGAACGAGAGGGGCTCGACCGCGTGTTCACCGAGGCGGGCTTCGAGTGGCGCGGCGCGGGCTGCTCGATGTGTCTGGGCATGAACCCCGACATCCTGGCGCCGGGCGAGCGGAGCGCGAGCACGAGCAACCGCAACTTCGAGGGCCGGCAGGGCAAAGGCGGACGAACGCACCTCGTGAGCCCCGCGGTCGCGGCCGCGACCGCTGTGCTCGGACGCTTCGGCACACCCGCCGAGCTGCCCGCGGGGGTGAGGTGACGATGGAGCCGATCGGCGTGATCGAAGGCACCGCGGTGCCCCTGGACCGTTCCGACGTCGACACCGATCAGATCATCCCGGCCCAGTACCTGAAGCGCATCGAGCGCAGCGGGTTCGGGCCGTTCCTGTTCGACGAGTGGCGCAAGGACCCCGGCTTCGTGCTGAACGATCCCCGGTACGCCGGCGCGAGCATCCTGATCGCAGGCCCGAACTTCGGCAGTGGCTCCAGCCGCGAACACGCCCCCTGGGCGCTCGAGGACTACGGGTTCAGGGCCGTGATCGCTCCCAGCTTCGCCGACATCTTCCGCAACAACTGCTTCAAGATCGGACTGCTCCCCGTGGAGCTTCGTGCCGAATCGGTCCGGGCGTTGATGGACGCCGTCATCGACGAACCCACGACGCGCGTCGTGATCGATCTACCCGAGCGTGCCGTGCGAGCGCCCGGCCTCGACGAGACGTTCGACGTCGATGAGTTCACGCACTGGCGACTGATCGAAGGCCTCGACGACATCGGCCTGTCGCTGCGGAACGCCGAGAAGATCAGCGCGTTCGAGGCGACGCGTCCGGGCTGGATGCCCACCGCGTAGATCCGTTCGACCTGCGGGCGGGCGCTGCGGGGGGCGGCGCGGCCGGCTCACCGACCAGCTCGGCCCTTCGCATGCGCATGATGTCGGAGGATCCCGACACGCAGAACCGCCGTTCGAAGTACAGCTGGTCGTGAGCCGAGCCGTATTCGACGTTGAGGTTCCCGGCCTCTCTGTCATCCACGAACGAGTGCAGCAGGAACGCGCTGCCGTCGAGCTCGACCCGATAGAGCGCCGCGTTCGTGCCGCACTTGTCGCCCGATTGGGCGACGTAGGCGGTGCCGTCGGGGGTGACCGTGGCGCTGTACTCGTCGCGGTCGGTCGCCAGCAGCTGCGTTCGATCCCCCGTCCGCATGTCGTAGCGCCAGGCGCCGGCATCCTCGCCGACGGCCCACGTCACCCACGGGTAGGCGATCGTTCCCGGGAACAAGCACCCGCAACGGTTGTCGGTCTCGTCCAGCAGCGTGTTCTCGCCGGTGGTCGCGTTGTAGAGGTACAGGCGCCACTTGGCTCCCGGACTGCCGAAGCGGTTGACGCCGTAGAGGATCCAGGTCGTGCCTCGGTGCGTGTCGATCGCCGGGCTCCATTGCCAGAGGCGGTCGTTGAGCTCTCTGATCGGGGTTCGCTCACCGGAACCGACGTCGTACATGAACAGGTCGCTGTTGCCGTTCCGCACCTGCTGGAAGATCACCCGATCGGTGCCGGCGTCGAAGCCGCCGACGAACGCACTCGTCCGCTTCCGGTTCATCCGCGTGGTCGAGCCGCTGCCCGTTTCGACGAACGCCGCGAGGTCGGGGTTCGCCGGTGTGAGTTCGCTCGACCATGCGAACAGCCGTCGAGAACCGATGTGGTTGGCGGAGGGGTATCCCTCGAACAGCCCGGTTCCCTTGATCACGTCGGGGTTGACCCACACCGACGATGCGGGGCTCGCGGCGAGCACGACCAACGCGGCCGCGATTGCGAGACGGAAGACGTTCTTCATCGTGCGCCCTCCCCTGGGGGGATCGGTTCGGGTGTTGCGGGAACCCTACGTGGGCGAACGCCTCAGGACAACCGACCTTCGGTCTCACGATCGTGCGGCGAGGAACGTCCGGACGGCCTGTGCGTAGCCGTCGGGGTCGAGGTTCCAGCAGCCGATGTGTTCGGCCCCTTCGCATTCGATGAGTTCCACCTGGTCGGGCAGCAGCCGATGGAGCTCGCGGCTCGTGCCGATCGGGACGGTCGTGTCGTCGGTGCCGTGGAACACGAGGAACGGTACGTCGTATCGGCCGGTGTCGGCGAGGTAGTCGATCTGGGACCAGTTCACGTCGAACCGAACGTCCGCCATCCATTTCGCGACCGCGGTGAGCGACGGTGGCAGAGGAAGCCCTACCATCGGCAGGGTCTCCCGCGACGCGTTGTCGTCGACCGTCGTGGAGAAGTCGAGCATCGGCGCATCGAGGATCACCGCGCGCACCTCGTCGGCGAGCTCCGAACGCTGCAGGAACGCCATGACGATGCCGCCTCCCATCGAGTACCCGGCGAGCACGACCCCCTGCGACCCCCGCTCCAGCGCGGCCCGGACCATGGCCTCGAGGTCCTCCCACTCGGTGAGCCCGTACCGCAGCTTCCCGCTCGGGTCCTCCGGGGTCGCCGGGTCGTTGCGGTAGGTGGCGATCAACGTCGGGAACCCGGCGCCCGTCAGGATGGGCACCATGCGCAGCCCGTCGGCGGGCGACAGGGAGTTCCCGTGCACGACGATCGCCCAGGTCGAACCGTCGGCAGGAGCGAGCCACGCCGGGAGGTCACCGAGGGCGGCCGGCACCGTCAGCGCCTGGAGCCCGAGCCCGGACTCCGTTGGATCCGCCGGATACGCTCGCACATCGAGCTCGGCCGGTGTTCCGGGCACGGGAAGCGCTCCTTCCACGAGCGCGAACGACCGTTCGACGATGTCACCGGTATCGTCGGTCGGCGCCCCCGACTCGATGCGGCCGTATCCCGTCTCCCATCGCAGTCCCTGCACGCCCTCGAGCGCGACACCGAGGTCCTCCTCGAGGGGACGCAGGGAGATCGTGGCCGGGGACCCGGCATCGGCGGAGATCTCGACGACCTCGACGTTCGGATCGAGCTCGCTGGTCGCGGCGCGCAACGCCTCGGCATCGAGCGCTCGCTCGTCGATGACGTTCGAGAAGTAGAACCCGCCGCCTGCGTAGAACAGCGCGACGAGCACGAGCGCGACGAGCGCCGTGACCCAGGGCCACCGTCGCCGGGCCGGCCCGGGCGAGGACGGTCCGGGCTCGGCCCCCGCCGGTCCGCTCACCGCGCGATCCCGGATCGCCGTTCCGCCTCGGCGCGCGTGCGGTCCGTCAACGCCAGGAGGGCGTCGCTGTGCGTCACGGTCACGCGCTCGGGATGCGTGAGTCGGCGAGCCTTCTGCGGCACGTGAGCGAGATCGGCCTCGAAACGACGACGAGCCGCTTCGATGGAGATGGGGCCACCCGAGCGCTTCCCGCCGCGCATCACCGGCTCGAGGAGCGGCTCTGCGCCGTCGGGCCCGGGCTCGTCGCGCAGGGCGAGCAGGTCGCCGCGCTCGCCATCGCTCCGCCACACCTGCTTGCGACCCGGCGGGCTCACCTTGTCCGAGGAGAGCTTCATCACCGGTCGTCCGCCGTACTCGACGAGCTTGTAGACGGAATCGACGTACGGCGCGTCGGCCGAGACGCCCATCTGCGTACCGATGCCGAAGGCGTCGACGGGGGCTCCGGCGCTCACGAGCTCGTGCACCTCGAGCTCGTCGAGGCCGCCGCTCGCGAAGATCCGCGCATGGTCGAGGCCGGCCTCGTCGAGGATCGTCCGCGCCGCCCTCGCGAGCGCGTCGAGGTCGCCGCTGTCCAGGCGCACGCCGAGGTCGCCGCCGAGCTCGAGGTCCCGGATCGTGTCGATCGCGGCGCGCACACCGGCCAGGGTGTCGTACGTGTCGACCAGGAAGGTCGTGCGGCCGGGATGGTCTTCGGCGAATGCCCGGAACGCCTCGACCTCGGTGGGGAACGCCTCGACGAAGGAGTGCGCCATCGTGCCCGCGACGACGAGGCCATATCGGCGCGCGGCCTCGACGTTCGACGTGGCGGCGAACCCCACGAGAGCGCTCGCTCGCGCGATCGCCATCGCGGCCTCGACGCCATGGGTCCGTCGGAACGCGAAGTCGACGAGCTGGCGCCCGTCGGCGGCGAGCACGTAGCGCGCCGCCTTCGAGGCCAGGGTCGTGTGCAGCGTGATCTGGTTGAGCAGCATCGTCTCGACCACCTGGGCGACGGCCACCGGGGCGGTCACCTCCAGCAGCGGTTCCTCGGAGTAGACGATGCGCCCCTCGGGAACGGCCCACACGTCGCCGGCGAATCGCAGGCCCGAGAAGTCGGCGATCGCCCGGTCGTCGAAGTCCATCGTCCCCAACGCTTCGAGCTCATCGTCCGTGAAGGAGAACGACTCGAGGAAGTCCAGGCACGACTCGAGCCCCGCCGCCACCAGGAAGCCCCGAGTCTTGGGGAGGCCCCGGACGTAGAGGCTGAAGGTCGCGGGGGCGTTCATGTCGCGACGCAGGTAGCTCGCCGCCATGTTGAGCTCGTACAGATCGGTGTGGAGCCCCCCCGGCATGCGCGTAGGCTACCTGCATGGAGCCCGGCCGCATGACGACCGGCAGCGCACCGGTACCCGAGCGGGATCGTTTCGTCGCACTCGTCGCCCAGGCGCTCGATGCGCTGCCCGAGTGGGTCCACCGCGCGCTCGACAACGTCGAGGTACTGGTCGACGATCATCCGCCCGACGGCGCCGATCTCGACATGCTCGGCCTGTACGAGGGCATCCCGCTCACCGAGCGCGGGAGCGACTACACGGGCGTGCTGCCGGACCGCATCACGTTGTACGCCGGACCGATCCGCCGGGAGGCCGGACCCGACGAGGCGGCGCTCACCCGGGTGATCGGCGAGACGGTCGTGCACGAGGTCGCCCACCACTTCGGGATCGACGACGAACGGTTGCACGAGATCGATCGCTACTAGTATGGCTCACACTAGTAGCGCCGACGAAGGGTTGATGCGGCTCGCGCTCGAGCAGGCGCGCACGTGCATTGCGGCCGGCGACGTTCCCGTGGGTGCGGTGGTCGCGCGAGACGGCGACGTGCTCGCGTCAGCGGGCAACGCCCGCGAACGGCTGGGCGATCCCACCGCGCACGCGGAGATCCTCGCTCTCCGGGAAGCTGCGCGTCGCACGGGGTCGTGGCGGCTCGACGGCTGCACGCTGGTGGTCACCCTCGAGCCGTGCGCGATGTGCGCCGGCGCGATCGTGCTCGCCCGGGTCGAGAGGGTCGTGTTCGGCGCCCTCGACCCGAAGGCCGGGTTCGCGGGATCGTTGGGTGACCTCGTCCGCGATCCGCGGCTGAACCATCGAGCCGAGCTCACCACGGGGGTGCTGGCCGAGGAATGCGGGGAGGTGCTCCGGGCCTTCTTCCGGGAACGTCGCGGAGCGGATCAGTCCTCGGCGTGACGGGCGGAGCGTTCGTGCACGGCCGCGTGGATCTGGTCGGCCACGTGTGGCAGATCGCGCTGCATCAGGTCGAAGTCCCGCTGATGCATCACGATGGCCTTGATCGGCGTCGACGCCACGACGCTCGCCGTTCGCCGTTCGTGTTCCACCAGGGCGACCTCGCCGAAGAAGTCACCAGGGCCGAGGTCGGCCAGGTGCTCCCCGTCTTTGGTCACCTCGACGTTCCCACCGAGCAACACGAAGAACTCGTGCGCGAACGCTCCTTGGTCGACGAGGTGGTAGCCCTGGGGCAGCTCGACCACGTCGGCGTGTTGCGCGACCTGCTGGCGTTCCTTCTTCGCGAGGCCGGCGAACAGGGGCACGGCCTCGAGCTCGTGTGCGTCCATCGATCTGCCCCCTCCTGACCGGCCTCGTCTCCGCGTCGCGATGATGCCACGGAACGGCCGGTCGCGCCGTTGCTAGACTCGGCGACGGAGGCGTGCCGGAGCGGACGAACGGGACCGCCTCGAAAGCGGTTAGGGGTCTAAACCGCCCCTCGCGTGTTCAAATCACGCCGCCTCCGCCATCCGTGGGGCCGGGGCACGATGGCCCGGCCCCACGCTCGTCCTGAGCTCGTGTGCGGGACTCCGTGGCGGGGCCTAGCATGGGTCGATGATGCCCTCGCGGATCCGAACCCGTCTCGCCTCGTTGTTGGCCGCCCTGCTGATCGCCGTGTTGGTCACCGGGGTCGCGGCGACCACGGCCGGGGCCGCTCGCGGCCGGATCGCGATCGGCGACTCCGTGATGCTCGGGGCGAGGCAGCAGCTCCGGGCGAAGGGCATCCGGGTCGACGCCACCGTGAGCCGGCAGTTCGGCGCGCTGCCGGCGGTCATCAGGCAGTTGCGGCGCGCCGGGAAGCTGCGCGAGACCGTGATCGTGCACCTCGGCAACAACGGGTACGTCGAGCTTCCCGACTGCAAGAAGGCGGTGCGCCAGGCCCGTGGCCGCACGGTGTACCTGGTGACCGTGAGGGTTCCGCGCCAGTGGCGCCGGGTGAACAACCAGCGGCTGGCTCGTTGCGACCGGGCGTTCGCCAGGGCTCACCTGATCGACTGGTACACCCGCAGCAAGTCGCACGGAGCCTGGTTCGCCTCCGACGGCTATCACCTCACGGCGCTCGGAGCGAAGCGGTATGCCGGCATCATCTCTCGGTCCAGCGCGTAGCCCGCACTGGCGCGCTGGATAGACTCGTCGGCGGTGGCCTGCCCGAGCGGCCGAAGGGACACGCCTGGAAAGCGTGTAGGGGGGCAACTCCCTCGAGGGTTCGAATCCCTCGGCCACCGCTCAGCGCGCGTCCTCAGACCGAGACCGCGTCGAGCCGTTTGGTCCATCGAGTGAAGCTCGAGCGCACCCGCATGCCCACGTGTTCGTAGAGACCGAGCGCTCCGGTGCGTGAGTCGGTGGACAAGCCGCATCGCCGGTACCCGAGCCCGTGGAAGCGCCGGAAGCTCTCCTGCAGCAACGCGCGTCCGAGCCCGCGGCCCCGGTACGCCCTGTCGACCGCGAGCTGCTGGGTCCATCCCTCCACGTCGTCCTCGAGGCCGTAGTGGAAGTTGAGCGCGACGCCCACGATGCGATCCCCGTCGACGACGAGCGGCACGAGCTCGGGCGCCACCTCGTCGCGGTGCAGCGTCGACGTCGCCCAGTTCTCGAAGCCGTGCGATTCGCGATCGGGCCATTCGTCGAAGGCCACGTCGATCACCTCGAAGACCGCCCGGTCGTCCTCACCCGGCCGGAAGTCCCGGAACGTCAGTCCGTCGGGCAACGCAGGGGGAGCAGGCGGGTCGTCGCCGAGGTCGATCCGCAGCGCCCACGCGGTGTGGGCGGCCTCGTAGCCGTTCGCGCGGAACAGCTCGGCCGCGCCCGTGCGACGGTCCGAGACCGTCTGGCCGACCGAGTCGCGGCCGTCGGCCCTCGCGACGCGCCAGGTCCACGGCAGCAGGGCGGAGCCGAGTCCGCGCCCGTGGAAGGCCGGAGCCACGTCGACCTCCGCCCGGCCCATGAACACGTCGCCCGCCGCCGCGAGCATCGCGCCGTGCCAGACGGTGATCGACATCGACACCGGGTCGAAGGCCGGACGCTCCCAATCGGCGGCGATGTCGCTCATCGCCACGTCGGCCGCGCCCTCGTCGTGGTTCTCGGCGTCGGCGACGAGGCGGAAGACGGCCTCCAGGTCGTCGCTCGTCGCCGGTCGAGCAGCGTAGCCCTCGGGAAGGTCGATGCGGTGCATGTGGTGCTCAGGCTACGGTCCAGCCCGGGCATCGAGCGGGGGAGACCGCGCCCGGGAGGGCTCCGTCCCGTTCCAGCCAGCGGCGGACGTCGTCGAAGTCCTCCCATGGCACGAACGGCACCCCGTCTCGGTCGCAATGGGCGACGAGGTCCAGTTTCGCGAAGGTCACGTCGGCGTAGAGAGCCCCGAAGCGGTCGCTGGAGCCCTCGCCCACGAACGCCACCGCCCCTTTGGCTCGGCCGTTCACCACGGCCTGCATCTTGCAGGTGCCGCACCCCATGCATTCGGGATGTCGATTCCCGAACCGCAGGCCGGCCGGCCGGTTCGCGCTCCACACCTGCTCGTTCGTGAGTACCCGGACCGGCGGCACGTGGGCGGCCGAGAGCAGCGGTTCGATGTAGAAGCCGAACCCATCCGACGCCACGACCACCTCGAGGTCCTCGCCGAGGGCCCACGTGACGAACGGGGCGAAGGTCGGGTCCATCGGGCAGTGCCTGCGGGCGTGCTCGAGCAACGTGGCGCG
>DASZOO010000035.1:0-51098 GCA_035550775.1 Actinomycetota bacterium | reverse complement strand
TCACCGAACGCGAACGCGTGGCGCCATCCGCTTGAACGCGCTTCGCTTCCGCCGCTGGGCCAGCGCCCAGTACCCACCGTGCACGGCGTCGGAGGCCATCGACCGAGGCGAGGCGCGGACGCGGTCCAGCTGTCCCAGCAGGTCGTCGAGTTCGTAGCCCATCACCGCCAGCCGCTCGGGACCGATCCAACGGAGGTAGGCGCGGCACCACCGCTTGCGGTACGGGTTGGCCAGCGTGGCTCGCCACTTCTCCAGCGGTTCGGCGCTGATCTCGGAGTACCGGTGCACCCCCGTGGGATCGCCCATGTTCCCTTCGAGCCGCACGTCACTGAACCGCGTGAGCAGCGCGCCGTCGAAGGGCAGGCCGAGGTGATCGAAGACGGTCGGCCACGAGCCGGCCGGATCGCCCACCAGGTCTTCGTAGCGCAGCGCGATCGTGGTGTCACGATGCGCCGTGTAGGCGTCCACGAGCGACGCGATACCGCGCAGATCTCCCTGCCACCGGTCGACGTTCCAGCGGCCCTTCGACCACGTCTGCACGATGGACGCGACGACGGCCAGCGGGTTCCGCCACAGGAAGATGGTCTTCGCGTCGGGGAAGACCTCGAACAGGTCCTCGACCACGTAGTGGTAGCGGGGGGTCTTGTCCAGGAAGTACCGAACATCGGCGCCCGCGGCTCGCGTGTACAGATCGATCGCGAAATCGTGCAGCGCCTCTCGGTAGTCACGGTCCCTGCCGGGAAGGGTCTGCACGAACTCCGCGATCGCGCGGGCGGCGATCGGCTGCGTGTACTCGGCTGCGATGCCGCGCTCCCGTGTGGCGTACAGGTGCGGCAGCAACACCCACGGCTCGGCCGCGGTCGCGACCTGCGGATGCGAGGCGAGCACCCGCTGCGCGAGCGTCGAGCCCGATCGCGGCTGGGAGAGCAAGAAGATCGGCGTGACGCTCACGGCGACTCCAGCACGTCGCGATAGCGGGCGGCGATCCGCACCGGGTCGTAGGCCGCACGGATCCGGGCGACCTCTTCCTCCGACGGCCGGGCCCCCTCGGGGTCGTCGAGCATCCGGTCGAGCATGCCGGCCATCTCGACCGGGTCTCGCGGGTCGTCGACGTACGTGGCGATGCCCATCGTGACCTCCGGGATCGAGGTCTCACGCGTGGTCAGCACGGGCAGGCCCAGCCCCAGTGCTTCGATGGGCGGCATCGCGAATCCTTCGAACAGCGACGGGAAGGCGAACACGGTGGCTCGACGGTACAGCGAGCCCAAGGTCCGGTCATCGATGTAGCCGGTCTCGACCACGACGTCGCCGAGCCCGGCTTCCTCGATGAGTCGGTCGAGCGGCGTGGTCCTCGCGATGCCCCGAAGCTCGTGGCCGAGCTGGCCGGCGAGCACGAGCTTCGTTCCGGCGTGCGCCCCTCGCCGCCGGAGCTCAGCGAACGAGCGCACGAGCGTCACGAGGTTCTTGTGGGGGTACTGCGCGGCCACGGCCAGCACGAAGGGCCCGTCGCCGACCGATCCCGGAAGCGGCGCCTCAACTCCGAAGCGGTCCCACGAGACCGGGTTGTGGATCGTGGCCACGCGCGGCGCCCACCGCCGCCCGTATCGGCCGAGCAGGTCCCCTCGCACCTGTTCGGAGATCACGACGGTCCGATCCGCGAACCGGAGCGTGGCCTCGTGCGAGGCTCGCAGCCATGCCCGCTTGCGTGCGCTGAAGTTCCTCGGGAAGGTCAGGTACTGCAGGTCGTGGATCACGGTGACGAACCGAGGACGCGTGCGCGTCCTGGGGAACGGCGCCGTGAAGTAGTTCGTGAACAGCACCGAGTCGTAGCGGTCCAGGCGCCCCCGCAGGGTCGCCGAGATTCGGGTGAACCGGTTCCCCCGTCCCCGCACCGCGGTGAACCGCACGCGGTCGGGAGCCGGCCACGGGCGATCCGTGTACACCACCAGCTCGTCTCCGGGCGGGCACGCCTGCGCGAGTCCGGCCACGAGGTTCGCGACCATGTGCTCGGCGCCTCCGACGCGCCCCGGGTCGACGAAGCTCGCATCGACGGCGATGCGCATCGCCCGTCAATCCTCGTGCACGAAACGGATGCGCCCCGTCTTCTTCGCGAAGAGCCACCGAGGGTTCCGGGCGTTCAGCCGCAGGCTGAGCAGCTTCCCGCGCACCCATCCCATGCGGTCGACCGTGCCGTTCTTCTGCTGGACGCGGCGGCTCTCCCGCGCCATCACCTCGGGCTTGAAGGACAGCTGCTCGCCGTGCAGACGGAAGCGTCCCAGCGTCCGTTGCAGGATCATCGGCTCGGCCGCCTTCCTGCACCGCGCGTACATGTCGTAGTCGCCCGTGTTGCGGAAGGTCGTGTCGAAGGGACCGACCTCCTCGAAGAGATCGCGACGCATCCACACGGTCTCCTGGGGTACGCACGACCACCCGAGACCCAGGTACGAGCGGAGCGTGAAGGGCACGGGCTGCATCCACGCGAATGCGTGTCCCTCACCATCGATGAACTCACGCTTGCCCATCAGCCAGCGGGCGCCGGGGTGGTCGTCGAACGCCTCGGCCACCGCGGCGAGCGCGCCGGGGGAGATCTCGTCGTCGGCGTTGATGTAGCCGATGATGTCGCCCTGGACCATCGAGAGTCCGCGGTTGATCGCGTCGTACATGCCCCGATCGTCGGTGGCCACCACCACCCGGGTCGGAAACCGTTCCGCGACCGCGGTCGTGCCGTCGGTCGAGCCGCCGTCGACCAGCACGTGGTCGATCGTGATCTCGTCCGAGGCCTGGCTCCAGATCGAACGCAGCGTCGCCTCGAGGTATCGCTCGGCGTTCAGGGTGGGAGTGACGATCCCGAAGCGCACGGTGCGTCGACGGTGGGTCACCCGTGGCTCCGTCGATGGATCGGTCGTCGTGTCCATTGCAGGAGCGTATCGGCCGTCAGGTTCGCCGGCTGAACCGGGCCGATCGGGGGCGTGTGTGGGACGACATGGGCTTGCTCCTCCGTCGAGTTCGGGCCGAGACCTTGCGCAGGGCCGATCCGGCCGCGCAGGGCCGTTGGGCGGGCGTCGTGGGGCTGTCGGCCTACGGTAGCAGTGGTCGCGGCGCGGTTCATCGGCCGAACGGCCCGCTCTGTCGGCCACATGGGATACGCCGGTCCGGCGACTTCCCTCGCCCAGCCCGGCCTGGTACATTCGCAGTACCTCGCCGAGGGTGGCTCCTTCGGTGAGGTTTCTTCTTGCGTGGAGTGACCGAGGCGACGGGGAGGCGATCGGGGACCGAGGGTTCGCACCCACGGCCCCGTGGCGCCGGGAAGGAGTTGAGCCGATGCGAGTGATGGATCGATCCCGACTCCCGGGTCACCGCCTCCGCTCGCTCCGCGTCCTCGCGCGACGGTGTCTGCATCCGCTCCGGAGCTTGTTCGGCCCTCGGGCCACCGATCCGGAGATGCACGTGATCGCCGCGGCCTCCTCGGCGACGACCTCGGCGGCCCGCACCGACGGCGCGGAGTCGGCGGCCCATGACGCGCGCCGGCGCCGCGGACCCCGACATCTGATCGTGCGGCTCCTTCCCGCCGCGCCGACGTTCGCTCCCCGGACGACGTAGTCGCGGTCCGCGAGGGACGCGCGATGCGTCCCTCAAGCCGGCCGGGTGCCCGAGCCGATGCCCCACCCACGGGACCCGGACGGCACGGCCGACCGTGACCTACTCACGTCGGGAGGAGCATCCGCATGGATCGCACGATCGATCGACGTTCGTTCTTGAAGCGAGGCGCAGCGGCCGGCACGGCGGCGCTCGGCCTCTCCGTGTACGGCCTCGGCGACCTCGAGGCACTCGCCGGCGGCGGGGCAGGCTGCCGGTGGGGTGCGCTGGTGCTGACGTCTGACCAGGAGCGCGGCGTCAAGCAGATGGAGAAGCGCATGGGACGGCGGTTCGCCACCACCCACCATCGCTTGCCGTGGACCAGCGAGCTCGACAACTCGTTCACGCGCTGGAGCGTGGCGACGAACCACCGGCCGATCGTCTCGTGGTTCGCCCGCACCAAGGCGGGTCCGGTCAGCTGGCGCTCCATCGCCGAGGGTCAGCACGACGGGTGGATCACGCGCCAGGCGCGCAACCTCCGCAAGCTCGGAGGACAGGGCTACTTCTGCTTCCACAAGGAGCCGGAGGACGAGGGGACCCCCAACGATTACCGGGCGGCCTACCGGCGCGTGCGGACCATCTTCGACAACACCGGCGTCAAGGGTTACAAGTGGGTCGTGGTCTTGACGGCGGCAACGTTCAACAAGGGTGAAGCGGCCATGTGGCTTCCACACCGCTACGACGGCATCGGGGTCGACGGATACAACCGGCACCGCTGCTTCGGTGTGGAGTGGCGCTCGTTCCGCAAGATCTTCGCTCCCGCTCGCGAGTTCGCCCGGGCACGCGGTCGGAAGCTCTACGTGGTCGAAGCCGGCTGCGTCGAGCGGAACCCCGGCGAGAAGGCGAAGTGGCTGCGCGAGGCCCGGCACACGATCAAGTCATGGCCCGAGATCCGAGCGTTCTCCTACAACCACGAGAACACCGACTGCAACTACCTGCTCACGTCGTCGAGCTCGGCGCTCGATTCCTTCAGGGCGATGGGCAAGGACCGGTACTTCCGGAAGTAACGCGCACTCCGGTCGTGCATCGCTCGCGGCCGGCACACGCGCGGCTCCGGCCGTGGCCGGCCGGTGATGTACCCTCTCGCCTCGATGCCTCGTCCCCCGATCCTCGTGACCGGCTCTCATCGTTCGGGCACGGGATGGGTGAGCGACATGCTGGCCGCCACGCCCGCACCGACGCTGCGGACGATCTGGGAGCCGTTCAACCTGAACGCGCGCCGGGGCGTGCGGCAGGCGCCGTTCCGGTACTGGTTCACCTACGTCACCGACGCGAACGCGGCCGAGTTCCGGGAGCCGCTCGAGCGCATGCTCGCCTGGCGGTACTCGGTCGCCGCCGAGCTGCCCACGCTGCGCTCGCCCAAGGACCTCGCTCGCATGGTCCGCGATCGCTGGGTCACCTCGTCGAATCGGCGCGCCCACGCGGTGCCGCTCAGCAAGGATCCGATCGCGGTGTTCTCGGCGGAGTGGATGAGCGACACGTTCGGCATGGATGCGATCGTGCTGATCCGGCATCCGGCGGCCTTCTGCCACAGCATCGTGAAGCAGGGCTGGTGGCACCCGTTCGACCACTTCACGGCCCAGCCGGCCATGATGCGGGACCTCCTCGCCGATCACGCCGAGGAGATCGAGCGGTTCGCCCGGACCCCGCAGCCCCTGCTCGACCAGGCGGTGCTGCTCTGGACCCTGATCCACGAGCACATCGCACGGATGCGTGCTCGTCGTCCGCAGTGGCTGTTCCTGCGTCTCGAAGACCTCTCCCGGGCCCCGGTCGAGGGGTTCCGCGACCTGTACGAACGGCTAGGTCTCGCCTGGAGCGACGACGTGGAGCGTGCGGTCGTCGACAGCTCCGCCGAAGGCAACCCCGCCGTCACGACCCAGGCATCCAGCCGCCGGCGCGACAGCAGGGCCGCGATCTCCGCATGGAAGGACCGGTTGCGGCCCGAGGAGCAAGCGGCGATCAAGGAGCGGACCGATCCGCTCTGGCGGGAGTTCTACGCGGACGAGGATTGGTGAGCGACGTCGGGCCGGGGACCGACGTGGCCGGCGGCGACCCCGGATCAGCCCGAACCGGGGTCCGGCGACGAGCTGCCGTAGGGCCAGACCTCGAGGCCGTGGACGGCGTTGCGCACGTCCATCGTGATGTTGACCGAGCGGACGGTTCGCCCGGCATCGAGGTCGTAGACCGTCACCGTGGCCGGGGAGGACCCGCCGACGATCCGGCCGTCGTCGAGCACGGCCAAGCCGCGCCCGAACGTCGGCCGGGCGAGGTCGCTCGGCAGGTCCGCGTGCTCCAGCGCCTCGGCCGGGTACGTGGGCAGCTCGACCGACCGCAGCATCCGCCCCTCTCGCGAGGCGTGGACGATGCGATCGGTCTTCGTGTGATTGAACAGCACGCCGTCGCGGAAGGGCCTCGCGTTGTGCGTGCCGAACGGCGTGCGCGCGTACCGCTGGAGCCGGTGGCCGTCGATGCGCCAGAGCGCTGCCAGGCGCGTGCCGCACGTGTAGATCTCGTCGTCGCGCACGAACACGTTGTTCACGTGGCTCGTGTCGGCGGGCTCCGGTCCTCCCGGCGCCGAGGGATCGTACGTGCGGAACGTGGGCCTGATCCTCAGGTTCAGGGTGCGGCGCAGCTTCCAGACCTCGGAGTAGCGCAGGCACCAGGCCCGCGTGAAGACCTGGGTGGCGAGATCCATCTCGAGCACGGAGTCGAAACCCGTCGAGGCCATGTACAGGTGTCCGTCGGCGACCGTGATCTCGTGGCAATGCTTCAGGTAGGGGTTCCGGATCGAGCCGCGGCGCTCGAGGTCGCGGTCGTAGACGAAGATCTCGTCGCTGGCGGCCAGGTACACGAGACCGTCGTGGAACGCGATGCCTCGCAGGCCTCGATCGCCGCCTCGACCCTCCCAGTCGATGTCGGCTTCCGACCAGTCGAGCACCTGGGTCGTGTCACCGCGCTCGAGGTCGACCAGGTACAGACCGCCGTGGCTCTCTCCCTGGTGCACGGACCGCACGACCGAGCTGCACACGATGGTGGGGAGCGGGGGCAGGCTCGTAGCGTGCGCCGGTGCCTCGCGCTGCGTCGCCTCGGTCATCCCATCACCCGTTCGTCGGTGGCCTCGGCCGAGAGCCAGCCGGGCAGCTCCGTGTATCCGAGCCCGCGGAGCCGCAGCGCCAGGGCGGCGTTGCCAGGCGCGAACAGCTCTTCGAGCGCCCGGCGGGTCTCCGGGAGCATCCGGGCCGGTTCGGGGCGGCGGTTCACCGCGTAGTAGACCTTCCGGAGCGGTTCCTTGAGCCGCCGGCGCCGGCCGAGCACACCCTCGCTGTTCAGCGCCAGGGCGATCCGCTGGAGCGCGGCGCTGCGGACCGGCACGGTCCGGTTCTCCACGGTGTACGCGATCGAGTTCGCCGCGCCCGGGTCGATGCCGAGCCAGCCGAACAGCTCACCGACGAGGGCGGCCGGCTCCGAGCTCATGCGCTCCGAGAACGCCACGCGGAAGTCGTCGCCGAAGACGTCGAGCCAGGGGTCGAGGTACTCGTCGTAGAAGCCGCCTTGGATCGTCCAGTACAGGCGGTTGCTCTGCGAGAAGGGCTCGCGCCGATCCCTGACCGCTCGGCACGCCTCGACGTAGGCCTCGAACGTCATGTCCGACGGCAGGTCCGCCAGGCGACTGCGCATGAAGCGGAACGTGGACCACGTCCGGTCCACCGGGTCGCGCAGGAGCGCGATCACCTTGACGCCCGGCAGCGTCTCCCGCATCGCCGGGGCGATCGCCGCTCCGCCGTGGAAGTACTGGGGACTCGCCTCGAGCCGGTGGGCCTCGCCGCCGCATCCGACGAAATGGGCCGCGTAGTCGGCGATGGGGGCGAGCACGCCATCGCCCTCGCTGAGCGGCGTGAAGTACCGGATCTCCTTGACGTCGCTCGCGCACACATCCGGATGCTGCGACAGGTACCAGAACAGCGACGTCGTACCGGTCTTGCCGGGCCCGGCGATCACGACGGTGGGAAGGGAGGGGGTCACCGAGGAAGCGCTCCGTTCGTTCAGGGGGCGGAGCTTCCGAGGATACCCGTGGACGACGACAGCGGCGTCGGCCGAAAGGCGAGGACGATATGGTCGAACGGACGCCGAACCGGAGACCTTCGGTCCGCGCCCGCGCTGTTAGCATCCGCTCGGCGCGGATCCACCGTCCTCCGCGCGGTCCCCATGCCCACGACCGACCGCCCAACCGTGATCTTCCTGCACATCGGCAAGACCGCCGGCGCGACGATGCGACGGGCCCTTCGGCGGGAGTTCCGCCGGAGCGAGGTGATGGAGGTGCGAGCGCCCAGCGTGGCGCCCGGCCGTCTCCGCAGGGACGCCGCGGTCGGGTGGTTCGCATCGTTGCCGGAAGCCGAGCGGGCCCGGCCGCGGCTGATCATGGGCCACATGACGTACGGCCTGCATGAGTTCGTGCCGCGCCCGAGCGAGTACGTGACCCTGCTGCGCGAGCCGATCTCGTTGGTGCGCTCGCAGTATCACCACGTGCGCCGTCACGAGGGCCACCTCCTGCACGAGCAGGCCAAGGCTTACCCCGATCTCGCCTCCTACATCGAGAGCGGCTTGTCGCTCGAGATGGACAACTCGCAGACGCGGGCGTTCGCGGGGGACACGACCACGCCGTTCGGTTCGTGCTCGCCGGAGATGCTCGAGCTGGCGAAGCAGAACCTCGCTGGGTTCGCGGTGGCGGGGCTCACCGAGCGGTTCGACGAGTCGATCGTGGCGATGATCCGCCGATTCGGGTGGCGGCGAGTGCGGTACGTCACCACCAACGTGGATCCGAACCGGGCTTCGCGGAGGCCGTTGACCGACCGGGAGCTCGAGCTCGTCCGGGAGCGCAACGCCCTCGACCTGGACCTGTACGCCTGGGCGAGCGACCGGTTCCAGCGCAGGGTGGTGGACGCCGACGGCTTCGCGGCCGACCTCGACGCCTTCCTCGAGAAGAACCGGCGCTACGGTCCGATCGGCAAGCTGACCGCGATGCCCAGGGCGTCGGCTGCCCGCATCCGCTCGCGATGACAGCGGGAGCTCAGGCGCCGAGCGCCTCGTCCAGCTGCGCAGCGAGGGCCGCCGGCTCGGTCACCGGCAGCCGGCAGGAGAAGCGCTCGCAGACGTAGGCGGTCGCCGCGCCGTCGATCGACGGGCGGTCGCGCAGCAGCGGGATCGCGTCCGCCGCGGCGAGGTCGTCAGGGCGTGCCACGGCGAGCACCAGGTTGGGGCGGAATCGCCGCGTCGTCGCCTCCGCGACGAGGCGTCCGGTGTCGGTTCCGCCGGGGTCGCCCACGATCGCCACCTCGCGACCGGGTCCGATCAGGCGGTCGAGCGCGCACAGCGCGGTGCCGAACGCGCCGGGAGCCCGGGCGAGCATCCCGCTCACCGCTCGAAGCGCCGACGTCGCCGCCGCCTCCAGCGCGGCGTCACCCGTGAACGCCGCCATGCGAAGCAGCACGTCGGCCGCGGCCGAGTTGCCGCTGGGCGTCGCGTTGTCCGAGAGCTCCTTCGGGCGCACGAGCAGCCCCTCCGTGTCCGATCCCGTCTGGAAGAACCCGCCGTTCTCGCGGTCGGTGAACAACCTCATGAGCTCGTCCGTCAACGCCCGTGCGTGGTCGAACCATCCGAGCTCGAACGTCGTCTCGTAGAGCGTGAGACACGCCGATGCCATCAACGCGTGATCGTCGGAGAAGCCGGGACCGCTGGTGACGCCGTTGCGCCACGCCCGAAGGATCCGACCGGCCGGGTCGCGGAGGTGCTCGAGCACGAACCTCGCGGCTCGCTCGGCGGCGGTCACGTACGCGCGTTCGCCGAACGCGCGGCCGGCTTCGGCGAGCGCGCCGATCGCCAGCCCGTTCCACGCCGCGAGCACCTTGTCGTCGGTCGACGGCCGCGGGCGAGACGCCCTGGCCTCGAACAGCGCTCGGCGGCCGTCGTCGACCTCGGCCTCGAGCTCTCGCGGATCCAGGCCGGTCTCGTCGGCGACCTGCGCGACGGGGAGCGGCCGCCAGAGCACGTTCGTGGCATCCCCGCCCTCCGACCAGTTGCCTTCCGGACGAGCGCCGAGCGCGCGTGCGACCGGTTCCGTGACCGAGTCGAGGAGCTCCGACCACGTCCAGGTGAAGAACTTGCCCTCGACGCCTTCCGAGTCGGCATCCTGGGACGAGAAGAAGCCTCCCTCGGGATGCTGCATCTCGCGCAGCAGGTACTCCGCGGTCTCGAGGGCCGTCGCTCGATAGCGATCGTCGCGGGTGACGAGCCACGCGTGCGTGTACAGCTGCAGCAGCTGCGCATTGTCGTAGAGCATCTTCTCGAAGTGCGGCACGTGCCAGCGCGCGTCGGTGGAGTAGCGCGCGAAGCCGCCCCCGAGATGGTCGTAGATGCCGCCGTCGGCCATGCGGTCGAGGGTCGTGGTGACCATCTCGAGCGCGCCCGACGACCCTCGCACCGCCCGTCGGAGCAACATCTCCAGCGTCATGGGCTGCGGGAACTTCGGAGCCCCCCCGAACCCGCCCCAGCGTTCGTCGAACGTCCGGCGCAACGAGGCCACGGCCTCGTCGGTCACCGCCTCGTCGAGCGTCGCGTCGGCCGTCGAGACCTGCGCTGCTCGCGCGATCGCCGCCGTGACACGGTCACCCTGGTCGGCGACCTCGTCGCGACGATCGCGCCACGCCTCGGCGACCCCCCGCAGCACGTCGCGGAAGGCCGGCATGCCGTGGCGAGGCTCGGGCGGGAAGTAGGTGCCGGCGTAGAACGGCTTCCCCGACGGGGTCAGGAACGCGGACATCGGCCAGCCTCCCTGGCCGGTCATCGCCTGCACCGCGTCCATGTAGATGCCGTCGAGATCCGGGCGTTCCTCTCGGTCGACCTTGATCGAGACGAAGTGCTCGTTCATCAGCGCCGCCGTATCGGCGTCCTCGAACGACTCCCGCTCCATCACGTGGCACCAGTGACAGGCCGCGTACCCGATCGACAGGAAGATCGGCTTGTCCTCCGCGGCCGCCTTCGCCAGCGCCTCGTCACCCCAGGGGAACCAGTCGACCGGGTTGTGGGCATGCTGCAGCAGGTAGGGGCTGGTCTCGCCCGCGAGACGGTTCGGCGCGTGGGAGGGCCGGTCGCTCATGCTTCGTCCAGTCTGTCACCCGGTGCCGGCTCGACGTGTGCCGCGCGGTTCAGGCGCGCCCCGTGGTGTGCCGATGCAAGCGGCATGTCCAGCATCCGCGTCCTCGTGGTGGATCCCGATCCGGGTCTCGCGCGGAGCCTCACGACCGCTCTTCCTCGGCGGGGTGTCTCGGTGATGGGCCCGGTGGTCGACGAGGTGGCCGCGATCGAGGCATTGAACGAAGGAGTGGCCGACCTCGTGCTCGTCGACCTCGACCGAACCGATGGGCGCGGCTACGAGGTGATCGCGGCGATCGCCGGAGCGGGCAACATGGGAAGGGTCCTCGCCGCGAGCGCGCAGGGCGGCGCAGATGCGGCCGCGAGCGCGCTCTCCGCCGGGGCCTGTGGCATGTTGCCGGCCGAGCGCGACGCCTCGCTCGTCGACGTGTTCCGGCGGGCGCTCGCGGGCGAGCTGGTGCTCCCGGCGGACGATCTGTCCCGGCTGGTCGATCGCCTGACCGGGCCCAAGGATGCGGCCCGACGGGACGCCGACGTGATCGGTGCGCTCACGGCGCGCGAGCGGGAGATCCTCCGCACCTTGGCGGCGGGCGCCTCCACGGCCGAGGTGGCCGAGGCGTTCGGCATCAGCCCCCTGACCGTGCAGAGCCACGTGAAGAACATCCTCGCCAAGCTCCGGGTCCATTCGAAGGTCGAAGCGGTGCGGATCGCGTGGCGCCACGGCCTGGCGACGATTGTGCCCGCGTCGACGGGCAACGGATAGCCCGCCCGATGAGCGGCGAGACGCTGTCGGTCGTGATCGCGACCGGGCACGGCGTGGTCGGTGAGGTCGTCCGGCGCCTGTGCGCGGCCGAGCACGGCGTGGAGATCGCCGCCGAGGTGGGTGACGGCACGGCGGTGCTCGAGGCGTGCCGTTCCCTTCGGCCGGACGTGCTCGTGCTCGACGACCGTCTCGACGACGGCGCACCGGACCTCGGCCCGCTCCGCGCCCTCCGTGAGGAGGGGATCGCCGTCGCCGTCGTCGTCCTGAGCGACCGGGGCGACGGCCCCGCCGTGCTCCAAGCCCTGAGGCTGGGTGCACGAGGGTTCGTTCGCAAGTCCGCCGGCCTGTCCGGCGTGGGCTCAGCCGTGCGGGTGGTCGCCGACGGCGGGCGCGCGATCGAGCCGGAGTTCGAGCAGGCGGCGGTGATGGCGCTCGGGGCCCTCGCGCGGCAGGCGCGCGAGGGATCGGAGGTGCAGGCCGCGCTCACGCCTCGCGAGCAGGAGGTCCTGACCATGGTGAGCCAGGGGCTCACGATGCGGCAGGTCGGTCGCCGGCTCGGCATCTCGCCCCGAACGGTCGAGACACACGTCGCGAAGCTCTACCGCAAGCTCGGGGTGCGCTCACGCGTGCAGGCGGTCGCCCGTGCCGCGCAGCTCGGGTTGATCGAGCCGTGATGCGGATCGTCCGGTGACGCCCTCATCCCTCGGCGAGGGACTGCCGATAGGGGAGCGGGTCCACAACGGTCCCGTCCAGATGGGCAACGGAGGCACGGTGGGTCGAGGTCAAGCAGCCGCAACGTCGACGGATGCTCGTCGGCGCCTGGGCGTGATCGTCGTCGACGCCCTGCCCGTGGTGCGGGCGGGCCTGACGATGCTGATCGACGACCGCCCCGACATGGAGGTGCTCGCCGAGACCGGAACCGCCGACGAGGCGTTGGAGATCGTGAGCCGCGTGCGGCGTTCCAGGGTGGTCGTGCTCGTGGGTCTGGGGCTGCCGGGGGAGCACGACGCGTTCTGGCTGATGCGGAGCGTGCGGGAACGGTTCCCGGCACACGTGATCCTCGGATGCGGGGGCAACGCCGACGCAACCACCGTGTCGCGAGCCCTGTTCGTCGGCGCCGACGGGTTCGTCGACAAGAACATCGATCCGGTCGAGTTCCTGCAGTCGTTGCGCCGGGCGGCCGACCGGGAGATGGTGTTGGCCGGTCCCGCATCGGCGTCGGTTGGCGCGATCGCCGAAGGCCTCGAACGGCGCCGTGACCTCGACGTGCGCCTCACGCAGCGTGAGCGTGAGGTGCTCAGCGTCGCTGCGGAGGGACTCACCGCCCGGGAGATCGCGGGCCGGCTCGGGGTCCGTGAGCGCACCGTCACGACCCACCTGGCGCGCATCTACGGCAAGCTCGGCGTGGGCAGCCGGCTGGCCGCGATCCGCATCGCCGCCCGCGCGGGACTCGTGTCCGTGGGAGTCCCTGACTAGTCACAGCGGGCTCCCGACATCGCGCTACCCCGCTCCGCGTACGTAGGACGACGTATCCAGGGTCCGGGAAAGACGGAATTCCCTGGTCAGAGGGGTCATCCTACCGTGACGTGCGCGCTCAAGCTTTCGCGCCCAGGGGTCGAAAACCCCTTCGACAACAGGACGGGATCGAGATTCCGGAGGAAGGGGGTGCAACACATGCTTCGTCTCTACACGGGAGTCACCACCTGGTGGGCCGACCTCAAGGGTCGTGCCGCCGAGGAGGGTGGCGCAACGGCGGTCGAGTACGCGCTCATGGTGGCGCTGATCGCGGTCGTGATCATCGCGGCCGTGACCTTCATCGGCACGTCGTCGAGCGACAAGTTCGACCAGGTCGGCGACGCCGTCAGCGGTGCCGGCGGCACGCCGTAACAGAAGCACGAGCACGAGCGGCCGGTTCCGCCGGCCGCTCGCTCGTCCGGGAACGCGAAGGCGGATCCGAGCGAGCGAGGGACCGGCGGGCAGGTACAACGGTCTGGTGCTTCCGCACCGGGCAGGCGCGCTCAAGGTCGCGCCCGCGATGCCGACCCAGTTGTTGTCGCAGGAACGGTGTCCCTGTCGGGACGCGGCCAAGGAGCGAAGGAGCGGGAAGATGAGGTCACTCGGTCTGGTGGCCGATCTCCTGATCGGAGCGAGGAGTTCGGGATGACCGATTCGAGCATCGTCGCGGTGGGGACGCCGCAGACGTTCCGTCAGCAGTTGGCTCGTGCCCTCGAGGTCGAGCAGGACGAGGTGGGTTGGGTGCAGTCGGCGACCGCCGCCGAGGAGCTCCTGATCCACGCCTTCAGCCCGGTCGACGTGCTGGTGCTCTCGCCCGAGGTCAAGGAGCCCGACGCCCTCGGCCTCGCCGAGTTCGTGGGGCGCCAGGCGCCGGGCACCGCGATCGTCATGGTCCGCGACCACACCTGGAACGGGCTGCTGCCGGCCGCGATGCGGGCGGGCATCCGCGACGTGGTCGACATGACCCAGGGTGCCGAGGAGCTCCGCGATGCCGTCGAGCGGGCCGTGCTGTGGGCCTCGACCCTTCGGTCGGTGGCCGTCACGAGGCCGGACACCGGCGGGGGGCAGCGCGGCAAGATCCTCTCGATCTTCTCTTCGAAGGGCGGCGCCGGGAAGACGTTCCTCACGACGAACCTCGCCTGCGCGATCGCCGAGGTCACAGGCGAGGACACGGCGGTGGTCGACCTCGACTTCGACATGGGTGACGTCTTCACGTACTTCGGATCGGAGCCGCCGTCGAACATCCCCGACCTGATGGCGTTGGGCGAAGGGGCCGGGCACGACCGCATCCGTGAGGTGGGCGTGCAGGTGAGCGAGCACCTGTGGGCCTACGGTGCTCCCGCCGATCCCACGGCGGAGGCGCCGGCGGGAGAGGCGATCGGGAAGTTCCTGCGCGCGATGCGCAACGACTTCCCTCACGTCGTGGTCGACGCTTCGGTCGACTACTCGGACTCCGCGCTCGTCTGCTTCGACCTCTCGGAGCTGATTTGTCTGATCACGAGCCTCGACGTGGTGGGGGTAAAGCACCTCGGCAAGGCGCTCGACACCCTGCTGCAGATCGGGCTGCCGCGCGACCGGTTCCGGGTCGTGCTCAACCGCGCCGACTCGAAGGTGGGACTCGATGCGAGCGACGTCGAACGGGTCATGAAGGTGCAGGTGGACGCGATGATCCCCTCGAGCCGCCTGGTGCCGACGTCGTTGAACAAGGGCCGGCCGGTCGTGCTGGACGAGCCCTCCTCGGAGGTCGCGGTCGCGGTGCGACAGCTCGCGGGCAAGTTCGTCGATGCGACGAGCGGCGCCGAAGGGGGGCCTTCATCGAACGGGGAGGCCAACAAGAACGGGGAAGCGCGCAAGAGACGGCGCCGCTTCGCGCGAGCCTAAGGCAGGAACAGGAGAGGAGCGCCCCACATGTCGCTGGCAGACAGGCTGGCCAAGTCCCAGCAGAAGGACCGGATCGCCGAGGTCCGGATCAGGGTGCAGGAGCGCCTGGTCGAGGTCCTCGGTCCGCGGCTCTACGACTCCACGCTGTCGGACACCGAGCTCGAAGGCCTGGTGCATCAGCGGCTGCGTGAGCTGCTCGACGAGGAAGAGAACAGCCTCTCCGCGCAGGAGAAGCTGCTGATCGTCCGTCAGATCGGTGACAGCGTGCTCGGCCTGGGCCCGCTCGAGCCGTACATCCGTGACCCCGAGGTCACGGAGGTCATGGTGAACAACTGGGACACGATCTACGTGGAGCGGGCCGGCAAGCTGTTCTGGACCGGCACGAAGTTCCACGACGAGCAGCAGCTCCGCCGCACGATCGACAAGATCGTGGGCAAGGTCGGCCGGCGCGTCGACGAGGCGTCGCCCTACGTCGACGCACGCCTGCCCGACGGTTCGCGCGTCAACGCGGTGATCCCGCCGCTGGCCCTCGACGGTCCGGCGCTCACGATCCGGAAGTTCGCGGCGGACCCGTACCAGGCCGACGACCTGGTGGAGTTCGGCACGATGAGCTCGGCGGTCGCGAAGTTCCTCGAAGCCTGCGTCCGCGGCCGCACGAACATCATGGTCTCGGGCGGGACGGGCGCCGGGAAGACCACGACGCTGAACGTGCTGTCGTCGTTCATCCCAGATGACGAGCGCATCATCACGATCGAAGACGCTGCCGAGCTCAAGCTGCAGCAGCCGCACGTCGTGCGGCTCGAGTCGCGCCCACCGAACATCGAGGGCAAGGGCGCCGTCGTGATCCGCGACCTCGTGCGCAACTCCCTGCGCATGCGCCCCGATCGCATCGTCGTGGGTGAGGTCAGAGGCCCCGAGGCCCTCGACATGCTCCAGGCCATGAACACCGGTCACGACGGGTCGATCTCGACGATCCACTCGAACTCGCCGCGCGACTCCCTCTCGCGACTCGAGACGATCACGATGATGGCGGGCATGGAGCTCGGCTCTCGCTCGGTGCGCGAGCAGATCTCCTCGGCGATCCAGCTGGTCGTGCACCAGTCGCGCCTGAAGGACGGCTCCCGCCGCATCACGCACGTCACCGAGGTGGCGGGCATGGAGAGCGACGTCATCACACTGCAGGACATCTTCGTCTTCGACTTCTCTGCCGGCATGGACGAGGACGGCAAGTTCAAGGGCCGTCTGAAGGCCACCGGGCTGCGGCCGAAGTTCCTGGACAAGCTCGCCGAGCGCGGCGTCTACCTCGACGCCGAGACGTTCGCCCTCGAGCCGAGGGGGGACCTGTGATCGCGGCGTCGTTCTGGAGCACCCCGGTCGCCCAGGTGGTGTTGGCCGCGTTCGTCGGCGCTGCCGTCTTCGCCCTGGGCTGGCTGCTGCTGGGCACCGCCTCGCGAGCGAGGCGTGACCGGGAGGTGGCGGCGCGGATGGCCGCGATCACTGGGTCAGGTGTGAAGCAGCCCGTGTCGGTGCAGGCCGAGGGGACGCAGGGCTGGATCCCCAAGCGCGTCACGAAGTTCGGGAAGCGCTTCGCGGAATCCCGCGGGTTCAGCGACCGGCTCGACGCGGAGCTCGAATCGGCGGGCGTTGCCGTGCGCTCCGGGGAGTTCGTCGTCCTGTCGGGCGTCGCGTGCGTCGTCGCCGCGGTCCTCGTCATGGCGATCTTCCGATCGCTGCTGCTCGCCGGCATCGTCGGCGTCGTCTCCGGCATGGGTCCGACGGTCGCCCTGCGCATGTCGCTCAAGAAGCGCACGGAGAAGATGCGGGAGCAGCTCCCCGACGTGCTGACGATCATGGCGAGCTCGCTCCGGGCCGGCCACAGCTTCATGCAGGCGCTCGACACCGTCGCCCGCGAGATCCCGCAGCCCGCCGCGGTCGAGTTCCAGCGGGTGGTCGCCGAGATCAGGCTCGGCCGCCCGACCGACGACGCGCTCGAGGCCCTGGCCGCCCGGGTGGGCAGCCCCGACTTCCGCTGGGCGGTCTTGGCCGTGAACATCCAGCGCGAGGTCGGCGGCAACCTGGCGGAGATCCTCGACAACGTGGCCGACACCCTTCGCGAACGGGCGATGATCCGCCGCCAGATCAGGGTGCTCACCGCTGAAGGCCGTCTCTCCGCGTGGGTGCTGACGTGTCTGCCGATCGCGATCGGCGTCTACATGTTCGCCGTGAACCCCGACTACATCGGAACATTGTTCACGACCACGATCGGGCTGATCATGCTCGGCGTGGCGGCGGTCCTGCTCCTCGTCGGGGTCCTCTGGATGAGAAAGATCGTGGATATCGATGTCTGACATCTGGCTGATCCTCGCTGTCGCATCAGCATTTTTCGCCGTGGTCCTCGTCGGCCTCGCGATCGAGTCGGGGTCCTCGGAGAAGAAGCGCGCGCTCCGCCTGCTCGAATCACAGGTCGGCGGCGGCTCGACGGAATCCGTCAACCTGCGCGACCAACAGCTCTCGAAGAACTTCGGGCAACGTGTGCTGGTGCCGGTCGTGGCGACCGCTGCTCGGGTCGCTCGCCGCGTGACCCCGATCGACACGCGGGACCGGGTCGCGAAGAAGCTCTTGCTCGCCGGCAGCCCGGCGGGTTGGGACGCCGAGCGCGTGCTGGCGTTCAAGGTCATCGGCGCGGTGGCCGGCGTCGTCGGCGGCTTCGTGTTCTCCGGCATGCTCCGCCCGGCGCCGTTCATCGCGGTCGTCGCGGTCTCGCTGCTCGGGTTCGTCGGCTTCGTGATCCCCGACACGCTGCTGAACCGCAAGGTCCAGGAGCGCCAGCGAGAGGTGCTGAAGACGCTGTCGGACACGCTGGACCTGCTCACGATCAGCGTGGAGGCCGGTCTGTCGTTGAACGCCGCGATCGCCCAGGTCGTGCAGAACGTGCCGGGCGTGCTCTCGGCCGAGTTCGCGCGCATGTTGCAGGAGATCCAGCTGGGCGTGCCGCGGTCCGAGGCCTTCCGTCACCTCGCCGACCGGACGGACGTCGAGGAGCTGAACGGGTTCGCCCTCGCGATGATCCAGGCCGACGTGTTCGGCGTGTCGATCGCCAGCGTGCTGCGCACGCAGGCGCAGCAGCTCCGCATCAAGCGTCGTCAGGCGGCCGAGGGGAAGGCCCAGCAGACCCCGGTGAAGATCGTGTTCCCGCTGGTCCTGTGCATCTTGCCCGCGCTGTTCGTCGTGATCGTCGGCCCCGGCGGGATCCAGATCTTCGAGTCGTTGAAGTAGCGCGCCTCCCGGGCTCGCCGCCGAGCGTCGGCCGCTTCCCGATCCGGTCGTGGTCCGGTCGCGGCCGGCGCTCATGCGTCCGGCCTAGTCCGGATTTTCGCCGACGCGCTCCAAGAAGTACCCTTGGTCCGATAGCACACGACGTCTAGACCGGTTATCGTCCCCCATACAGGGGATGAGGTCGTCGGGACCCCCGTGGCGCTCTCCCTCGAAGGTTCGTAGGACACGGAAGCGTCAGCAGGGCCGAACGTCTCGCCGACCTTCCCCCCGAACACGACATGGCCGACCGGATGAGGCGAGCGATGGAACGACGGATCGAGGATCCAACGCGTCAAGAAGCGGGAACGCTTCCCGTGCAACAACTGGACCCCGCTGAGGCCGAGCCCGACGTGGAGGTGCAGCCCGACGACGATCTGCGCGTGATCACGAGCGAGGGCGACATCGCCGTGATCCGCGACCTGCGGCCGGAGCCCGCTCTCGTCGAGGAGGCCCCCGGGTTCGCCCCCGTCGCCGGCGCTCCCGACGGCGCGACGCAGACCCGGTACCGCATGCTGGCCGCCGGTCACGTCGCGAGCGACATCCTCTGCCTCAATCTCGTCTTGTTCATGACCGAGCTCCTCGACAACATCGTCATCTCGCGGGAGCTCATGCCCTACAGCTGGCTGGTGGCGATCGCCGGCACGGCGGCCTGGGTCGGCATCTTCCACGCGTTCGGCCTCTACGGCTCCCACAACCTCTCCTCTCCCGAGGAGGTGCGTCGGGTCGTGGCCGCCACCTCGGTCGGCGCCGCCGTGCTGATGATCTTCGGCGCGGTCGGGTCCGAATCGGGCACATCCGGCGAGCTCGGGGGCGCGTTCGTCCTGTTGCTGGCGCTCGAGATCCTGACCCGCCTCGCATGGCGTCGCTACGCTCGGATCCTGCGTCAGCACGGCCTGCTGGCCTACCGGACCATCGTGATCGGCTCGGCGCACGACGCCGCCGGCGTCTCTCGAGCGTTGATGGACGATGAGCGGAGCGGCTTCTTCCCGGTCGGCCGCGTGGCGCCCGAGCGTGGTGTCGAGGCGCCAGGTGCGCCGCCGTTCCTCGGCGGCATGAGCGAGCTCGCCGCCTCGGCTCGGGAGTCGGGCGCAGAGGCGATCGTGGTCGCCTCGCCCGTGCTGAGCGTGGCCGATCTCGCCTCCGTGCAGCAGCTCGCACGCCGCGAGCATCTGGCGCTGCGGCTCGTGGCCCGTGTGCCACACATGCTGTCGCATCGCCTGACCCTGCAGCCGGTGGGGTCCCTGATGACGGTGGCCGTGCGGCCCGCCGAGCTGAGCGGCAAGGAAGCAACGATCAAACGAGCGTTCGACGTGGTCGCCGGGAGCATCGCGCTGCTCGTGTCCATGCCGTTGCAGATCGTGATCGGTGCGGTCATCCGGTTGACCTCGCCCGGCCCGGTGCTCTTCCGGCAGCAGCGCATCACCAAGGACAACAAGGAGTTCACCGTCTACAAGTTCCGCACCATGGTGCACGGTGCCGACGAGGCGATGGACGAGGACGGCATCGACCGGACGCAGCCCTTCTTCAAGGGAGGCGACGCGCCGCCGGTCACCCGTGTCGGCAGGGTCCTGCGCGCCCTGAGCCTCGACGAGCTTCCGCAGCTGTGGAACGTGGTCCGGGGCGACATGAGCCTGGTCGGCCCTCGGCCGCTGCCGGCGGAGCAGTACGTGGCGAACACCGAGCTGCTCGGACCGCGCCATGAGGTGCGAGCCGGGCTGACCGGCTGGTGGCAGGTGAACGGGCGCAGCGACGTAAGCCCTGAGCACGCGATCGAGCAGGATCTCTTCTACATCGAGAACTGGTCGCTCTCGCTCGACCTCTACATCATCGGCCGCACGGTGGGCGTGTTGCTGTTCCGCCGGGGCGCTCGGTGAACCTGCCCCGAACGGCCCTGCCGCCCGTGGATCGCTCCCCGTCACCCGAACCGATCGGGGTGGAGGCCGCCGGGGTCCCCGGCAACCAGGGCCTGGAGCACCGCGACATCCTCGGCATGCGGGTCGACGCGACGACCTATCCCGACGCGATCGCACGCGTCCTCGCCTGGGCCCACGATCGAGAGCACCGCACGGTCGGCGTGGCGACCGTGAACAACGTCATGGAGTCCCACGACGACCCCGACTTCCGCGACGTGATGGCCGACTGCGATCTCGTGACCCCCGACGGCATGCCGCTCGTCTGGGGTCTGCGATCGTTGTCGGTGCCGCACGCCACGCGCGTCTACGGTCCGGAGCTCACCCCCCGGCTGTTGGCGAAGGCGGCGGAGGAGGGTGTGTCCGTCGGCTTCTACGGCGGAAGCCCGGAGGTGATCGAGGCCCTGCGGACCGTCGTCGCCGAGCGATGGCCTTCGCTCGAGGTTGCGTACGCGTTCAGCCCGCCCTTCCGGCCCCTCGACCAGGCCGAAGACGACGAGATCGTGCGGGCCATCGTCGACAGCGGCGCACAGGTGCTCTTCGTCGGTCTCGGGTGCCCCAAGCAGGAGCGCTGGATGCGCGAGCATCGTGCCCGGCTCCCGCTGGTGCAGGTCGGGGTGGGCGCCGCGTTCGACTTCCTCGCCGGCACGAAGCGCCAGGCGCCGGCCGTGCTGCAGCGGGCCGGGCTCGAGTGGGTCTTCCGCCTCGCGACCGAACCCCGACGGTTGTGGAAGCGGTACCTCCGGCACAACCCGAGGTTCGTGGTGCTGTTCGGGGCGCAGGCCGTTCGCGCTCGGTTCGGGCGCGGTCAAGGCGGCCCGGAGAGCTGACGATGTGGATGACGGCTCCTCGCGAGCCGTCCTCGACGATGCGGATCGCTGCGGGAGGCGACGGATGCGGGTAGGTGTCATCGGAACCGGGCACGTGGGCTTGATCACGTGCGCCTCGTTCGCTGCGGTCGGCCACGACGTCGTGGGCACCGACGCCGACCGCTCGAAGATCGACGCCCTGCGCTCGGGCGACATGCCGTTCCACGAGCCGGGGGTCGCCGACTCGATCCGGGAGGGCATGGAAGCGGGTCGGCTCCGGTTCGAGTACGAGACCGCGGACGCGGCCCGCGACGCCGACGTGGTCTTCGTGTGCGTGGGAACCCCTCCCCGGGCCACCGGTGAGGCCAACCTGGTCGCGGTGGAGCAGGCCGCTCGGGAGGTCGTGGCACAGGCGTCGCCGGCGCTGGTGATCGCCGAGAAGTCGACCGTCCCCGCCGGCACGGCGGACCGACTCACGCGTTCCGTGCTGCTCCAGCGGCCGGACCTCGCCGGGTCGGTGGAGGTCGTGTCGAACCCGGAGTTCCTGCGTGAGGGACACGCGCTGCACGACGCGATGCACCCCGAGCGCATCCTCGTGGGCGCCGCCTCGGAGCGCGCGTTCGAGGTCATGCGCCGCCTGTACGAGCCGTTCACCGCTGATGGCGCCCGGCTGATCGAGACCGACATCCGCACGGCCGAGCTGGCCAAGCACGCCTGCAACGCGTTCCTGGCCCTGAAGATCTCCTACGCCAACGCCCTCGCGCGTCTGTGCGAGCGGACCGGCGCCGACGTCGACGCCGTCACCGAGGTCATGGGGGCAGATTCCCGTATCGGCCCGGCGTTCCTGAACGCGGGCCTCGGGTACGGCGGGTACTGCTTCCCGAAGGACCTGGTGGCGTTCGATCACCTGGCGACCTCGCTCGGCTACGACTTCGCGATGTTGCGCGAGGTCGCACGCATCAACGATCAGGCGATCGACGCGACCGTCGACAAGATCCGCGACGCCCTGTGGAACCTCGACGACAAGCGCGTGGCGCTGCTGGGCCTGGCGTTCAAGCCCGGCACCGACGACGTGCGGATCGCGCCCGCCCTGATGCTCGCCGAACGCCTCAGGGCGCTGGGCGCGACCGTGGTCGGTTACGACCCCCACGCGGCGGAGAGCGCGGTTCGTACCCAGCCCGAGCTCGAGGTCGCGCCGAGCGCGTACGAAGCGGCTCGCGACGCGCACTGCGTGGTGCTCTGCACGGAGTGGGACGAGTTCCAGGAGCTCGACTTCGACAAGCTCGGAGAGATCATGGCCTCACGGGTGTTCGTCGACGGCCGGAACGTGATCGATGCGGAGCGCGCGGTGGCCCACGGGTTCCACTTCTATCCGACCGGGCGACTGCCCTCGACCCCCGACCGTGCCTAGGGCCCTCGTCACCGGGGGAGCCGGCTTCCTCGGTTCGCATCTGTGCGACCGGCTCCTCGCCGACGGCTGGAGCGTGGTCGCGTTCGACTCCTTGCTCACGGGGCGCCGGGAGAACATCCAGGGGGCCGAGCGCGACCCGGGATTCACCTTCATCGAGCACGACGTCACCCTCCAGCTCCCCGATGTCGGCGCGGTCGACTGGGTGATGCACTTCGCGTCACCGGCATCGCCACCCGACTACCTCGATCATCCGATCGAGACGTTGCGGGTCGGAGCGTTGGGCACCATGCGCGCCCTCGACCTGGCGCGTGAGTGCGGAGCCGGGTTCCTGCTGGCCTCGACCTCCGAGGTCTACGGCGATCCCGCCGTCCACCCGCAGGTGGAGTCGTACTGGGGCAACGTGAATCCCGTCGGTCTGCGGTCGGTCTACGACGAGTCCAAGCGGTACGCGGAGGCGCTCACCATGGCGTACCTGCGCACCTACGGAGTGCCCGCGAAGATCGTCCGCATCTTCAATACGTACGGTCCTCGCATGCGGCGAGACGACGGCCGCGCCGTGCCCAACTTCATCTCCCAAGCGCTGAACGGCCGTCCGATGTCGGTCTACGGCGACGGGACGCAGACTCGGTCGCTGTGCTACGTCGACGACCTGATCGAGGGGTTCCGGCGGTTCCTCGACGTGGACGAGGCCGGTCCCATGAACCTCGGGAACCCCGAGGAGGTCACGATCCTCGGGCTCGCCAGGCTCGTGGCCCAGACCGCGGGCGTCCCGGAAGAAATCGAGTTCCTTCCACCGTTGACCGACGATCCCACGGTACGATGCCCCGACGTGACCCTCGCCCGGGCCGCGCTCGGATGGGAGCCGAAGGTGACCCTCCGGGATGGACTGGCGCGAACGGTTGCGTGGGCACGCGACGCGGGGTGGAGAGCCGGATAGGTCACTCCGCGTCGCGCCGGAGAGACGGTCGGCGACGGAGGACCTATGCATCGTGGAAATGCGCCAAATAGGTCGTTCGACGGGTTGCTTACCGTAGCTCGAACGGCCTATGATGTCCCCAGTTCAGGCGACACGGGCGTGCGGGTTCCGTGTCCAATAGAAAGGGCACTTGCATGAAGAGGGCTGCTGCGGTCTTGGCTGGCGCGATCGCGTTCGTGACCATGCTGACCGGTACCGCGTTCGCCGACTACACGGACTCCCCCCCGCCCGAGGCAGTGGTCGAGGGCGCCGGCGGCGGAACCGCCTTCACGGGCGGCGACGCCTCGACGGCGGCGATCGTCGCGGTCGCGCTGGTCGCCGTGGGTCTCGTGGCGTTGTTCGTGGCGCGGCGCCGCGTCGCGACATCGTCGTAAGCGACCAAGCGGCAACGTCCGACGCCCCGGAGCTTCGCTCCGGGGCGTTCGTCGTTCCGGCCTCCGCGGTCAGCCTGCGAGTCGCTCAATGTTGCGCCACCAACGCAACGGCAGGGGAGCACGGAAGCGCACCACGAGCTCGAGCCTGCCCTCGGGGAACCCTCGCCAGACGGCCGCACCATCACGGATCTGCATCGGCTCGCTCGTCCAGATGACCTCGGTTCCCGCAGGTGGCCGCACCACGACGTCGTAGCGTGTGGGCTCGATCGTGGTCTGAGGAAGCACGGTCAGGCGGTACACGCCGCCCGAGGAGTTGCCGGTCCACACGTCGTCGCGATGCGTGACGATCTCGAGGGTCGACGTGGCCCCTCCTCCCGCCGTGGTGAAGAAGTCCTGGTACCGCTGGCGGCCGAGCTCCTCGCCCACGCGCATCGCCTGGTCCCTCCCGTTGCGACGGGCTTCGATCAGCTCGCATCGCCCCGGGCACGACGCGGTCACGATCGACACGTTGTCGCCGGGGACGTGGCCCACGATCCCCTTGCCGGGCCCGATCACGTACGTGGGGAGCCCGCTGACCGGAGAGTCGTTGCGGATCTGGATCTCCGTGGCGACGAAGGCCTCCCCGTCGCCGCCCAGCGTCGCCTCGTAGCGGACCGTACGGGTCGCGTAGAAGTCGACCTTGCTGGCCGACCGGCTGTTCACGTGGACGGCGAGCAGGTCGTTCCCCGGGGGCGCCGTCAGGGCACCGTCCAGGCGGGCCCGTCGGAGCCCACGCTGGACCAGGGGGTCTCGAACGTAGAGCTTGATGTGACCGTCCGCGACGGCGTGCGTGATGGCCCGGATCTTGCCGACGCCCGAGCCCTGCGCGGCCAGGAATCGATCGAAGGCGAGCCCGACCACGTCGCCGAGCAGGCTCTTGCGCTCCTCGCCCGCGGTCGGGTACAGCACGTATGCCTCGTTCGCGAGGAACTCGACGACGGAACGGGCGGTGAGCGTGATGTCGAGCACGGGGACCCTCACCGGCCCCGTGACCTTGAAGAGCTCGGCCACCGCGTGCGGGTCGGCGGTGATGACGCCGTCGAGCCGCTCCCCGGTGCCGAACTCGTACGTCGAGAGGGCGGCTCGGGCGGCCGATGGGAAGTCGGCCGTCATGTTCATGTCGGGCCACGAGCCCGCCCCTCCGTACCCGTCCCAGTTCTCGCGGTAGTCGGGGCTGGGAGGTGGGATCTGGTCGGGGCGGGCCTGGGGCAGGGTCAGGATCGGTCGGAACGGGCCGACCGACAACCGGCCGTCGTCGGTGGTGAGGATCGAGTACGCGCCCCAGATGCCGCCGGTGCCACGCTGCTCGGCCGGGCTCTCCGCGATCAGCAGGTACCGACGCTCCCCCTGGGCTCCCGCGAAGGCGGGCAAGCCCCGCATCAGATCGGAGGCGGCATCGAGGGCCCTGCTCGCGAGCGTCACCTGTTCCTCGGCCTCGAACCGGGCCTCGGCGACGGTCGCCGGGATCAGGCTCGAAGGCGTGGCTCGGACGGTCTCGAGGGCAAGTTTCGCCTCGTCGGCCGCGGCCTGAACCTCTTGGGTCAGGGCCGCCAGGGTCTCCACCGGGATGCGCCCCTCGGCCGGGGCGAGCGACCCGAGCCCGTCGGGGAGGTCGGCGATCGCGGTCGTGAGGTCGTTGGCCGCGCCGGCGAGCGTGACGCCGGCCCGAGACACGCCGGAGGCGACGTCGAGCGAACGGCCGAGGATCGGGATCCGGGCGATGAGACCGCCGACGCCTCCGCTGGCGGCGTCGTTCGCTCGCCGGAAGCGTTCCTCGGCCGCCTCGAACCGGGCGAGCGCCGCATCGAGGTCGCCAGAGACCAGCGCGCGGCGGCCCTTCGCCATCTCGACCTTCCCGGCCTCCGCATCGGACTTCACGCCGAGACCCACCACCACGGTGGTGACCACGGCCACGGCCAGCACGATGAGGGCGAGCGCCAACGCCCACCGAAGGGCGCGGGGGCGCGAGGGCGCCTCTTCGTCCGGGCTCGATCCGGCCAGGTCCGCGTCGCCTGGGGTTCCTTCGGGCGTCTGCGTCGAGGTCGTCATGCGGGGTCCATCGTGCTCGTGTGGTTGGGGGGCGGGAGCGCTCGCACACGACAACGGCCGAGCGACGATCGAGCGTATCACCGGCGCGTGGAGCAAGGTGGTTGTTAGGCTTCCCGGCCATGCAGGTCGCCTACCAGGGAGAGCCCGGCGCCTACAGCGAGCGGGCGGTGCGGTCGTTGTTCCCCGAAGCGGAGCCGATGCCGTGCGACACCGTGCGCCTGGTGTTCTCTCGGGTCACCAGCGGTGAGGCGGACCACGGGGTCGTGCCGCTCGAGAACTCCCAGGCCGGGTCGGTCAACGAGACCTACGACATGCTGCAGCACACGAGCCTGCTGCACATCGTCGCCGAGGTGCTGGTCCGGGTCGACCACGCCCTGTTGGGAGTGCCCGGTGCCAGGCTCGAGCAGGTACGGCGCGCACATTCGCACTGGCAGGCCCTCGCCCAATGCGAGGAGTTCCTGTCCTCGATGGGCATCGAGCCCGTGCCCGTGCACGACACGGCGGGCGCGGCGCGCATGATCGCCTCGCGGGGCGATCGGGAAGACGCCGCGATCGCGAGCGTGGAGGCCGGTGCCGCCGCCGGCCTCTCGGTGCTGGCCGAGCGCATCCAGACCGACAAGGAGAACCTCACGAAGTTCGCGGCCATCTCGACCGGGACCCTCGAGGGACGCCGCGCCGACAAGACGTCGCTCGTGATGGCGGTGCTGGACCGGCCGGGGTCGTTGCTCGCCTCGCTCCAGCCGTTCGCGGAGCGTGAGATCAACCTGCACAAGCTGGAGTCGCGACCCAGGAGGGGGAAGCCCTTCGAGTACGTGTTCTACGTCGACCTCATGGCCGCCGCCGACGCTCCCGGGGTCCCGGAGGCCCTGGCCGAGGTCACCGAGCACACGTCGTTCCTCCGCGTGCTGGGCAGCTACCCGTCGGCCGGCGAGCCGGTCTGACCCGCCCCGATCTCCCGCCCGGCCGACCGCGAACCGTCGACGCGTCGCCGCTACGATGGGCCGCATGGCTGCGGACGACCGCTTCCCTCGTCCCTCTCGTCGAACGATCGGCGTCGCCGCCGGCGTGGTGTCGGCGCTGGTCGTGGGCCTCGTCGGGTTCGCGCTCGTCCGCGGCGGGGACGAGACGGCCAGCACGGGCGCCGCGCCGCCGGAGCCCGTGTCGGTGAGGACCCCCAAGCCCGCGAACCGTTCGTTCGAGGGACTCACGACGTTCCGCGGCAACGCGACGCGCTCCTACTACGGCACCGGGCCCGTCCCCCTGGACCCGGTCGTGCGCTGGCAGCATCCCGAGAGCACCAAGCTCTGTTCCGATTCCATCGTGGGGGTCGACGTCTCGCACTGGTGCGGCACCGGCTGGACCGGTCAGCCCACGGTGGTCGAGCTCGAGGGAGGCGGGGTCGAGGTTCGGGAAGGCGCCTACGACGGGAACTACCACTTCGTGGACGGGGAGACGGGTCAGCCGGTGCGTCCTCCGTTGATCACGCTCGACCTCGCGAAGGGGTCGGCGACCACCGATCCGGACGGCTTCCCCTTGTACTACGCGGGGTCCCGCGACGGACACCTTCGAGTGGTGGCGCTCGACCGGCCGGAGCCGGACACGCTGTGGAGCATCGACGGCGGCACGAGCGTGCCGCGTCCGCTGCGCAACGACGACTGGGACGGCGCGCCGCTCGTCGTGCGCGACCACCTCCTCGCCGGCGGCGAGAACGGCTGGTTCTACGTGATCCGGCTCAACCGCGGGTACGACGGCGCGGGGTCCGTGACGGTCGATCCCTCGGTGGTCGCGACGATCCCTGGATTCGACGAGGAGCTCCTGTCCGCGCTCGGTGATCGAGAGGTCTCCATCGAGAACTCGGTCGCATACCGCAAGGGGGTCGTCTACTTCGCGAACTCGGGCGGGCTCGTGCAGGGGTGGGACATCAGCGACGTGCTCGCGGGCGGGACCCATGTCGAACAGGTGTTGCGGTTCTGGGTCGGTGACGACGTCGATGCCTCGATCGTGATCGACGCGCAGGGCTTCCTGTACGTCGCGTCCGAGTACCAGCGGTTCAACGAGCGCTCGAGGGAGGTCGGACAGCTGCTGAAGCTCGACCCGCGCAGCCCCGACGACCCGGTCGTCTGGAGCATCGACGCGCGAGAGATCGGATTCGAGGGTGCCGGCGGAAGCTGGTCCACACCGGCGCTCTACGGTGACGTGGTGTTCTTCTCCACGGCCGCGGGCCGGGTCCTCGAGGTGGAACGGGGGACCGGCGCGGTGCTGCACGAGATGCAGGTGGGGGCGCCGTCGATCGCGTCACCCGTCGTCGTCGACGGCGTGTTGATCCTGGGGGACTGTCTCGGCGACCTCTACGCCTGGGACGTGACGGACCCTTCGGTCAGCCCTCCCTTGCTGTGGAAGATGCGGTTCGAGGGGTGCATCGAGTCCACGCCCGCGGTCTGGAAGGGCTGGCTCTACCTGGGCACCCGCGAGGGGTACCTCTACGGGGTGGCCGACGCGGCGGGCTCCTGAGGTTCGATCAGAACAGGCCCGGGAACTCGGCGCGGTACTGCGCGGTCTTCCATGCGGCCAACGCGAAGGCGCCGATCACGATCGCAGCGAAGCCGGCCACCGCGATCGTGTTCCGCATCGACCGCCGCCCCCACCCCTCCGCGACCACGCCTGCGACGAGCCCCCCCACGAACCCCCCGAGGTGGGCCCGCCAGTCGATCAGCGGGATGGAGATCGACAGGATCACGTTCAGGATGAGGAACGGGACCAACCCGCGCAGCCGCGCCGCGGCCACGGCGAGCTCGCGGTGCCGGTAGTTGTAGGAGACGAACGCGCCGACGATGCCGAAGATCGCCCCCGACGCCCCGACGCTCACCTGCACCGGCGCGCTCGCGAACGCGTACGACGCCGCGCTCGCGAACACCCCCGTCGTGAGGAAGATCAGCAGGAACCGCACCCGGCCGAGCTCCCGTTCGACGATCGGGCCGAAGATCCACAGGGCCCAGGCGTTCATCAGCAGGTGCAGGATGCTGCCGTGCAGGAAGACCGCGGTCAGCATCCGCCAGGTCTCTCCGGCGGCGATCCCGACGACTTCGCCGTCGGGGAGCTGGGCGAGGCCGACGGAGGCGCCGAGCCGCACGAGCTGCAGGGAGTTCGGCCCGCCCATCAGCGATCCCGCGCCGCCGGCGACGATCTCGAGGAGGTACCCGATGCCCATCAGCACGAGCAGCACGCTCGTGACCGAGGTGGCCTTCGCCTTGCCGACGGCGGCACGCCGGCCCGGGCCCCGGCGGTACTCGGACCGGGCCTCGGCGACGCAGGTCGGACACTGGTGGCCGACCGGAGCCGCGATCATGCAGTCGGGGCAGATCGGGCGTCCGCACCGGGTGCAGTGCACACCGGTGGCCACGTCGGGGTGACGGTAGCAGCGGTCGCCCCCCGGCGGGGGCGGCGGGATCACCGGCTGCTGTTCCATGCCGTCCATGCTACGGCCAGCTCGAGCGAAACCGGCGGGCGATCGCAGGGTCGTCTCAGCGCAGAGCCTCGAGCTCGGCCCGGATGTCGTCGAGGTCGAAGAGGGGTCCCCAACGGTCGACGATCACGCCGTCTCCGTCGATCAGGTACATCCACGGCTCGGTGAGGCTGTCCTCACGAAGGAGCCAGTCCGCGGCCGCTCGGTTCACGATGCTCTCCTCGTAGTCGCGCCAGATCTCGACGTGGATGAACTCCGCCACGTCGGCGTACTCGGCGGCGAGCGCTTCCTGTGCCTCGACGGTCGGCCCGCAGAAGTTGCTCTGGCAGTACACCGGGGTCGCGAACTGCACCAACGCCGGGCGGCCCGCCCGGATCGCCGCCGCGATCGTCGTGCGGTGCAGTTCCGGATCGGGGATCGCCGCGCCGTCCTGGGCCCGGGAGTCGATCGCCACCGGCGGCGCGCCCTTCGAGTCGATCGTGAGGTTCTTGGTCATGGGGGCGGCGTCGCCGGGGGCCGGGATCCGATGCTCCGGGTAGACGTTGAACGCTGCGTCGAGTGAGAACGGGGCGCCGCCATCGACCGACAGGGTGACGGTGGCGTTCCAGACGCCGGATCGGGGGAACGTGACGTCCGGGCTCATGTAGACGCCGGCCACCTCGGCCGGGTCGGTGAGCGTGGGACCGGCGCCGTCGGCGACGGCGTTGCCGGGCGCGGCCACGAACCGGGCGGTCGTGGAGGGCCCCGCGACCGGGGACCCGCTCCCGTCGCCGACGTAGGCGAACGACACCTGGACCTCCCCGAACGACAGCAGGCGCACGCCGGCCTCGTCGGTGCTCGAGAAGACACCGACCTGCACGGTCTCGGGGGATCCCGCGGCGAGGTCGGAGCTCGCGACCTGGGCGGAGAACGACGTCGCGTCGCCGGTGGGCGTCGCCGTCGCCGTCGGTGCCGGATCGCCGTCGCCCGTGCACGCCGCGGCCACGGCGGCGGCGAGGAGCACGGCGACGCTCAGGATCCTTCCCGACATGGTTCCATCCTCTCGCACGGCGCGTCGAACGTCCGAGCCGGTGGCGGTCACGGGATCGCGCCCTCGTGCCGCAGCAGCCACCGCTTCCGATCCTCGTGCCGGCCGTAGCCGCCGATCGTTCCGCTGGCGTGAACGACGCGGTGGCACGGCACGAAGAGCTCCATCGGGCACCCGGCGAGCGCGCTCCCAGCCGCACGGGCCGCTCGGGGGCTCCCCGCGAGGCCGGCGACGTCGCCGTAGGTCCAGAGCTCGCCGAACGGGATCGTCGTCACGACCTCCAGCACACGGCGCGCGAACCCGTGGGGGACCATCGTGAGGTCCGGGGGAACCGAGAACGAGCGGATGCGTCCCTCGAGGTAGCCGCGCGCCTGTGAGCCGGCCGCCCGCGCCAGCTCGCGAGCCTCGGACGCGTCGGACGACCGCTCCGCGAACCGATGCTCGACGCGTGCCAGCGCCGGGTCGCGCTCCTCATCCTCGAAGATCGTCGCGACCACGCCGAAGGACGAGCACACGATCGTGAGATCGCCGAGCGGCGTGGCGATGGTCGTGTGACGGATCGGGGTCATCTCAGACGGGCGGCCACGGATAGGGGCGCTCTCCGATCGGCGTCGGGAAGACGGGGTCGCCCACCAGCGTGACGATCCGGCGGCGCAGAGCGGCGACCTCATCGTCGGCCAGGAGGCCGGCGAGGCGGTCGCACGGAGCCGAACCACGGCCGAGGGCCTCGCCCAAGGCGCCGACGTCGTCGACCAGCTCCTGAGGGATCGCCTCGTCCATGTACTCCCAGATCACCGTCCGGAGCTTCGGCTCGACGTGGAAGCAGACCCCGTGGTCGATCGCCCAGATGCGGCCGTCCTCGCCGAGCAGGCAGTGTCCACCCTTGCGGTCGGCGTTGTTCACGACGAGGTCGAACGTCGCGATCGCGCGGAACGCGTCCGGATGACGTTGCTGCAGCGTGAAGTAGTGCTCCTGCGGCTCGAAGGGCACGAACCGCTGCACCGATCCGATGCCCTCGGGGCCCTCGCGGAGCACCGTCGGCGGCACGTTCGGCCATCCGAGCGAGGCCGCCACGACGTAGGCGGCCACCTCGCGCCGGCCGAGTCCGCCGGGGAAGTCCCAGAGCGGGTTCTCGCCACGATGCGGCTTGTAGACCACCAGCATCTCCTCCCCGCCGGCCGAGGCTCGCGCGAGGAACGTGTAGTTCGACGAGTTCGGGAGGAGGCCCAACAGCTCGAGCGGGCCTGATTCGATCGCCGACGGCACCGGCTGGGGGGTCAGGTCCGCTTCGAATGACCGTTCATCGCGGGACACGCGTGGCCCTCCGGGTCGATCGGATTGCCGCAGAACTGACACGTCGGACGCCCTTGCTCCACGACGGCCGCGCCGTGGCGCGAGAGCGCGAACATCTGTTCGCGAGTGGCCGCGAGCTGCACCACCTCGACGTCGCCGAGGACCGCGGGATTCGGATCGTCGTCCTCCGGCCCGGGCACGAACTCCTCGATCTCGAGCACGAACAGCTCTCGGTCGCTGTCGTAGCCGATCGAGAGCTTGCCGGCGCGCCACAGCGGGTCGACCGGTTCCTCGAGCTCCAGCTCATCATCGCCCGGCCCGATGCCGGTCTCGAGCTCGAGATCGGCCAGGAGCTCCAAGATCGAGGCCGCGAGCAACTGCACCTGCTCCTTCTCGACGAGGATCGTCACGAGCCGGTCGCCTCCCCGCGCCTGCAGGTAGAACGCGCGCTGTCCGGGCTCACCGATCGTGCCCGCGGTGATGCGATCGACGAGGCCGAGATCCATGCGGTCTATCCTCGCAGGTTCCTCCCCGGCCGCCGCTCGACATCGGGCGCCTCGACGTCCTCCCATGCCGGAGATCCACCCCCGGGTGCGAACCGCGAGAGGTCCGCGGTGTCGTTCACGAGCAGCACCCTCGCGATCCCGTCGCGGTGGATCGTCGCGACCGAGATCGATGCGGTGTCGATCACGATGCGCTGGAAGCGTGACAGCGGAGCGCCGGCGAGCTCGGCGAGCATCACTCGGACGATGTCGCCGTGGGTGCCCACGACGACGCGTCCGCGCCGATGCCGCCGCGCGATCGCGTGCAGCGCCCCGACCGCCCGGTCCCGGGCCTCGGTGAATCGCTCGCCGCCCCCGGGGAAGCCGAACGTCTCGGGATGCTCCTGGATATCGGCCCAGGCTTTCGTGCGGCGAAGCCGGGAGAGGGGTTTCCCGGTCCACGAGCCGGCATCCATCTCGATCAGGTCCTCACGTTCGATCACCGGGAGCCGGCACGCCTCGGCCAGGGGGACCATGGTCTGCACGCATCGCTCGAGCGGGCTCGAGTAGATCGCGGTCGGTCGGACCACGGCGAGCCGCGCGGCCAGGTGCTCGGCCTGGGACCGCCCGCGTTCGTCGAGCTCGATGCCCGGGGTCCTTCCGTACAGCGTGTGTCCTGTGTGCGCGGTGAGTCCGTGTCGCACGAGGAACAGCGTCGTCATGGCTGGCGCAGCATACGGCCCACGCCCGGCGACCCCGTGCGTCAGAGGGGCCGCGGCGTCAGGTCGCAGCCCGGCAGCCGCACTGTGAACGTGGATCCGGCTCCCAGCTCGCTCGTGACGGCGACGGACCCACCGTGGTTCTCGGCCACGTGACGCACGATGGCGAGCCCGAGCCCGGTGCCACCGGTCTCGCGCGACCGAGCCCGGTCGACGCGGTAGAAGCGCTCGAAGATGCGCGTCAGATCACGAGTGGGGATGCCGACGCCGGTGTCCCGCACCTCGAGGCCGACCTCGCCGTCCTCGGTCCACACCCGCACCGCGACGGAGCCCCCCGAGGGCGTGGAGCGGACCGCGTTGTCGATGAGGTTGCGGATCAGCAGCGAGAGATCCCGTGCCGACCCCTCGACCGCGGTGGGCTCCTTCGCATCGACCGATATCGACAGGCCCGCCTCGCGGACCTGCTCCGCATACCGCTCGACCTCCTCTCGCAGTAAGGCGTCGAGGCGCACCTGTTCGGCGAGGTCGCTCCCGGACTCGAGCCGGGACAGGTCGAGCAGGTCGGCGACGATACGGGACAACCGGAGCGCTTCCCGTTCGAGCTGCACCGCGAACCTCGGAGCGGCTTCGGGATCGTCGTCCACGACCGCCCGCAGGGTCTCGGCGGCCGCCTGGATCGATGCGGCCGGGGTCTTGAGCTCGTGCGAGGCGTTCGCGACGAAGTCCCGACGGACCTCCTCGACCCGGCGAGCGTCGGTGATGTCGGTCACCACGAGCAGGACCGCTCCTTCCCCGGCAGGCGTTGCCGTGACGCGCAGCCACCGGGACGGCGCGCTCCGTTCGACCTCGACGGTGGTCGGGACCGACGACGCCGCAACCCGGCGGACGGTTTCCCGCAGGCTGACCGGGTACAGGTGGTTCACCGAAGAGATCCGATCCCCGAGATGTCGCTCAGCCGCGACGTTGGCGAACGCGGTCTCGAGGTCTGCGCCGAATAGGAGCACCCCTTCCTGCATCGAGTCGAGGATGAGATCCTGCTCCGCTCGTTGCTCGCGTTCCAGCGTCGCTCGCCGATCGAGCTCCGCCGATGCCGTCGCCGCCCGATCTTCCGCGCCGGCGAGCCTCGATCGCATGATCAGGAACGCGAGCAGTGCACCGACCCCGGCCGCCGCGGCCAACCCCAGCGCCGTGACCGCGATCGCTGCTGCATCCATCTCGGTTCGCAAGCATACGGAGCACGTTCACCTTCTCCACCGGTGTTCAGGGCTCGTTCACCGTCTCGCCGCCTTCCGGCCCGTTAGCACCTGGACCTCTCGGCCACCGTCGTTCATCCACCGTTCACCCAGGGGCAACGGTGCGTCCATACGCCCTTCCTAGCATCGCGTCAGACGAAGCACTCGAAGGAGGGCTCGATGAGGAAGTTCAAGCGGGCGACGGGGATCCTCGTCGGTGCGCTCGCGTTCGCGCTCGTGGCTGCGGCCTGCGGCGGGGGTGAGGACGACGGAGCCGGGAACGGCGGTACCACGACCCCGGAGGAGCTGAGCGGGTCGATCACGATCTCCGGCTCGTCGACCGTCGAGCCGATCTCGTCGATCGTGGCGGAGATCTTCAACGAGACGAACCCCGACGTCGCGATCAGCGTCAGTGGGCCCGGCACCGGTGACGGGTTCGAGCTCTTCTGCAACGGAGAGACCGACATCTCCGATGCCTCGCGTCCGATCGAAGCCGAGGAGGAGAAGCTCTGCAAGAAGAACGGGATCGGGTTCATCGAGCTCGAGGTCGGTCTCGACGGTCTGACCGTGATGACCAACCCCGAGAACGCCGACGTCACGTGCCTCAACAGCGGCGACGTGTACGCGCTGTTCGGACCGGAGTCCGAGGGCATCGACACGTGGAGCGGCGCGGACGCGCTGGCCTCGGAGGTCGGCGGGATCGGAGGATTCCCCGACCAACCGCTCGAGATCACCGCGCCGGGTGAGGAATCGGGCACCTACGACTCCTTCATCGAGCTGTCGGGGATCCCCGACATCGCCGAGGCGCAGGGCATCCCCGAGGAAGACTGGGAAACGCTGCGCCAGGACTACCAGGCGTCGCCGAACGACAACGTGATCATCACGGCGATGGAAGGCTCTCCCGGCGCGCTCGGCTTCGTCGGGTTCGCCTTCGCCGAGGAGGCGGGAGACGCCGTCAAGGAGATCGAGATCGACGCCGGTGACGGGTGCGTCGCCCCGAGCGCCGAGTCCGTCTCCGACGGCTCGTACCCGCTCTCCCGTTCGCTCTACATCTACGTGAGCACGGAGGCGGCAGCGAGGCCCGAGGTCGCCGCGTACGTCGACTACTACGTCAGCGACGAGGCCATCACCTCGCTGGTCGAGGAGGTGGGCTACATCGCCCTGCCGAGCGATCGCGTCCAGGCCACCCGATCCGCGTGGGAGTCGGCCGCGGCTTGATCGAGCAGGAACACGAGGGTCGGCAGGGCCGGGCGGCGTGCCGCTCGGCCCTCGACCCGCCCGGATGGTGAGGGAGCTGCGACATGGAAGGGACCGGGAACACCGGACTCTCGATCAGGGTGTTGCGGGGCAGCCCCCGACGTCAGCGGAAGGAGGGGTTCGTCCGGATCTTCCTTCTGACGGCCGCCGTCGTCTCGATGGTGGTCAGCGTCGCCATCGTCGTCGCGCTCGTCGGCGAGGCCGTCGACTTCCTGTCGAACGTGGAGCTCGGCCAGCTCTTCGCCGAGGGATGGCGTCCTCGGACCGGCGAGTTCGACGTCCTCACGATCTTCATCGGCACCATCGAGGTGTCGATCATCGCGATGATGATCGCGACCCCGCTCGGACTCGGTGCGGCGATGTACCTCTCCGAGTACGCGGACCCGAGGACGCGGCGCAAGCTCAAGCCGATCCTCGAGACCTTGGCGGGGATCCCGAGCGTGGTGCTCGGGTACTTCGCCCTGCAGGTCGTCAACCCGGCACTCGTGCAGCCGCTGTTCTCGTCCGCGGGCACCTTCAACATCATGGCGGCGGGCATCGGGGTCGGGATCCTCACGATCCCGCTGGTGGCCTCGGTCGCCGAGGATGCGATGTACGCCGTGCCGAACGCGCTCCGTGAGGCCGCCTACGGGATCGGCGCGCGCCGCCGGACCGTGACGACCAAGGTCGTGTTCCCTGCCGCCGTGTCGGGCATCGTGGCCGCCTTGATCCTGGGCTTCTCACGTGCCGTCGGGGAGACGATGGTGGTGGCGATCGCCGCCGGCGCGACCGGCGGGGCCTCTCGCCACTGGGATCCCCTCGAGCCCGGTCAGACGATGACCGGCGCGATCTCATCGCTCGCGATCGGGTCGGATCAGGTGAAGGGGGCGACGGGCCTGAATCCGTTCGATTCCCTGTACTTCGTGGGCCTGCTGCTCTTCGCCTTGACCCTGGCGCTCAACGTGCTGTCGGAGCGGTTCGTCCGGAAGGTCCGAAGGGACTACTGATGGCGGCGATCGCACCCACGCGACAGGTCCGAGGTTCCGTCGAGCTCGCGCTGCGAGGGAAGCGGCGCGACCTGTTCGGCCGGCTGTTCCAGGCAGCGCTGCTGCTGTCGTTGCTGCTCTCGCTCGCGATCCTGATCGTGCTGCTCGGCACCGCGATCTCCGACGCATGGCCGGTGCTGTCCACGAGGGCGGGGGACTTCCTCACGGGCAACGTGTCCCGGCTCGACTCGCGTGCGGGCGTCCGGCAAGGCGTCGTGGGCTCATTGATCCTCATCGGGTTCGTCGCGGTCGTCGCGCTTCCCCTCGGCATCGCGGCCGCGATCTATCTGCAGGAGTACGCGAAAGACACCAAGGTCAATCGACTGCTGACGACGAACATCAGGAACCTCGCCGGCGTGCCGTCGATCGTCTACGGCATCCTCGGGCTCGTCGTCTTCGTGCAGACGATGCGTGCGGTCACCGGCCCCGACACCTTCGGCCGGAGCTTCATCTCCGGCGGCCTGACGCTGTCGGTGCTCGTGCTGCCGATCGTCATCCTGATCGCGATGGAGGCCCTCCGAGCGGTGCCGAAGAGCATCCGGGAGGCCGCCTACGGCGTCGGAGCCACCCGCTGGGAGGTGGTGAGGAGCCACGTGCTCCCGTACGCGGCGCCCGGCATCTTCACCGGCGTGATCCTGTCGCTGGCCCGGGCGTTCGGCGAGACCGCGCCCCTGCTGCTGATCGGCGCCGTCACCGGGTACCTCTCGAGCCCCGCTGGACGATCGCCGCTGGAGATCCTCCAGGGGCAGTACACGGCCCTTCCGACCCAGATCTTCTCGTGGTCCCGCCTCGCCGGAGACGGATGGAAGGCGAACACGGCCGCAGCGATCGTCGTGCTGCTCGCGATCATCCTCGTCGTGAACCTCGCCGCGATCCTGCTCAGGAACCGATATGACCGAAGGTGGTGAGCGCATGGAAGCGAGCGACCTGACGCAGGTGCCTCCCGTCGAGGAAGATGGCGTTCAGCTCAGCGTGAAGCATTCGAACATCAGTGAGACGGAGGAGACCCGGCGAGAGGTCGTCTTCTCGACGACCGATCTCGCCGTGTACTACGGCGCCTTCCGCGCCGTTCGCGACATCAACCTCCCGATCCTCGAGAACGAGATCACCGCGCTGATCGGCCCGTCCGGGTGCGGCAAGACCACGTTCCTGCGATGCCTGAACCGGATGAACGATCTGATCGAAGGCGCTCGCGTCGAGGGGGAGCTCCTCTACCACGGCGTCGATCTCTACGACGAGCGCGTCGATCCCGTCGAGGTGCGGCGCCGTATCGGCATGGTCTTCCAGAAGCCGAACCCGTTCCCCAAGTCGATCTACGACAACATCGCGTTCGGACCCAAGATCGCGGGGTACAAGGGCGACATGGACGAACTGGTCGAGGAGAGCTTGCACAGGGCGGCCCTGTGGGACGAGGTCAAGGACAAGCTCAGGGAATCGGGTCTCGCGCTCTCCGGAGGGCAGCAGCAGCGACTGTGCATCGCGCGGGCGATCGCGACCAAGCCCGACGTGATCCTGATGGACGAGCCGTGCTCGTCGCTCGACCCGATCGCGACGGCGAAGATCGAGGACCTGATGCAGGAGCTCGTGGCCGACTACACGATCGTGATCGTGACCCACAACATGCAGCAGGCGGCGCGTGTCTCCGATCGAACGGCGTTCTTCACCGTGGACGTGCACGAGGACGGATCGCGCACGGGAACGATCGTGGAGTTCGATCGCACCGAATCGATCTTCACGAACCCGAGCGACCAGCGGACCGAGGACTACGTGACGGGGCGATTCGGATGACCCGCGCGAGCTTCCACGAGGAACTGGAGTCGACCGAGCTCGAGCTGCTCAGCCTCGGGGAACTGGCGGCCACGGCCGTGCAACGATCGACCGAGGCGCTCGTGCAGCACGACGACGAGAAGGCCCGAGCCGTGATCGACTCCGACGACCCGATCGACGAGCTCTACCTGAAGATCGACGGCGGCGTGCTCCGCATGCTCGCGCTGCAATCGCCGGTCGCGGAGGACCTGCGGCTGATCTCGGCGATCCTGCACTGCAACCTGCACCTCGAGCGCGTCGGGGATCAAGCCGTCAACGTCGCGAAGCTCTACCTCGCCACCAAGGATGCGCGGGGAAGCGAGTCGATGCGCCGGCAGCTCGAGGAGATGAGCAACCTCGTGGTGCGGATGCTGCGCACGGCCATGGAAGCGTTCGGGCGACGCGACCTCGAGCTGGCCCTCCGAGTGCCGGCCATGGACGACCCGGTCGATCGATTGAATCGGATGACCCACCTCGAGGCGCTGAAGCTCGCGGACGATCCGTCGCAGCTCGACTGGGGGCTCCACATGAACATGGCTGCGCGGGCCTTGGAGCGGGTGGGGGACAACGCGGTCGACATCGCCGAGCAGGTCGGGTTCCTGCTGACCGGCGAGTTCCGGGAGTTCACCGACGCGTCGCACCCGGTGGTCCTGGAATGAGCGCGGTCCCGGAGGAACGGGAGGTGGCACCCGAGCCATCCGCCCACATCTTGATCGTCGAGGACGAGGAATCGCTGGCCGAATCCGTCCGCTACAACCTCGAGCGGGAAGGCTTCCGGGTCACGGTGGCCAGCGACGGACGGCGCGGCCTCGATCGGTTCCGCATCGATCGGCCCGCGTTGGTGATCCTCGACCTGATGCTGCCGGAGATCTCCGGACTCGACGTGTGCAGGACGATCCGCGCGGAGAGCGACGTGCCCATCATCATGGTGACGGCCAAGGATTCCGAGGCCGACAAGGTGATCGGGCTCGAGCTCGGCGCCGACGACTACGTGACGAAGCCGTTCTCGCTCCGAGAGCTCATCTCGAGGGTCCGGGCGCACCTTCGCCGAGAGTCCATGCGCGGGAGCATGCCTGCCCCCGAGGAGGTGCTGCGGGGCGGACCGGTCGAGATGGACGTCGCCCGTCACGAGGTCAGCGTGCGCGGCGAGGCTGTGGCGTTCCCGCCGAAGGAGTTCGAGCTGCTCGAGGCATTCCTGCGTCGCCGGGATCGATTGCTCACCAGGCTGTTCCTGATCGAGGAGGTTTGGGGGGCCGACTACGTCGGCGATACGAAGACGCTCGACGTGCACGTGAAGCGTCTGCGCCAGAAGGTCGAGGAGGATCCGCACGAACCCCGGCATCTGTTGACCGTTCGAGGACTCGGATACCGGTTCGTCGATCACGCTTGACCTGACCCCTTCCGCCTGAGCGGTTCCCCCGTCGGTGGACACGGGTGGATCACGCTTGTACGGTCGCTCGGCCGTTTCGTGGAGAGGGTGTCCGAGCCGTGCCGTTCCAGGTGATCCCGCGGGAGCTCACGTTCTTCGACCTGTTCGACCGTCACGCCGACGGCATGGTTCGGGCGGTGGTCGATCTCGGGGTCCTGCTGTCCGACCTGCCGAACGCGGGGCACCATGCCGAGCGCATCCGCACGCTCGAGGAGGCCGGTGACGAGCTCACGCACCAGATCCTGGGCATGGTGAACACGACGTTCGTGACCCCGTTCGATCGGACGGACATCCATGCCCTCGCCTCCTCGATCGACGACGTGCTGGATTCGGCCGAGGGCTTGGCCGACCTGCTGGCCCTGTTGCCCGTGCGACGGCCGCTCTCGCAGTTCCTCCAGCAGATCGACGTGCTGCAACGGGCGGCGACCAGCGTCGCCCTCGCGGTCCGCGACCTGCGTGCCCTCGCCGGCGTGGAGGCGGCTTGCGCCGAGGTCAAGCGTGCCGAGCGGGAAGGGGACTGGGTCTACCGGCGAGGGGTGGCGGTGCTGTACTCGGGTGATTTCGCCGCGATGGAGGTCCTCATGTGGAAAGACCTGCTCGACGGAGCCGAGGACGCCATCGACCACTGCGAGGACATCGCGAATATCGTCGAGTCGGTGGCCCTGAAGTTCGCATGACGATCTGGGTCGCGGCGATCATCTTCATCGCCCTCGCGTTCGATTTCTTCAACGGGTTCCACGACGCGGCGAACTCGATCGCGACCGTCGTCTCGACACGCGTGTTGTCACCGCAGCAAGCCGTCGTGTGGGCGGCGTTCTTCAACTTCGTGGCGTTCCTCGTCTTCGGCACCGAGGTGGCCGCGACGATCGCCAACGACGTCGTGCAACCGTCCGTGTTCGACAACGCCGTGATCTTCGCCGGGCTGGTGGGGGCCGTCGTGTGGGACATCATCACGTGGTGGCTCGGGCTGCCGACGAGCTCCTCGCACGCGCTCGTGGGGGCGATGGCTGGCGCCGCGGTCGCGAAGGCGGGGTGGGCCTCGTTGATCGCCTCGGGGTTCCAGAAGATCGCCGTGTTCATCGTGCTCTCCCCGGTCGTGGGGTTGCTCTTGGGGTTCACGTTCATGGTGGCGATCTACTGGGTCTTCCACCGATCCCGGCGCCTGGAGCGGCTCAACCGTGGGTTCCGCGTGGGACAGCTGTTCTCGGCGGCGTCGTTCAGCCTGGCGCACGGAGCCAACGACGCCCAGAAGACGATGGGCGTCATCCTCGCGCTGCTCGTCGCCAACGGCGTCCTGCCGACCGGATCGGACGTGCCGCTGTGGGTCGTGCTCTCGGCGCACACGGCCATCGGCCTGGGCACCCTGTTCGGGGGGTGGCGCATCGTCCACACGATGGGCTCGAAGATCACGAAGCTCCAGCCGGCCCAGGGCATGGCCGCGGAGACGGCGGCCGCGGCCACCATCATGGCCAACACCGTGGCCGGGATCCCCGTCTCCACGACCCAGACGATCACGGGCGCCATCGTCGGGGTCGGGTCGACCCAGCGACTGTCCGCCGTGCGATGGGGCGTCGCGGGCCAGGTCGTGTGGGCTTGGGTCTTGACGATCCCCGGCGCCTTCGTGATCAGTTACGTGGTGTACCTCCCCTTCAAGGCGGTGGCATGAGGCTCGGTCGGCGCACGGCGTTCTTCGGCGCCCTCGCCGTGATCAGCCTGCTCCTGTGGGAGCCCACCCCGGCGGAGTACCGATGGGTCAACCTGTTCGCCGCCGGCCTCGCGCTCGTGTGGGCGGTGGGGACCGCGTTGGAGGATCGTTCGCTCGGCAGGTGGCGACCGTCGGGAGGGAGGCCGCGCCGCGTGCCGCACGAGCGGGCCGACGACGACGTCAGGCGTGCTTGAGCACGACCCCTTCGATCACGTTGGCCACGTTCTCCAGACCGTCCAAGGCCTCCTCGAGGGTCTCGTTGACGGCCTTCCACCGCAGGACGTCCATGGCCCGATGATCGCCTGAGAACAGGTCCGCGACGGCTCGCCGGTACAGGCGGTCGCCCTGGTTCTCGAGCCGGTTGATCTCGACCCAGTAGGGCTCGAGCTGGTCGCGCCGCAGGTTCCGGAAGGCCATGAGCGCTTGCTCGGTCTGCCGCGCGGCCTCGACCAGCACGTCGACCTGGTCGCGCATCGCCTGGCGAGGCTCCTCGATCGCATGCAGCACGAACAGATCGGCCGCAGCTTCGATCGCATCCATCACGTCGTCGAGCGCGGTCGCCAGCTGGTAGATGTCCTCGCGATCCATCGGCGTCACGAACGTGGTGTTGATCAGGCGGATGATCGCGTGCGTGATCTCGTCGCTCTCGTGCTCTCGCTCGGCGATCCTGCGAGCCTTCGCCTCGACGTCCTCGTACTCGTGCACCAGGTTGCGGAGCTGATCGGCGCCGGCGCAGAGGCTCTCGGCGGATTCCTGGAACAGGTCGAAGAACGCGTCGGGCCGTTGCGACACCTTCAGTTTCACGATCGGACCCTCTCGGTCGGCGAGCCGGACGGACCCATGATGCCACCCTCGGACGGCGTTGATGGCTCGGTGCTTGCACCTCTCGGCTGGGCGTTCGTACCATAGGCCCACAGTGGATGCACAGCCCTTCCCCGAGCCTGCATCGCCGACGACCTCGCGATTCATCAATCGAGAGGTCTCGTGGTTGGAGTTCGACTCCAGGGTGCTCGCGCTCGCCGAGGATCCCACCCGTCCGCTCCTGGAACGGGTCAAGTTCGTGGCGATCTACACGCAGAACCTCGACGAGTTCTTCCAGATCAGGGTCTCTGGCTTGGAGGAACAGGTCGACGCCGGGGTCGCGGCGACGACACCCGACGGCATGAGCCCGCAGGACCAGCTCGTGGCGATCCGCGAACGCGTCGTGGCGCTGCAGGAACGAGCCGAGGCCCTCGTGCAGGGTGAGCTGTTGCCCGCCCTCGAGAAGGAGCGCGTCCGCGTCGTCCACTGGGCGCAGCTGGGCGAGGACGACAAGGAGTTCCTCGGGCGTCGGTTCCGCGAGCGGATCTTCCCGGTGCTGACGCCGCTCTCGGTCGACCCGTCGCACCCGTTCCCGTACATCTCGAACCTCTCCCTGAACCTCGCGGCGGCGATCCGCGACCCGATCACGGGCGAGCGCCGGTTCGCTCGTGTGAAGATCCCCCCCTTGCTCCCTCGGTTCACCGATCTGCCCGACGGCGAGCGGTTCGTGCCGCTCGAAGAGGTCATCGCGGCCCATCTCGACCAGTTGTTCCCGGGCATGGACATCGTCGAGGTGCATGTGTTCCGAGTGACGCGCGACGCCGACGTCGAGGTGGAGGAAGACGAGGCCGACGACCTGCTCGCCGCGATCGAGACCGTGCTCCAACGCCGGCAACGAGGGGCAACCGCGATCCGCCTCGAGATCGATCCCACGATGAGCGACGAGCTGCGCCAGCTGCTCATGCGCGAGCTGGGCGTCGACGAGTCGCAGGTCTACGTGGGGGGATGGCTGCTGGCGCTCGGCCACCTGTGGTTCTTCGTCGACCTGGACCGTCCGGATCTGAAGGACGAGCCGTGGACCCCGGTGACGCCGCCGGCCCTGCAGTCGTCCGAGGGTCCGGTGGACGTCTTCGCCGCGATCCGCGACGGTGACATCCTCGTGCACCACCCGTACGACTCGTTCTCGGCCTCCGTCGAGGCGTTCGTCGAGCAGGCGGCGATCGATCCCGACGTGCTCGCGATCAAGCAGACCCTGTACCGCACCTCATCGGAGAGCCCGATCATCCACGCGCTCGTCCGGGCCGCGGAGGCCGGCAAGCAGGTGGTGGCGCTGGTCGAGCTCAAGGCTCGGTTCGACGAGCTGGCGAACATCACGTTCGCGAAGACGCTCGAGACCGCGGGCGTGCACGTGGTCTACGGGGTGGCCGGCCTCAAGACCCATGCGAAGACCTGCCTCGTCGTGCGCCGGGAGAACGGCGGCATCCGGCGGTACGCGCACATCGGAACCGGGAACTACAACCCGACGACGGCGCGGCTGTACGAGGATCTGGGGCTGCTCACCGCCGACGACGACCTCGGTGCCGACCTGACCGATCTGTTCAACGTGCTGACCGGGTACAGCCGTCAGCGCGAGTACCACAAGCTGCTGGTCGCGCCGGTGACCATGCGGCCCGAGCTCGAGGCCCTGATCCGCCGGGAGATGAACCACGACGACGGGTCGATCGTGCTCAAGATGAACGCCCTCGTCGATCCCGATCTCATCGACACGCTGTACGAGGCGTCGCAGGCCGGGGTGCAGATCGACCTGCTGGTGCGGGGCATCTGTTGCCTGCGCCCGAGCGTGCCCGGTCTCTCCGAGGGCGTGCGTGTGCGATCGATCGTGGGCCGGTTCCTCGAACACTCCCGGATCTACCGCTTCGGCAGCGAGAGGCGTGGTTTCGATCACCTGATCGGCTCGGCCGATCTGATGCCCCGCAACCTCGACCGTCGCGTCGAGGCACTGACGCCGGTCGAGGATCCGTCGCTGCGGGAACGGCTGAACGAGATCTTGAGGGTCGTGCTCGACGACGACGAGCTGGCCTGGGAGCTCGATGGCGAGGGGGTCTGGCACAAGGTTCCCCCGGCTCGCGGCATCAACGCCCACCGAACGCTGCAGGAGCTCGCGGTGGCACGGTCGGGCGGCGATCGGTGAGGCTCGAGCGCGAGGCCAAGCTCTCCGCCGACCCCGCCTTCCAGCTGCCCGACCTCGCGGTGGCGGGAGGGCCGCTCCGGGTGAGCCCGGGCGAGGTGGAGCGATTCGTCAGCATCTACCACGACACCGAGGACCTCCGGCTGGCCAGGTGGGGCGCGTCGTTGCGCTACCGCGCGTCGGAGGGCTGGACGGTGAAGCTGCCGGTCTCGACCGACGGTCCGGTGACGGTGCGAGAGGAACACGCCTTCCAGGGGGGGCCGGCGCGGGCCCCGGCCGACGCGATCGACCTGGTGCGCGCGCTCGTGCGAGGAGCGGCCGTCGGGCCCGTCGCCCGCCTGCGGACGGTGCGCCGGCGCACGCGGGTCGTGCGGGGTGTGGACGAACGGACCGTGGCGGAGATCACCGACGACGAGGTGTCGGTACTCGAAGGCCGGCGGACCGTGCAGCGGTTCCGAGAGGTCGAGGCCGAACTGAGCGAGGACGCCGAGACCTCCGTGATGGAGTCGCTCCTCGACGCCCTGGTCGCCGGCGGTGCCCGGATGAGGGATCCGCTGCCCAAGGTCGTCCGGGCGCTGGGAGACCGAGCGACGGCACCTCCTGACGTGGTCGTGCCCGAGGTCGGCTCGTCGTCGACCGTCGAGGAGGTCGTGCGCAGGACGCTGGCGGTCTCGACGGTCCGGTTGCTCACGCACGACGCCGTCGTCAGGGTGGGGATCGACCCCGAGGGCGTGCATCAGACCCGCGTCGCGACCCGCCGCCTCCGGTCCGATCTGCGGACGTTCCGGCCGCTGCTCGATCGCGGCTGGCACGACACCGTGCGAGCGGAACTCGGCTGGCTCGGCGGCGAGCTCGGGTCGGTGCGCGATCTCGACGTGCTCGGAGAACGGCTTCGAAGGCATGCCCTGCTGCTTCCCGACGACGACGCGACCAACGTGGCCACGGTGCTCGATCGACTCCGGGTGCGTCGGGAGGCGGCGAGGCTCGAACTGCTGTCCGCGATGCGAACCGCCCGCTACGTGGCGTTGCTCGATGCGCTCGTCGATGCCGCGGCCGCTCCACGCGTGGTGCCCGAGATGGTCGGCAGCGGCGCGGCCGACGCGATGGGTGCCGTGATGAAAGGCCCCTGGAAGCATCTGCAGCGATGGTGTGACTCCTTGGGCCCGCAGTCGACCGACGCGGAGCTCCACGAGGCGCGGATCCGAGCGAAGCGGGTGCGGTACGCGGCCGAAGCGCTCGTCCCCGTGTTCGGGAAGCCGGCCCGGCGATTCGCGCGTCGTGCCGAGGCCCTGCAGCAGGTGCTCGGGAGCCATCAGGATGCGGTGATGACGATCGCGTGGCTCCGAGACCAGGCCGGCGGGGCGACGCCACGCGTCGCGTTCACCGCTGGTCGGCTCGCCGGGATCGAAGCGGCGGCCCGAGAGGAGACGCGACGCGCCTGGCCGGCAGCCTGGGACGATCTTCGTCGACCGCGACTGAGGTTCTGGACGTGAAGACGGAGGTCCTGGCCGGTGGCGGGGTCCTCCGGAGGCGGGACGGCCGGGGGCCCGAGTTCGCGCTGGTGCACCGGCCCCGCTACGACGATTGGACCTTCCCCAAGGGCAAGGCCGAGGACGGGGAGTCCGGCGAGGAGAACGCCGAGCGAGAGGTGCGGGAGGAGACCGGGTTCGTCTGCGAGCGAGGACCGGAGGTCGCCACGATCCGATACCTCGATCGATCGGGTCGGCCCAAGACCGTTCGCTACTGGCTGATGTATCCCGTCGGCGGGGCATTCGCGCCCAACGACGAGGTCGACGAGATCCGCTGGCTCGATGCGGGCCACGCGGAGGCGCTGTTGACCTACCCTCACGACCGCACGGTGCTCGAGGCCGCCCTCTCGTTCGACCGTCCCGTCTTCCTCGTGCGTCACGCCAAGGCCGGAGACCGCGACGCCTGGCTGGAGGACGACGTGCTTCGGCCCCTCACGAGGAGGGGGAGGCTCCAGGCGGAGGCGCTCGCGAAGCTGTTCGAGGACCGTGACGTCGACCTCGTGCTGTCGAGCCCCTACGTGCGGTGCGTGCAGACCGTGCGGCCGCTCGCGATCGCGCGGTCCGTTCCGCTCGAAGAGCACGACGACCTCGCGGAGGGAGCCTCGATCGAGGATGCGCTGGCGCTCGTGCGTTCGAGGGGCGGGTCCATCGTGATGTGCAGCCACGGCGACGTGATCCCTGCGGTCGTGCTCGCGCTCGCCGAGCACGGCGTCGAGATGCGCGATCCACGGGTCTGGAAGAAAGGGTCCACGTGGGTGCTCGAGCGTGACGGCGGGTTGTTCACGTCGGCGCGCTACCTCGCGCCCCCCGCGTAGCGTCGACTCAGCTCGGCACGGGGCCTCTCGTCGCGGCGAGCCTGCCGACGCCGCGGAACCCGAGCCGTTCGTACATGCCCACCACCGCACGGTCGTCGGGGTCGGCGAACAGGCAGACGTGGGCCGCGTCCGCCTGCCTCGCGGCCTGGATCGCGCGCACGGTGACGGCCGTCGCGAGGCCGCGCCCGCGCGCATGCTCGAACGTGGCGACGTTGTCGATGTAGCCCACGCCGCCGAGCAGCAGCAAGGCGCCGAGCGAGACGATCGCGCCGTCGGCGTCGCGGATGCCGAACCATCGCTTGCTTCCGCGTGAGAGCACGTCGCGTTCGATCGCGATGAGCTGTTCGAGCGCGTCGCCCTCGACGCCGAACAGCGCGAGCGACTCACCCACCGCGTCCCAGAGCTCCGGCCCGTCCACGAGGTCCTCGACCCGCGGGCGATCGACGTCGGGTGGAGGGTCCTGGGCGAGATCCATCACGAGGTCCCACGTGATCCGGTGTCCGCGGGACGCGAGTTCCCGGAACAGCGGCTCGGTGGCGTCCGGGCGGAACGAGACGAGGTGCTCCACCGACGTTCCGGCGAGGCGGAGCGCCGGGAGCAGGCTCGCCTCGATCTCGGTCAGCGTCAGGTCGCTCGTGGGGGCGTCGATCCGTGCGTAGTTGACGTCCCAGACCGCCGGGAAGCGCCCATCGGTCACGACGGCGCCCCATCGCGCGTGCTCGACCCTCGCGAACAGCAGGTCGAGCGTGCGCCAGAAGCGCACGACGTGCTCGGGGATCGCCGGCGCGCGGGGCACGAGGCGAGTGTATCCAGGCAGCCACGGTAGGCTGCGGCCGTGATCTCCGGCCTGTCGTTCCGTCACGGTCATGCCGGCGGAGAGCCGTTCGATCTCGCACGGAAGCACGAGCTCGAGGCCGATGCCTTCCTCTGGCTCGACGTGGTCGACCCCGACACCGCCGACCTCGACGCACTGCGACGGGCGTTCGGCTTGCACCCCGTGACCCTGGAAGACGCGGTCCATCGGCACCAGCGGACGAAGATCGAGCTGTTCGAGAGTTATGCGTTCCTCGTGACGCGCCCGCTCACGTTCGGCGGCGCGTCGCCTCCGTCGATCACCGAGCACGAGGTCCACGTGATCGCCGGCGACGGATACGTCGTCACGATGCGCTGGCCTCCGGTCTATCCCCTCGACGCGGTGATGACCCGGTGGGAACGCCGGGTCGACCTCCACGGAGCGGGCTTCGCGCTGTACGTGATCCTCGATGAGATCGTCGACGACTACCTCTCGGTGCTCGAGGCGACGGAGGACGAGGCCGATGCCCTCGAGGACCTGGTCTTCGAGCGGGACGACGGTGGGGCCTCCGACGTCCAGCAACGGCTCTTCCGGCTCAAGCGGACCAGCGTGGCGCTCCGTCGCTCGGCGATGCCGGTCCGCCAGATCGTCGACCTGCTGCAGGAGGAGCCGCGCTTCGCCTCGCCGGAGCTCTCGCCCTACTTCCGCGACGTCATGGACCATGCGATCCGGGTCGTCGAGCTCACCGACAACGTCCGGGATCTGGTCACGTCGCTGCTCGAGGTGCGGCTGGCGCAAGCGTCGAACCAGCTGAACGAGGCGATGAAGAAGATGACCGCGTGGGCGGGCATCGTGCTGGTGCCGACGCTGATCGCGGGGATCTACGGCATGAACTTCGACGGTATGCCGGAGCTCCGGTGGCAGCTCGGGTATCCGATGGCCCTCGGCGTCATGGCGGCGGCGGCGATCGGGCTCTACGCGACGTTCAAGCGGAAGGGATGGCTGTAGCCGTGTGCCGGGCCTTGACGGTGCTCTGCGTGGCCCCCGACCACGAGGCACTGACGGCCCTGAGAGCCGCAACGGTCTCGGCCGAGTGGGAGCTCACGCCGGGCGCGATCGACGTGCGATCGGCGCTGGATCGGATCGATGCCGATCGCCCCCACGTGATGGTCGCGTTCGGAGCGCACGGCGATCTCGTGACCATCGTGCGGGAACGGTTCCCGTCCATGCGGATCATCACCGACCGGGAGACGCCCGGGGCCACCGTGGTGGCCACCTCGATCGACGAGGTGCGGGACCTGGTGCTCGGCCTGTCCCGCCCGGGCGGTCCGGTCGGCGCGTGAGGCGCTGCGGACTCAGTACTCCCAGTGGCTCCAGCTGCCCATCTGGTTGACCATCCGCATGGTCACCATGATGTTCGCGCGCGCGTTGAACGCGGACCATCCTTCGAACCCGAAAGCGTCGGCCCGTCCATCCCAGTAGCGACGCAGGTGCTGGAAGACGCCGCTGGCCCCGCTGTAGCTGTTGTAGGCCTCGGGTTGGAAGTTCGACTCGCGCTCGGCAACGGAGAGCGCCATCTCGGATCCTCCGGGCACGCTCCAGCGATCCTCGGCGCAGCGGATCAGCTCTCTGACGTGCCACGGGCTCTTGCGCCAGTCGATGTCGCAGAGCTTGGGTGAGACTCCGACCTCGCGCTCGTGCGCCGCGCTGGACAGCGATGCGGCGGGGGTGATCAACAGGAGCGAGGCGGTCAACAGCGCGGCCGGGAAGCGGCGGCGCTCGATGAGGCGTAGGGTCATCGATCGGATCACCCCCGCGGTGAACGGAGCTGGCGGCTGCGTCCGGGCGTTCGGCTGTGCGGTGAACCATTCACCGACGGGCGCCGCTCGCCCCGCGGTAGGTCGTGGGTGCGGACATCACCTCCTGTGGTCGCTGTCTTCGTCTGTGTGACCTATCGCACGACCCGACGACCCCGACCCAGCTCTCCGACGCATGCAGGCGTGCGCGAACCAACCCTGGGAAGGTGGTGAGCGCAGACGTGCGCCGGGGAGGAGCGGACGAGGAGCATCCGCGTCGTGCCCGACCACCCTACGGGGGGCCTCCGACGTCCGGCAATGCGAAGCTGACCGTTGGTCACACGCGCGGGGGCATACGATGTGCGCATGGTTCGCGAACGGGGCACCGTGTTGCTCGCCGCCCCGCGGGGCTACTGCGCCGGGGTGGAGCGGGCCGTGGACGCCGTCGAGCGGGCACTCGCCAAGCACGGATCGCCCGTCTACGTTCGCAAGCAGATCGTGCACAACCTGCACGTGGTGCGCGACCTGGAGTCGAAGGGCGCGGTCTTCGTCGAGCAGGAGACCGAGGTGCCTGAGGGGGCCGTGGTCGTCCTGTCGGCCCACGGCGTGGCGCCGTGGGTCTACGGCAACGCCTCCGAGCGGAACCTGGATGTGATCGACGCGACGTGTCCTCTGGTCACGAAGGTGCACGTGGAGGCTCGCCGGTTCGCCGATCGCGGCCGAACGATCGTGTTGATCGGCCATGCGGGGCACGAGGAGGTGGAAGGCACGAGCGGCCAGGCGCCGGACCGCACCATCCTGGTGCAGTCGCCCGAGCAGGCGCGCACGGTGCAGGTTCCCGACCCCGAGAACCTCAGCTACCTCACGCAGACGACCTTGTCGGTGGACGAGACCAACGAGATCGTGCGCATCCTCGAGGAGCGGTTCCCCTCGATCGAGGGACCTCCCCGTGACGACATCTGCTATGCGACCCAGAACCGCCAGGACGCGGTGAAGGTGATCGCGCCCCGCTCCGACGTCGTGCTCGTGATCGGGTCGTCGAACTCGTCGAACTCGAACCGGCTCGCCGAGCTCTCACGCGAGCTCGGTACGCCGGCCTTCCTCGTCGACGACGAGGACGGTGTCGACGAGGCGTGGTTGGCCGGTGCGGGAACCGTCGGGTTGACCTCGGGGGCCTCGGCGCCCGAGTGGCTGGTGCATCGCATGTTGTCGTGGCTCGCCGAGCGCGGGTTCGGGACCGTCGAGGAGGTCACGCTGACCGAGGAGCGGGTCCGGTTCTCACTGCCCGCAGGTGTCAGGCAGGTCCCGGCGGGCTAGGTCCAGGCGGAGAACTGGTCGCGGTCCTCCTCGGGTTCCTCGTAGTCGATCGAGACGAGCGTGTCGGTCGAGACTACGCCGGGCAAGGCGTGGATCTCCTCGAGGATCACGGCGCTCGCCACCTCCCACGGCTGTGCGACGCACGCCATGAGGTCGTACTCCCCACCCACCACCGCCACCCCGGAGACGTCGCTCATCTCCCCGAGACGCTCGGCGATGCCGGCCGCCGCTCCCGCCTGCGCCTTGATGTGCACGTAGCACGCATCGCCGATGATCGCCGGCGCCTGCGGGGCGCCCCATCCGGCGATGCCGACACGATCGGGGGGAACGACGGGCACCGTCAGCGTGCGGGTGACCCCCGGAACGTCGTGGATCTCCGAGAGGACCTGCGTAGCGATCGTCGCGAGATCGGGCCCCTCCGCGTGCACCAGCACGTCCCACGCGCCGACGACGGTGATCGCGCGGCGCATCTGGGGCTTCGAGGCCAGACCCGCCAGGACCTCGGTCATCCTGCCCGGTTCGACGCGGAGGTACACGTAGGCGTCCATCCGGTTGAGGCTAGGTCAGGCAGGGAACCCGCACAAGGAGCCGCGT
>DASZOO010000034.1:0-11176 GCA_035550775.1 Actinomycetota bacterium | reverse complement strand
CGCCGGGTCCAGCTCGCCGAAACGCTCCACGGCTCGGTCGGTCGGCAGGCACTCCACGTCGATGCCACGCGCGCGGAGGTCGTCGAGCACGATCGGATCGGGCTGCATGCGGCCGGCGGCTCCGGTGCCGACGACGAGCCGTGACGGCAGCTCGGACCACACGTCTCCCAGGTCGTCGCGAACGAGGCGGTGGCCGTCGTTGCGCCACCAGTCCCGCACGACGCGGTCCGGCAGCACGATCACGTCGCGCGTGAGCGCCTCGCCGTCGACGACGACGTGGCCGAAGCGGTAGCTCGTGATCCGCATCCCGGGCGACAGGGCGGTACCCGAGGATCGCCCCTCGACGAGGGGTCTCCTCAGCCGGACATCATCGACGCGGCCTTCTCGTTGTCGTCGGTCACGACGACACCTCGATCGCCCGTGGCCAGGTACAGCGCACGGACGTTGATGCCCGCGTCGGCGATCCGGCGAGACATCTCGCCGAGCGTCCCCGGCTGGGTCGCGCCCGAGACGGGCTCGGTGAGGATCGCGTCGGCCTCCCCCTCGACCTTGAGCCCGGCGGCGTCCAGGGCCTGGCGGGCCGTCGCCGCATCCATCACGCAGACGTGGATGATGCCGCGGCCCTCGAACCCGAGGCCGCAGACACCCTCGATGTTGACGCCGGCGTTCCCGAGCGCCTCACCGATCGACGCGAGGCCGCCGGGCCGGTCCTCCACCGTGATCGTGATGTCGGTCGCCATGCCAGCTCCTTCCTGTGCGAGTTCCCTCGGCATACGCTCGCGGGAGCGGCGCGTCAAGCCCCAGGTGGACGTTGGGTCGCGTGATGCGTTGCCGCGGAGGGGAGGTCGGCTTCCCACGGGCATCCGTGCGCGACTGATAGTCTCCGGGCACCGCCCGACCCCCGACGAAGGGATCGCCGCATGCGCCGCTGGATCACGCCCGCCTCCGTGGTCGTCGTGCTGCTCATGGTGCTGGCGGCCTGCGGCGGCGACTCCGGAGATGGCGGGAACGACACCGAGGCGCCGGCCGCCGCCGCGCCCGCCGACTACGTCGCCGGCCTGTGCACAGCGATCACCGACTACGAGGCGGACCTCGAGGCCCAGAACAGCTCGTTCCAGGAGCAGTTCTCGAGCGGCACGCCCTCACCGGGCGAAGCCAAGGACGCGATCGTCGCGTTCCTCGATGAGATCAGGCAGCGAACCCGGCAGCTGATCGACGACGTGGAGGCGCTGGGCACCCCCGACGTCGACAACGGTGGGGAGGTGCGGTCCGCGCTGGTCGGCACCTTCCAGCAGGTCGTCGACCTGTTCGATCAGGCCAAGGCCGACATCGAGGCGCTGCCTACCGACGACCCCGCCGCGATGGCGGCCGGATTCGCCGAGATCGGCACGAAGCTGCAGCAAGCCGGGACCGAGATCCAGTCCTCGCTCGACGGGTTCGAGAGCCCGGAGCTCGACGAGGCCGCGGCCGAGGCCACCGCCTGCGACGGCGTGATCTGACGCCGCGTCAGTCGCCGTCCGCGCTCTCCACGTTCGGTTCGGGGCGGTCGAGCCTTCGGAGTCGGAGCCGGACCATCACGAGCAGTGCGACCGTCACCCCCAGTGGCACGGCGATGACGACCGGCAGCACGCCTCCCGGATTCAGCCTCGAGAACGCGCCGACGGTGACGTGGAGGCCTGGGCTCGTGACGGGCCGGCTGGAGACCCCTTCCCCCGAAGGCTCGGGGATCGCGACCACGTACACCATGTAGTCGCCTTTGAGGATCGCCTCGATCGTCCAGGACTGCCGCAGTTGGTCTCCTGCCGGCACGAAGTCCGCGTACTGCGTGCGCTCCGGTGACCAGTCCTCTGGGTCCACCACGTCACCCTCGGAGGCGAGGTTGATGATGTTCAGGGCCGTGATGACCGGCGGCGTGTCCTGCTGCCCGTTGTTCTCCAGCAACGTGTCGAAGTCGAACTCGTCGCCGGTCTTCACCTTCACGAACGTCTCCTCGAGCGTGACTGCGAGGTCCGACGGCTGCTCGGCCTGGAGCCTCTGGCCGGCGAGCGCCGTCACGGGGCCGACGCCGAGCACGATGAGGAAGAACATCGTCAGCGCCATGCCCGAGAGCGATCCCCATCTGGCGCGGAGCCGCCTCGCCCTGCCTGCCTCGAGCTTCAGCCGCGGCGCGGCCACGAGGAACAGCAGGACCAGCGTGATGACGAACGCGTATGCGGATGAGCGCAGGAACGGTTCCTTCTCGGCGATCGTCCGATGGTTGACGAGCACCTTCTCCAGGAACTCGCTCGATGCCTGCAACGGGTTGATCCGCTGGACGAAGTATCCGAAGTCCCCCTTCTGCGCCTCCCCGGGCAGCTGGGTCAGCATGAAGAGCAGCAGCCAGACGAGCAGGGTGATGAACATGCTCGCCTTGTTCGAGTTGGACCATGTGCTCACCAACAACCCGAACGCGGCGAAGGCCACGGCCAGGACGGTGCCGAGGATCGCGCCCAAGAGCAGAGCCTGGCCGAAGACCTCATCGCCCTGCGACACCACGAACAACGCAGGCAACGAGATGAGGAACGCCGCCGGCCATGGTGTGAGCGCGGCCAGGAGCTTGCCCAACACTAGTTGACGACGGCTCGCGGGCGTGAGCAGCAGCACCTCGAGGGTCCCTCGCTCACGTTCGCCGCTGATGCCGTCGGCACCGATGATCATGCCGATGAACACGCCGAAGGAGATCGTGTTGAGCAGCGTGAGGAACACCATCTCCTTCGGGGGGATCAGGCTCAGCTCGCTGTTCGTGGCCAACAGGAACGTCATGAGGCCGAGCAAGCAGCTGTACAGGATGAGCAGGTTGATCGCTCGTCCCCCGACCCAGAGCTCCACCACCTCCTGGCGGAACACCGTTCGCCACGCGCCTGGGGTCGTCCGCCGTTGCGCGCCCACGGGGGTCCGCGCCACCTCGGTCTCCGCAACGGTCACGAGCGCGCTCCTTCGGTGAGCTCCCTGAAGGCATCCTGCAGGCGGCTGCCCTCGACCTCGAAGCTCAGGACGGGAACGTCGGCGTCGATCAGCGTCTGCAGGATGGGGTTCATCGATCCGTCGCCGTCGTCGCTGCGTCCGCCGGCCGCCGGGGCGAGCTCCACCTCCAACTGCCGCTCGGCGGCACCGTTCCTCACCTCCGCGACGCCCGAGAGGGCGTTCAACAACTCAGTGGCTCTGCCGATCGATCCGACCGGGACCTGAACCCGTACAGCGGCCCGCCGAGCGCCGCGTCGCCGAGCCTCCTCGAGGACGTCCGCCACCGGTCCCGTGGCGACGACCCGCCCCGATGACAGGATCACCACGTCGTCGCACACGCCCTCGACCTCGGCGAGGGCGTGACTGCAGAGCACGATGCCCGCTCCACGGCTTCGCGCGACGTCCCGCAGCAGGGAGAGCAGTTCTTGCTGACCACGGGGGTCCAATCCCAGGGTCGGTTCGTCGAGGAAGAGGACGACGGGGTCGTTCACCAGGGCGCGGGCGATGCCGAGCCGCTGTCGCATGCCGTGGCTGTACGCCCGGATGAGCGAGCGCGCCCGATCCCGAAGCCCTACGCGCTCGAGCAGCTCCAGGCCATGCCTGCGGGCGTCCGCTCCCTTCCATCCATAGAGGCGGGCGAAGTACGTGAGGTACTCGATGCCCGTGATCTGGTTGGGGAGACCGAGGATCTCCGGCAAGACGCCGATCCGCGGGCGGATCTCGGCAGGTCGGTCGGAGCCGATGCCGTCGACGAAGAACCGGCCCGATGTTGGCCGCAGGATCGTCGTCAGGATGCGGATCGAGGTCGTCTTCCCGGCCCCGTTGGGTCCGAGGAACCCCATCACGTTCCCGGGCTGCAGGGCGAACGACAGCCCCCGAAGGGCGGTCCAGCCCCGGTAGGACATCGTCAGGTCCTCCGCGACGAGGATGGGAGGGCGCGGATCCGCGGGTTCCGGTCCGCCGGCCGTACCGATCGCTTCCAGCCTCATGGCCACTCCTATGGAGGTTCGAGGCGGGCGTGGCTGCGTACCGTGTTCTGGCGGAGAGAAACGTATGCCCGAGACGGGAGCGAGGTCAATCGTCCGACCTACGGAAGTTGCGGTCCCGTCAACCGCCCCCTGACGGCTCCGTCATGCCGCTACGCCGTCGGATCCGCTGGAGGCGGCTGCTCTAGGCCCGTTCCTCGATCGGCACCCAGACCCGGTCCCGAGGCCCCACGTAGTTGGAGCTCGGCCTGATCACCTTGTTGTCGGCGTACTGCTCGCGAACGTGCGCGGTCCAACCCGCCATGCGCGCCAGGGCGAAGATCGGTGTCATCAGGTCGGTGGGGATGCCCAAGGAGTGGTACACGCCGGCCGCGTAGAGATCGACGTTGGGCCATAGCTGCTTCTGCTCGTAGACCGTGGCTTGCAGCGCCTCGAAGATGTCGGCCCATCGCTCGTCGCCGTGCCGCGCTCCGACTTCCCGGGCGAGCGCTCGCAGCACCGTCGCCCGAGGATCCATCGTGCGGTAGACGGCATGCCCGAACCCCATGATCTTCTCGTGGCGTGCCAGGCGGTCGCGCACGTACGCCTCGGCGCTCGCCGGCTCACCGATGTCCTCGGCGGCCTTCATCGCTTCCTCGTTGGCACCCCCATGCAGGGGGCCCTTCAGGGCCCCGATCGCGCCCGTGATCGCGCTGAACATGTCCGACAGGGTGGAGGCGATGATGCGCGCGGTGAACGTCGAGGCATTCATCGTGTGGTCGGCGTAGAGGATGAACGTCGTGTCGAGCGCGTCGGCGTCGTCGTGGTCGGGCTCGTCGCCCGAGAGCATGGACAGGAAGTTCGCCGCGTGCGGGAGCTTCGGGTTCGGCGGCACGATCTCCTGGCCGGTCCGCATGCGCTGGTAGTAGGCGATCAACGTGGGCGTCTTCGCGATCAGCCGCATCGCCTTGCGGTACTGGGCCTCGGGTGACTCGTCCCAGCCGTCGGGGTCGTAGGCGCTCGCCGCCGAGATCGACGTCCGCAGCATCGACATCGGTGATGCTTGCTGGGCCAGGGTCGACATGAGCTGCGTGAGGAACGGACTCAGCTCGCGCTGCTCCACCAGGAACGCGTTCAGCTCGTCGAGTTCGTCCTCGGTGGGCAGCCGCCCGTTGTGGAGCAGGTAGACCACCTCTTCGAAGGTGGCGTGCTCGGCGAGGTCGCCGATCTCGTAGCCCACGTACCAGAGGCGTCCGGCTTCCCCGTCGATGTCGGACACGGACGTGTCGGCGGCGACGACCTCCCGCAGCCCTTTCTCGCTCACGCCTGGCCCCATCCTTGGGTCCGGGGCGCGCTCGACTGCGCGCCGGAAGCCCGCGTCGGGCGTGCGGGCTTCTGACAGGATAGTCGGCGGCTCCGCCACGGAACAAAACCGCGGACGAGGCCGCACCCCTCGACCGCAGGAAGGACCCAGTTGGCGATCCGCGTGACCCTGATCCCCGGCGACGGCATCGGTCCCGAGGTGATCGAGGCGGCGCGGCGCGCGATCGAGGCGACGGGCGTCTCCGTCGAATGGGAGCGCAAGCCCATGGGCGCCGTGGCGTTCTCGCGCACGGGCCGCGCCCTGCCCGCCCAGACGCTCGAGTCGATCCGCGCCAACCGTGCCGCGCTCAAGGGCCCGATCGAGACGCCGATCACGAGCGGCCTCCGCAGCTCGAACCTGGAGCTCCGCAGGTCGCTCGATCTCTACGCCAACGTGCGTCCGTGCCGCCTGTATCCGGGCGTGCCGAGCGTCTACGGCGCGGTCGATCTGGTCGTGGTGCGCGAGAACACCGAGGGCATGTACACGGGCCTCGAGTTCGAGATGGGGACCGTCGCGGTGAAGGAGCTGATCGGGTTCGTGGAGGACACGACCGGCCGGCGCATCCGCGAGGATTCAGGGGTCTCCATCAAGTCGATCAGCGAGGAAGGCAGCGAGCGCATCGTTCGCTTCGCGTTCGACGAAGCCCGCCGGCGTGGCCGCTCGAAGGTCACGGCGGGCCACAAGGCCAACATCATGAAGTTCAGCGACGGGCTCTTCCTCGAGGTCGCGCGCGGGGTCGCGGCCGGGTTCCCCGACATCGCCTTCGAGGATCGGATCATCGACGCGCTCTGCATGCAGCTGATCCAGGCGCCCGAGCGCTTCGAGGTGCTCGTGATGCCGAACCTCTACGGAGACGTCGCGGCCGAGCTGGGCGCCGGCCTGATCGGCGGCACCGGCGTGGCTCCCGGCGGCCACTTCGGCGGGGCCGGGGGCCTGGAGCTCGCGGTGTTCGAGGCCACCCACGGCACCGCTCCCGACCTCGCCGGCACGAACACGGCGAACCCCGTGGGCGCGATGCTCTCGGGGGCGATGCTCCTCCGACACGTCGGGGAGGTGGACGCGGGCGACCGGCTGGAGTCCGCGGTCGCCTCGGTGCTCGCGGACGGGACCCACCTGCCCAAGGATCTGCGGGCGCCCGGCGACGACCGCCCGCCGGCGGGCACGTTCCAGTTCGCCGACGCCGTGATCACGGCGCTCTAGTCACGGCCCGTACCGGCCGATGCTTCCTTGGTCGGACCGCGAAGGATGGTCGTGCCGTGGATACCAAGTCGTGCCCCGTGTGCCGGTCGGTGAATCACGCCGGTATCTCCCGCTGTATGAACTGCGGCGCGCCGATGGAGCTTCCGGCCGTGCCGATCGGCGTCGATCTCGACGATCTCCCACCGGCGCCGCCGATCGACCAGGCCGCGTACGGGTGGAACGGCATGGTCGCCGCGGCTCCCGCGTCGCGGCGCGGGGGATCGGGCGCGGCGATCGTCCTGGGCATCGTCGCCGCCGTGTCGTCCATCTGCGCGTTCGTCATGTACGCGTCCGATCCGACGATGGACGCGCCGTCCACGCTCTTCATCGCCACGTTCTTCGCCCTGTCGATCCTCTCCGTGGTGTTCTGGCTCTGGATGCTGATCGACGCGATCTCGGACTCCAGGGTCGGGTGGGCCCTCGCGATCTTCTTCTTCGGAACGATCGCCGCGCTCCTCTACGCGCTGTTCGGCCGCATCCCGCGCACGGCGTCATACTGACGCCGGCACCGTGACGTTTCCGTGGCGTTGACCCGCCGGGACTTCACGGGGAGCCGTCGACGGAGCACCGTGCACGCATGCTGCGCACGATCGGATGGGCGATGGCGGGTCTCTGGATCGCCGGGGCGATCGTGTTCGTGCGCCGCGCACCGGCCGTGACCGTGGCGCTCCTCGGATCGCTCGCCGCCAGCGCGTTGGCGTTCGCGTACGACAGGCCCGACGGCCCTCGGGGCGTCCCCTCCGCGGTGGCGCGATGGTCGTGGGTGGCCCTGCTCGCGGCCGGGCTGATCGGACTGGTGCTCACGAGGCCCCGGGCCTCCCGCGAGGCGCTCCGGCGCATCGCGATCGGGGTGGTGGCCTCGGCACCGATCGTGGCCGTGGCCGTCGGACTGCTGCTCGTCGAGGCGTGCCCCCTCTACGTGACGCGGGGTGCAGGCCTCTGCTTCCACGAGGACGACGTGATGGGCGGTTGGATCACCGGGGTGGCGGTCATCGTCGGCATCGACCTGCTGATCGTCGGCGCGCTCGTTGCGGTCGCAGCGTCGCAGGTCCGTGACGAGGACGACGACGGGAGGCCGGTCCGGCCCGTCCGATAGCCTTGGGTGGACGCCACTTCGACCCAAGGAGCCCGTCAGATGAAGATCACCGTGGTGGGGAGCGGCTTCGTCGGGCAGACGACCGCGATGCGCATCCTGGAGAAGGGCCTCGGCGAGGTCGTGCTGATCGACATCATCGAGGGGAAGCCCCAGGGCCTCGCCCTCGATCTGCGGCAGGCCGCCGCGATCGAGGGGTACGAGCCCACGATCGTGGGCACGAACGACTACGCCGACACCGCGGGCAGCGACATCGTGGTGATCACCGCGGGGTTCCCTCGGCAGCCGGGCATGAGCCGCATGGACCTGCTCGCCAAGAACGCCGCGATCATGCGATCGGTGGTCGAGAGCGTCGTGCCGGGCTCGCCCGACGCGATCCTGGTCGTCGTCTCGAACCCGCTCGACGAGATGACGCACCTGGCCGCCGACGTGTCGGGCTTCCCGAAGGAACGCGTGTTCGGCATGGCCGGCGTGCTCGACTCCGCGCGGCTCCGGCACTTCATCGCGGAGCACACCGGTACCTCGCCCTCGAAGGTCGAGGCGATCACGCTCGGCTCGCACGGCGACGCGATGGTCGCGCTCCCCAGGCACGCCACGGTCGAGGGGAAGCCGTTGCCCGAGCTCGTCGACGAGGCCGTGCTCGAGGACCTCTTCCAGCGGACGCGCGACGGGGGCGCCGAGATCGTGGCGCTGCTCAAGAGCGGGTCGGCCTACTACGCGCCGAGCGCCTCGGTCACGGCGATGGTGGAGGCGATCGTGAAGGACACGCACGCCACGCTGCCCGTCTGTGCGTGGACGACCGGGCAGTACGGGATCGAGGGGGTGTACCTCGGCGTGCCGGCCATGCTCGGGCGCAAGGGCGTCGAGGAGATCGTCGAGCTCGACGTGAACGAGGACGAGCTCGCGAAGCTGCGGGAGGCCGCCGAGGGCATCCGCGCGAAGTGCGCGGACCTCGCGAAGCTCTAGGAGACGACCGGACCGGCCTGATCGTCGGTCGATCGGTCCGCGTCGGTCGACCGGCGCGCCCACGACAGCAGCAGCCCACCGCCGACCAGCCCGAGCAGCCCGCCGCCCAGCACGGCGAACGGGCCGGGAGCGAGCGTGGTCACGACGAGCTCCTCGACCTCGGTGCGTTGCTCCGGCGACGGGTTCCCCTGCGGGTTCAGCTCCGCGAGGATGTCCTGCACGGCGGTCGACTCGGTGCGGTCCGCGGCGGTCACGACCGCTGCGCCCGCTGCGCCGATGGCCACGATCGAGCCGGCGATCACCGCCCACGCGGCCGCCTGCCTCCCACCCGGTGACGCCGCGATCCGCGTCGCCGCCAGGGCGACGAGCACGACGATCCCGGCCGCCAGCGCGATCAGTCCCTCGGTGAGGTCGATGCCGAGATACGTGGGGGAGATCGCGTCGGGGAGCCCCTCGAGCGACGAGCGGATCCACGGCGACAAGGACCCGATGCCGATGAGCAGGCCGCCGAGGGCGGTGAGGCCGAACCCCGCGAGCCGCAGGGACGTGCTCGCGCCGGCATCGGCGGCCCCGGCGGGCTCGGGTGTTCCGGGAGGCTCGCGCACGGGCGCATCGTGGCATCCCATGCAACCGGTTCCAAGCACGTCCGATGCGCGTTCGAGGCCGGTAGCATCGATCGCATGTCGCGGTTCCGCGAGCACGTCGACGCCTTCTTCACGAACTGGAGCAACGCCGACTACGGGTTCGGCGAGAAGGTCGTCCTCACCTTCCGGAACCGGGCCAGGGCGCTCACGCACGGCTGCTGCGGCAACCACGGCCAACCCGGGTGTTGACGGCTCGACGACGGGGACCCCGGTCGGGGCCCCGACGGGAACCACGGTCACCCGCATGAGCGCTGAGCTCCTGTGGGCTCAGCTCGGGCCGGGTTCCCAGGCGGTGACCTGCATCGCGACCTCCTCGGCGACCTCCATCGTCGTCGAGGAGCCTCCGAGATCCGGCGTGCGGATGTCCCCGCGTGCAAGCATCTCGTCGACCGCCCACTCAACGTTCTCGGCCGCCGCGAGCTCGCCGAGGTGGCGAAGCAGCATCGCGCCGGACAGGATCATCGCGATCGGGTTCGCGATGCCCCTGCCGGCGATATCGGGGGCGCTGCCGTGCACGGGCTCGAACACGGCGTACTCCCAGCCGATGTTCGCGCCTGGGATCAGGCCGAGGCCGCCGACGAGGCCGGCGCACAGATCGCTGATGATATCGCCGTAGAGGTTGGGCAGTAGCAGCACGTCGAACTCCCCGGGCCGGCGGGCCAGGCGGCTCGTGAGATGGTCGATCTGGATCTCCTGCCAGGCGACGTCGGGGTAGGAGCGCGACTCCTGCTCGGCGGTCTGCAAGAAGAGCCCGTCGGAGTAGCGCATCACGTTCGCCTTGTGGCCCACCGTGACCTGCTTGCGTCCGTTGCGCTGCGCGTACTCGAACGCGAACCGCACGATGCGACGGGTGCCGCTCACGCTGATCGGCTTGACGGTGATGCCGGCGTCCTCGCGCAGCTCGTATCCTCCGAGCGCACGGAGCTCCTCGCGCAGGGCCGCGGCCTGGGCGGAGCCGCGCTCGAACTCGATGCCTGCGTAGAGGTCCTCGGTGTTCTCGCGCACGACCACGAGGTCGACGCTCGGGTGGCGGATCGGCACGCCGGGCAGACCGCGAGCCGGCCGCACCGCCCCGAACAGGTCGAGCCCCTGGCGGAGCGCGACGTTCACGCTGCGGAACCCGGTGCCCACCGGCGTCGTGATCGGGCCTTTCAGCGCGACGCGGCTTTCGCGGATGGCGTCGAGGGTCTGCTCGGGCATCAGCTCGCCGTAGCCGTCGAGCGCGGCCGTGCCCGCCGGGCGCTCGACCCACTCGATGCCGACGTCGGCGGCGTCGAGCACTAAGCGCGCGGCCTCTGCGACCTCGGGGCCGATGCCGTCGCCGGGGATCAGGGTCACGCGGTGAGCCATCGCGCGGAACGATACCGGAGCCGCTCGTGGAACCCGCCGATGGCGGCTACGCGCCCCCGATCGCGTCGCCCAAGATCTTCAGCCCCAGGATGAGCAACAGCACCATCATGATGGTGGCGTTGTTGTGGCTCATGAACCGCCGCACCGCCTCGAGGGGCCCGGAGGCCGCTCGCGGCGCCACGACGGCGAACACCACCGCTCCGACGACGGTGATCGAGCCGATCGCGACGAACACGGCATCGGCGAGCAGGCTCTCCCCGGTGCTGAGCCCCGCCTGCGCGATGGAGGCGGACGCGGCGAGGGTCAGCGCGAGGTTCTTCGGGTTCGCTGCCGACAGGGCGAGGCCGAGCACCAGCGCTCGCGGCCACGAGACAGAGCCCACGGTCGACATCCATGCAGGCATCGCGGGCTCCTCGCCGGGCTCGGGCCGCTTCCGCCACTGCCGGGCCGCCATCACCAGGAAGAGCGCCCCGATCGCCGCCAAGCCCCACCGGATACCCATGTCGGCGCTGCTTCCGGGCTCGGTTCCGCTCGCCAGCAGGGTGGCGGTCAC
>DASZOO010000033.1:0-10893 GCA_035550775.1 Actinomycetota bacterium | reverse complement strand
CGACGTGCCGTACATCCGCCTGAACGACCAGTCGCTCGTGCAGCTCGGCCAGGGCAAGTACCAGCAGCGCATCCGCGCCACGATGACCTCGCTCACGTCGGCGCTGGCCGTCGACGTCGCCGGCGACAAGCAGCTCACCCGCCAGCTGCTCGAGTCCGCCGGGCTGCCGGTGCCGCCGGGCAGGGTCGTGCGCACCGCCGACGACGCGGCCGAGGCGGCCAGGCGCATCGGCTTCCCGGTCGTGGTGAAGCCCCTCGACGGGAACCACGGAAGGGGCGTGGGGCTGGACCTCACCTCGGTGCGAGCGGTGCGCGGCGCCTTCGGACGGGCGCAGAAGGAGAGCCGCCGCGGCTGGGTCGTCGTCGAGGGCATGGTCGTCGGACGCGACTACCGGTTGCTCGTGGTCGGCGGGCAGATGGTGGCCGTGGCCGAGCGGGTGCCGGCCCACGTGCTCGGCGACGGGGAACGCTCGGTCGCCCAGCTCGTCGAGATCGAGAACCTCGACCCACGGCGGGGCATCGGACACGAGAAGGTGCTGACGCGCATCAGGATCGACGAGGTCGCGGAAGCCCTCGTGCGCTCGCAGGGCTACGCGCTCGACGACGTGCCCGAGGCCGAGGCCATGGTCATGTTGGCGGCGACCGGCAACATGTCGACGGGGGGCAGCGCGATCGATCGCACCTGGGAGGCCCACGAGGACAACGTCGAGATCGCCGAGGAAGCGGCGCGCGTGGTGGGACTCGATGTCGCCGGCATCGACTTCATCACGCCCGATATCACCCTGCCGGTTCGTGAGACCGGGGGCGCGATCGTCGAGGTGAACGCCGCGCCCGGCTTCCGCATGCACACCCATCCGACCGAGGGCGAGCCGCAGTACGTGGCGCGCCCCGTGATCGACCTGCTGTTCCCGGCCGGATCCCCCTCGCGCATCCCGATCGTGGCGGTGACCGGGTCGAACGGCAAGACGACGACGGTCCGCATGATCGCGCACGTCATGAAGAACATGGGCCGCAGGGTCGGGCTCACCTCGACCGACGGCATCTACATCGATGGCCGGCTCACGAAGCAGGTCGATGCGAGCGGACCGCGGTCGGCTCAGACCGTGCTGCAGAACCCTCGCGTCGACTTCGCCGTGTTCGAGGTCGCTCGCGGGGGCATCCTGCGCGAGGGGCTGGGGTACGGGCGCAACGACGTGGCCGTCGTGCTGAACGTCACGGGTGACCATCTCGGCCTTCGCGATATCGAGACCGTCGAGCAGCTCGCCGCGGTCAAGCGGGTGATCGTGGAAGCCGTGCCGCGTGATGGCTACGCCGTGCTCAACGCCGACGACCCCCTCGTGCTCGAGATGCGCAAGCACTGCTCCGGCAACGTGGTCCTGTTCACGATGAACGAGGAGCACGAGCTGATCGAGCGGTGGACCCGCAGGGGGAGGAAGGCCGTGGTGCTGCGGCGCGACGAGGCGGGCGAGCAGATCGTGCTGCGTGACGGCCGCCGCACGATGCCGGTCGGGTTCACCCATCAGTTCCCCTCCACGTTCGACGGCCGTGCTCGCATGAACGTGCAGAACCTGCTCGCGGCGGTCGCCGCCTGCCATGCGTCGGGCGCGCACCTCCACGACATCCGACACGGACTGCGGACCTTCACGACCGACTTCTTCCAGGCCCCCGGCAGGCTGAACCTGGTCGATCTCGGCGGTGTGACGGTGCTGCTGGACTATGCGCACAACGCGGCCGGCCTGCAGACCGTCGGGGACTTCGTCGAACGCATGACCTCGGAGGTGCCGCCGACGGCGCCGGGCGCCGTGTCGTGGTCGGCGAACCTCCGCGTCGCCGTCATCGCGACGGCAGGCGATCGACGTGATGAAGACATGCGAGACCTGGGCCGAGTGGCCGCTCGCTTCTTCGACGAGGTGATCGTGCGCGAGGACGTCAATCCTCGCGGGCGCGAACGGGGCGAGGCCGGCATGCTCGTGCTCGAGGGCGTCGAGGAGGGCCGCGCCGCGGGAGCCCGAGTGGGATCCGCGGAGCTGATCACCGATGAGCTGGAGGCATGCCGGTCTGCCCTCGATCGCAGTCGTCCCGGCGACCTCGTCGTGCTCTGCGTCGACCGGCCGGCCGAGGTCTGGCAGGAGATCGAGGCTCGGCGCGTCTCCGCCCGCTGACGCTGCCCGTGTGGAACACGTGCGTCCGTGGGTAGGGTGAAGCCTCGACGGGAACCGCCGGGGGACCCGTGGCACAGGAAGGGGCAGGCATGGACGAGCCCGAAGGCACGGAGCTGCGCGACGACGAGATCGTGACCGAGTTCGTCGGGACCACGGCGACGCTCGAGACCCCACCGCGCGACGCCGACGGAACCGACGCCGACGGCACCGATGGTGACGCCACCGACGGCACCGACGGTGACGGAACCGACGCCGACGGAACCGACGGCGATGCGAGCGACGGCGATGCGACCGACGCCACCGACGGCGATGCCACCGACGCGGACGGCACCGACACGGCCACGTCGTGACGATCGCCGCTCCCTCGCGAGGAGCGGAGACCGGCCATGCCCTCGCTCGGTGCACGGGTGACGCCCGGCGCTTCCTCGACGAGGACTGGCAGCGGCGCGCGCGCGTCTATCGGACCGCTGAGCCCGGGGGCTTCGACGATCTCCTGACGCTCGACGACGTCGACCGGTTCCTGACCACGACGGCCTTGCGCACGCCATTCTTCCGCCTCGTACAGGCGGGGGAGCGCATCCCCGAGGCGAGCTACACACGATCGGGCAGGGCGGGTTCGCGAGACGTCGCCGGGATCGCCGACCCTGCCCGCGTGGCCGCCTGCTTCGAGGCCGGAGCGACGATCGTGCTGCAAGGCGTGCACCGCTGGTCCGAGCCGGTGATGCGATTCACACGCGATCTCGAGCTCGAGCTCGGCTTCCCCTGCCAGGTGAACGCGTACATCACGCCGGCGGGGGCCCGGGGCCTCGACCGGCATGCCGACCCGCACGACGTCTTCGTGCTGCAGGCCTTCGGTTGCAAGCGCTGGCAGGTGCACCCGGCGCCAGGCGAGCCGGAGCGCCCGGCGCTCGACGAGGAGATCGGTCCCGGCGACACGATCTACATGCCCACCGGCACGCCGCACGCCGCCTCGGCGCAGCGGACCGTATCGGGCCACCTCACCGTCGGGGTGCACGTGGCGACCTGGCGCGACGTGTTCACGAACGCCTGGACGACCGGTGCCGCCTCCGACGCCTCCCTCGACGAGCCGCTGCCGGCGGGCTGGCACCTCGACCCCGGTCGCCATCGCGACGAGCTCGCGGCCCGCTTCCGCGCCGCGGCCGACCGGCTCGCGTCGCTCGATCCCGAGCCCGTGCTCGAGCGGCGAGCGGCGCGGTTCCTCTCGGGGCGGGCTCAGCTCGCGCGCGGCTCGATCGTCGAGCGCGCCGCTCCGATCGAACCCGGCGATGCGACCGTGGTGCGGCGCCGACCGGGATCCGTGTGCATCGTGCAGATCGCCGACGGTGAGCTCGCCGTCCTGCTCGGTGACCGCCGTCTTCGCATGCCCGCATGGCTCGAGCCGGCGATGCGCACGATCGCCGACGCCGAATACTTCCGCGTCGGGGATCTCGACCACCTCGTGCCCGACGCCGGAAGCCGCGCAGTGCTGGTCCGTCGGTTGATCCGCGAGGGATTGCTCACGGCGGCCCCGGGTAGGGCTCCCGGGGCGGGCACTCGGTGACCCCACGGGGTCCGGCCGGCCGCGGCGATCGGTGCTCCACCCGGAGCGAGCTCGCCCGGGAACCGCTCGCGGGCACGGCCTCGACGCTCCGCCGCTGGTTGCTGATCGAGCACGCCGGTCCGTGGGGACGCGACGGACTGCGGGACGCGCGTCTGCCCGACGGGCTCGGTGCGGCGCTCCGCGCGACCGAGGCTCGTAGCCGCTGCCGCGTGCTCTTGATCCGTCGGCCCGATCGTCGTGACGGCGGAGGTCTCGCCTGCCTCGCCGTGGATACGGCGGAGGCGTGGATCGGTGCGACCACCGTCGACCACATCGAGCGGACCGCCGATCTCGATCCCGCCGATCGGGGCGCGTTCCCGCTCGAGGTCGAAGGACCGGTCGGCGTCGTCTGCACCCACGGGCGACGAGACCCCTGCTGTGCGGAGCGAGGGCGGCCGCTCGCGGCCGCCGCGGCGGCTTCGTTCCCCGATGCGATCTGGGAGAGCACGCACGTCGGCGGCGATCGCTTCGCAGGCAACCTCGTGTTGTTCCCGCACGGGCTCGTGTTCGGGCGGGTCGAGCCGGAGCGGGCGGCCGAGGTGGTCGCCGCCTACGGCGACGGTCGCATCGTGCTCGATCGCTTCCGAGGGCGGACGAGCCACCCGATGGCCGTGCAGGCCGCCGACCATGCCGTGCGCGCTCGACTCCGGCTCGACCGCATCGACCACGTCGCGGTGCGAGCGTTCGACCGTGAGGGGAGCCTCGCCCACGTCCGGCTGGTGGTGCCGGCCGGCGAGGCGACCGTCGATCTCGAACGGCGCGAGCTGCCGCCGATGCGTCTCACCTGCGCGGCATCGGCCGAGGAGGCCCCCGCGGTGTGGGTGGTTCGCGGCCTGGAGCTCCCGGCCTGACCCTGACCCTCCTCGGCCCGGCTCAGTCTCGCCCGTCGATCGCCCGGGCCCACGCTCGCACCTCGTCGGCCGAGCGGTAGTTGAGGATCCGGTCCCGGGGAACGCCCGCGAGCGCGGCGATGGCCAGTCCGAACGGCAGGAACCCGAGCTCGCCATCGTCGTGGGCATCGCTTCCGATCGAGAACCAGCGCACCCCCGAGGCCACGGCGATCCGCGCGAGCTCGACGCTCAGGTCCTGGCGTGCCGGCGTGGCGTCGATCTCGACGGCCTTCCCGAGCCGTGCGGCTTCCTCGAACACGTGCGGCCAGTCGGCCGTGAGCCCCACCCGTCGGCCGTACATGCGCGCGACCGGATGTGCGAGCACGTGCACGGTCGGGTTGCGCAGCGCTGCCAGGTATCGCTCGGTCGAGTCGTCGGTGACGCGCAGCTTCGTGTGGAACGCTCCGAGCACGATGTCGAGGGACGCGAGCGACGCCGGATCCATGTCGCCCGAGCCGTCCTCGAGCACGTCCATCTCGATCGAGCGCAGGATCCGGAACCCGTCTCCCGCGCGCTCGAACGAGGCGTTGAGCCGGTCCACCTCGCGGTTGTGGCGTTCGAGCGCCGCCTCGTCCATGCCGTGCGCGATCCGCAGGCTCTTGGAGTGGTCGGTGCTCGCGATGAACGTCCGGCCCAGGGACGCGGCGGCCGCGGCCATGTCGGCGAGCGCGAGCGCGCCGTCGCTATCGGTGCTGTGGACCTGCAGGTCGCCGTGGGCGAGCGCCTCCCAGCCCGGATCGGCGTCGAGCGCCCGGCGGACCTCGGCGTAGGTGAGGAAGCCGCGCCGCGCCGGCTCCGGCTCGATCCGATCGGGAGGATCTTCGAGCCACTCGTGGAGCCGCCGGGCGATCCACGGCCCGACCGCCCGCAGCTCGGTCAGCGACCGCTCCGCCCGGGCCAGGTCGGCGGCTTCCTCGGGCCAGAACCGAGCCGCCCGGGCGGCGCGTTCGAGCGCACGGCGACGATGGTCGCTCTCCTGTGCGCTCTCCCGCCAGAGGAGCTCGCCGAGCGCGGCGTTCGTCGGGGCCGGGTGCGTCATCACGATCAGGATGCATGAAGCGGGGCGAGCCTGGGAAAGGACCCGACATGACCCGCGTCAGTGTGTTCCGAACGATCCTCCGGGCCGCGACCCCTCGCGAGATCGCCGACGCGCTCGTGCTCGCGAGGGCATGGTTGAGCCAGCATCCGGACGACGAGGGATGCCGCGAGGAGATGGCTCGCTTGCTCGACCGGGAGCATTCGCTCATCAGGTCCTGACGTCGAGGAGCCGTCGCGGCAAGCGCCCCCGTGCATCCTGGAGGGCCTGCCACCGCCGGGGACCCTCCGACCGGAGCAGCGACGGCACGGTGCGGAGCGTGAAGTCGCCCGGACGGATCGAGCTCAGCTCTTCGTGGGCGACGGGGAAGGACACGGCGGCGTCGTCTCGGGCCCGTGGGGAGTACGGGGACACGATCGTGGCCCCCGTGCCGTTGCGTGAGGGATCGAGCATCACCCGCCCACCACGCTTGGCCTTGCGGAACGCGTCGGTCACGAGGTCGGGCCGTCGCTCGACCACGATCGCGGTGAGGGAGGCGGCCGCCACCCGCAGGCCGTCGCCTCCGACTCGTCGTTCGATCGGCGCCACGACGTGCAGTCCCTTGCCGCCCGTGGTCTTCACGCCGCATTCGAGGCCGAGATCGGCGAGCACCTCGAGCACGAGCCGCGCGACCTCGACGGCCGCGTCGAACGCGTCGTCGGGCGGGTCGATGTCGGTCACGAGCAGATCGGGGCGATCGAGTCGGTCCGCCCGCACCGGCGCCGGGTGCAGCTCGACCGCGGCCTGGTTGCCGAGCCACGCGAGCGTCACCGCGTCGTCGCACACCACGTAGTCGACGTCGCGCCCGGCACTCGGCGCCTCGATGCGCACCCGCCGGATCCAGGGCGGCGCGTAGTCGGAGATGGCCTTCTGGAAGTATCGCTTGCCTCCCACGCCGTCGGGGGCTCGCACCAGCGTGAGCGGTCGGTCGCGCAGCCACGGCACGGCCATCTCGGAGACCGCGGCGAGGTAGTCGACGTACTCGCGCTTGGAGACGCCGAGCTCGGGCCACAGGAGCTTGTCGGGGCGGGACACCTCGACCTGGCCGGGAGGGCGGGTCCGGCGGCCGGGCATGCGTCAGACCCTTCCCCTGGCCCGTCGCACCAACCGCCGAACGGTCGCGGGGTCGGCGCGGCGAGCTTCGAGCTCGCCGTCGAGCAGCGCGAACATCTCGGGGCGCTGGGCGAGCACGGTGATCGCGAGCACGTCATCGGGGCCCGATCGCTCGAGCAAGTGGCGGAGCGCGGCGATCTCGTCGGGCATCGACGGCACGTCGGTGGCTCCGCCGTCGAGCGCGCCGGCGACGAGGTGTGCGACCAGGTCCTCCGGATCGCGTCCTCGCAGGTACCGGCGGAGCTCCGCGATGCAGACGTGGTCGGCGCCCCGTGCGGCGCGGTAGCCGAGGGCGCGCAGGATCTCGTCGTCGCGGTCGCCGGCGGTGCCGAACGCGATCCAGGTCTCGGCGCCTCGAGGGCACAGGCCGCGGGCGATCTCGGCGAGCCCACGCATGCCGTCCTCGTTGTGCGCGTAGTCGACCACGAGGACCCGCGAGCCGAGCGTGTAGACGTTCGCCCGGCCGGGGTTCGCGTCGGCGTCGGGCAGGAACGTTCGCAGGCCCTCTACCACGGCCTTGCGGGGGAGCCCGATCGCCAATGCGGCCGCCGCCGCCGACATCGCGTTGTGCGCGTGTTGCGAGGCGATGCCTGCCAGGGTCATCGGCACCTCCTCGAGGTCGACGAGCCGCCGCGGCCCGCCACGCCCCAGCTCGGCGAGGCTCCGGTCGAGCACCGCGAGGGCGCGCCCCCCGTCGCCGAGCGCCCGTCGCAGCGCCGGGTGACGCGGGTCGAGCGAGGTCAGGAACGGGCGTCCTCCGGCGCGCCGGTCCATCGCGAGCACGCGGGGGTCGTCGGCGTTGAGCACGTGCCAACCGTCGGGTCTGGTGATCGTCGTGATGGTCGACTTGACCTCGGCGAGCTGGTCGAGCGTGTCGATGCCGTGCAGCCCGAGGTGGTCGGCCGAGACGTTGGTGACGACGGAGACGTCGTTGTGGCTCGTTCCGATGCCGCGAAGCAGGATGCCGCCTCGGGCCGTCTCGAGGATCGCCACGTCGATGCCCGGTTGCTCGAGGGCCATCTGGGCCCCGCCGAAGCCCGAATAGTCCCCGGCCTCCACGAGCTCGCCGTCGCGGAAGACGCCGTCGGTCGAGGAATAGGCGACGCTGCATCCGGCCGTGCGGACGATGTGCGCGAGCAGCCGCACGGTGGTCGTCTTCCCGTTCGTGCCCGTGATCGCGATCACCGGGATCGTGGGGTCGGCCACCGACGGCGCCTCACCCGGATCGACCTGCGCGATCCGCTCGGCCGCGGCTGCGGCCAGGCTCTCGAGCGACCGCCGGGTGCTCAGCAGATCGCTCATCACGGCGGCGACCTGGCGGGCGAGCGCCTCGGCGGCACCACGTCGCCGCCACGGGAAGGCGATCACGATCGCGTCCTCGCCGGGCCCGGGACGGCCTCGCACCGCGAGGCGCACGTGCGACTCCCGGGCGATCGTCCGCGAGACGTGGGCGGCGGCCCGGGCCGTGAACCGCCGTCGCTGCTCGGTCGCGCGCGCCCCCGGCCGCGCCCGCCCCGGCATCCCCATGCCCGCCGCCAGCCGTCTGAGGCGCGGTTCGGTCGCGCGGAGCCATCCGGGGACGGTCAGGGTCAGCTTCACGGCCGGCCTCGGGAAGTAGAGGTTCGGCCCGTCGAGCACTCGGAGCTCGGCGATGTCGACCGGATCAGGCATGGCATGGGCCAGCGTATTCGGTGGCGCCGGGTCGGCGCAGGAGCGAGTTCGCCGCCGCAGGAACTAGGGCTTCAGTCCGCATGAGCCGCGACCGATGCTCCTGGGGGGAACGGAAGGAGGGCTCCGATGTCCCGTGTGCTGGTGATCGACGACGAATCGGTGGTCGCGACGATCCTCGAGTACGCGTTCGCGGCGATGGGTCACGAGACGATCGCGGCGGACGGCGGCGATACCGGGATCGATGCCGCTCGTTCGGAGCATCCCGACGCGATCGTCCTCGACCTCATGATGCCCGAGGTGAACGGGCTCGACGTGTTGGATGCGCTCCGGCACGACGACGCGACGAGCTCCGTGCCGATCCTGGTGCTCACCGCCGTGACGATGTCCCGCGAGCACCTGATCTGCGTGGCCAACGGCGCAGACCGGGTCATGACGAAGCCGTTCGACCCGCGGGACGTGGCCGAGGTGGTCGACTCGATGATGTCGAACACGCGGTCCGCGGCCGCCGGCGCTTGACGAGCGACTCGGCGACCCCCCAGTCGATCGACCGTCCTCGACCCAGCGCGCTCTCGCGACGTCGTCCGGGGGATGATAGGGGTCATCGAGGAAGGAGACTCGTCGATGGTTCAGCGATCCGAGCGCAGACGTGGCACGTCTCTGAAGGCGATCGCCATCGGGGTGTTGGTGCTGGCGGTGGTGATCGTGATCCTCCAGAACCGGGACGACGCCAGCCTCGACGTCCTGATGTTCAACGTGACCTGGCCGCTGTGGCTGTTGCTGACCGCGGTGGCGGTGCTCTCCTTCGTCGCAGGGTGGTTCTCGGGACGCACGCGAGGCTGACGCAGCCCCGGTCAGCGGGGTGTGTCCTCGTCCTCGCTCCCGGGCACCGGCGTCGCCTGCTCGAGGGCATCGCCCTCGGCCGCGTCGTCCGGCACCTCGTCGGGAAGCTCCGCCTCGTGCTCGGGATCGTCCTCTACGGGGAGCTCCTGCTCGAGCGCGTCGGCCTCGGGGATGGGTTCGGACCGATCGCGATTCGGATCGCGCATGTCGCCTCCGACCTGAGCGTGGGTCCGTCAGTCGTGCTCGTACTTGAACGAGATGTTGACCCTCGCCCGGTAGCTCGAGACCTTCCCGTCGTCGATCGTGACGTCGAGCTTCACGATCTCGCCGACGCGCAGATCGCGCAGCGACTGGGAAGCGGTCTCCACCGCGTTCTTCGCCGCCTCCTCCCATGACGTCGGGCTCGTGCCGATCACCTCGGTGACCCGGTAGATGCTGTCGCTCATCGCTTCCCCTCCGATCGGTCGTCACCCCATCCTCTCGCCTGGACCCCGGTGTTGGGAAGGTCTAGGTCCCCCCGGAGGCGGGCCGACCGGCTCGCACGGACCGGCGCCGCTGGTGCATCGTGGCAGGGTCCGAGAACGAGGAGTCGACCCATGACGCACGAAGCGATCGCCGATCTGGCAGAGGTGGTCACGATCCAGCCCGGCGCCGTCGTCTCGAAGGTGATCCACCGCGACGCGATGCTGGACGTGACGATGTTCGCGTTCGACCGAGGCGAGGGTCTCACCGAGCACACCGCTTCGCGCACCGCGATCGTGCAGGTGGTGTCGGGGCGTCTGGCCTTCACGGTGGACGGCGAGGAGATCGACGCCGGGACGGGTTCGTGGATCCACATGGACGAGGGAGCCCCACACGCGATCACGGCCGTGGAACCCACCTTGATGCTTCTCACGATGATCCGTTCCTGAGCCGCTCGGGGTAGCTCGGGCCCCCGCCTCACTCGTCAGGCGCGTTGCCGGAGGTGCCCTCTCGCGTCTCGAGCCCGACCGCTGCCCGCAGCTCGCGCAGGTCTTGCGAGAGCTCGGACTCAGGGAACCGCTCGGCCGTCTGCTCCATCAGGTCGGCCAGCGCATCGGCGATCGCGTTCAGCTTGTGTTGTGTGGCTTGGTCGTTCCGCGTCTGGCTGTTCTGGAGCAGCGCGACCATGAGGAACGTGACGATCGTGGTCGTGGTGTTGATCTCGAGCTGGAACTCGGAGTCGAGGAACGGATCGATCGAGCCCCTCGAGATGACCAGCACCACGCCCTGCACGAGCCACACGATGACGAGCAGAACGCAGAACGCGAAGAACGGCGCCCGGCTCGCGAGGTGGGCCGCGGAACCCGCGAACCGATCGAAGAGTCCGACCCTGCTCGAGATGTCGGTCGGCATGAGGATGCCGTGCGATTGTTCGGCCACTGCCGGGCTCCTTCCCATGCGCTTCCCCGCCGATGATGCACTTCGCCTACGATCGGCGCATGCGAGGTGATCGCGTGGTCGTGACGATGGACGTCGGCAACGGCGTGCAGACGTTCGAGGTCGCCGCCACCCGTGCCGGCCG
>DASZOO010000032.1:0-30475 GCA_035550775.1 Actinomycetota bacterium | reverse complement strand
GTGCTGCTGTACACGCGGAACGTTCGTTCCGAGGCGGGCAGCGGCGGACCGACGACCCCCGTGGTCGTGGCCGCGGTCGACGTGCCCGCAGGCACGCAGTTCGACGAGCTGATCGCGAAGAACGAGCTCGTGATCCAGCAGATCCCGACGGATTACGTCGTGCCCGGCGCCGTCGCCGACGTCGAGGAGCTCGCGGGCACGACCGCCGCCCAGCCCCTCCTGGAAGGCGAGCAGGTCTCGGCCGATCGGGTCGCGGAGCTCGGCACGGTGCCCGGAGGGAGCCTCGGCATCCCCGACGGATTCAGTGCGATCTCGATGCAGCTGCCCGCGGCGCAGACCGTCGGCGCCAGCCTGCACCGAGGCGACCACGTGAGGATCTTCGCCACGTTCCACGGCGTCGGTTCCGGCGGCAAGTCCACGACCGTCGCGCTGCTGGACAACGTGCTCGTGCTCGACGCGGTCGCCCTGGGCGGCACCGAGACGAGGGCGCCGAACGTGATGCTCACGCTCGCGGTCACGCCGGAGGACGCCGCGAAGTTCGCCTTCGCGCAGGACACCTCGACGATCTGGGTGAACCTGCTCGCGCCGGACGACAAGGAACGTCCGCCGGCACCGGTCGGGCTGGAGGAAGCGACGGCCGTCTGAGCTAACAGCGAACGCGCATCGACCCGAGCCCGCGGATGATGTAGCCCGGCTTCCACCGAGGCTCATCCGCGGGCTCGAGCGTCGGGAGGCGGCGGAGCACGGTCGCGAACGACGTCTGCAGTTCGAGCCTGGCCAGCGGCGCGCCGAGACAGAAGTGGATACCCGCCCCGAACGTGAGATGGGGGTTCGGATCCCGGTCGATCCGAAGCTCGTCGGGAGCGTCGAACACCGCCGGATCCCGGTTCGCCGAACCGAAGACGAGGCCGAGCTCGGCCCCCTTCGGCACCCGTACCCCGTGGACCTCGACGTCCTCGAGCACCCAGCGCTCGAACAGCTGCAGGGGCGTGTCCCATCGCATGAGCTCTTCGATCGCGGGGGGAACGAGCTCCGGCTCGGCCCGCAGGCGATCGAGGGCGGCGGGGTTGCGGAACAGGGCCCACCATCCGTTCCCGGTGACGTTCACCGTGGCTTCGTGGCCGGCGTTCAACAGGAGCACGCACGTGCCGATCAGCTCGTCCTCGGTGAGGCGCTCGCCCTCGTCCACCACGAGGGCCAGCTCGCTGATCAGATCGCCGGCTGGCGCGTCGCGACGTGACCGAGACAGCGCGCGGAGGTAGTCGGAGAACTCGGTGCTCGCCCGCGACGCGATCCGCATGTCGTCCTCGGTCGGGTGCAACTCGTACATGCGGCAGATGTCTGCCGACCACGGACGCAGCAGGTGCCGGTCTGCGCTCGGCACGCCGAGCAGCTCTGCGATCACCGCGACGGGCAGCGGTTCCGCGATCGCCGACAGCAGGTCGAACTCGCCCGTTCCCTCGACGGCATCGACGAGCTCGTCGGTCAATCGCTGTACCGGTCGGCGCATCGATTCCACCATGCGCGGGGTGAACGCCTTGGACGCCAGCCGGCGAACGCGCGTGTGATCGGGAGGTTCCATGTCGAGGATGCCGTGGTTGATCAGGTGCCAGAACGGGTCGAGGGCCGGCGGGGGCGCTGGGCGTCCCATCTCCTCGTGCGTCGCCACGTGCAGGTACGTACGGCCGAACCGGCGATCGCGCAGCAGCGCGTTGACGTCGTCGTAGCGGGTCACCAGCCAATGGTCGGTGGCCTCGTCGTAGATGATCGGGGCCTGCGCACGCAACCGCTCGTAGACCGGGTAGGGGTCCGCGACGAACCCGACGTCGCCGGGATCGAATCCGAGCTCGAGCGGTGTGAGGGCCGACGTCCGCGATCGCTCCGCGTCCACGAGCCTACGGTAGCGTTCCGAACGTGACCGCGCCGGGCCGCGCACGTTCGATCGCGCTCCTCCTCGTCGCCGTCGCGACCGCGTCGGCGGCATGCACGGGCCGACCCGATGCCCCCGCGGCCGGTGGGCATTCCGGGCGGGTCGCGGTCCACGTCGTCGAGGTGGTGGACGGCGACACGATCCGCGTGGACCTCGACGGCGAGGTGACCCCGGTCCGACTGATCGGCATCGACACGCCTGAGCGCGAAGGGCCCTACACCGACGAGGAGTGCTACGGTGCTCGGTCCTCTCGGTTCACGGCCGAGATGCTCGGCGGCCGTCGAGTGGAGCTGGAGTTCGACGTCGACAGGACCGATCGGTTCGATCGCACCCTGGCCTACGTCTGGATCGAGGATGAGCTGTTCAACGAACGGATCGTGCGCGAGGGGTACGCCGTGACGGCGACGTTCCCCCCGAACGTGCGGTACGTGGAGCGGTTGGCGGCGGCGCAGCGGCTGGCTCGGAGCGGGTCGGCGGGCCTGTGGGGGGCGTGTCCGGTGCACTGAGCACTGGGTCCCGTGAACGCCGCGACGGAGCCTATCGATCGTCTCGTCTGATCACGTGGCCGGCGTGCTCGATGGCGTCACTCCCCGCGCGCCACGCGATCGTGCCCTCGATGATCACCGCCTCGATGCCTTCGGGGTACGCGTGCGGCTGCGCGAACGTCGCGCGATCGGTGATCGTCTCGGGATCGAACAGGACGAGATCGGCCCAGGCGCCCTCCGCGATGCGTCCACGGCCATCGAGGCCGAACCGTTCGGCCGGGAGCGAGGTCATGGTCCTGACCGCCGCCTCCAGCGAGAGCACGCCTTCCCGTACGAACGGGCCGAGCACCCGGGGGAACGTGCCGTAGGTTCGGGGGTGCACGGACGTCTGGCCCATCGGTCCTGCGGGGGAGGTCGAGACCGCGTCCGAGGCGACCATGATCTCCGGATCGGCCAGGATCGTTCGGACGTCGTCGTCGTGCATCGCGTGACCGATGCACGTGGTCTCCGGGTCGGCGACCAGCAGCTCGACACACGCGTCGACCGGCTCGACGCCTCGCCGTTCGGCGATCGTCTCGATGTCGAGCCCGTTGCTCGAGCCCTCCGTCGATCCCTCGATCACGATGCGATCCCATCCCACGCCGTCCACCGATGACTGGAAATCGTCGCCTTCGCCGTGTTCGATCGATCGGACGAGTCGCCGACGCGTGTCGGGGTCGGCCAGCAGGCGGGGCAGTTCGCTCACCGGCGCCCACGCCGGGAGCAGCGACCGCAGCACCGAGGACCACGCGGCGTAGGGGTACTGATCGCCCGTCGCCCCCGCCTCGTGCACCCGCGCCAGGAGCTCGTCCGCTCGTCCCCACACGTGGGAGGACTCGCACTTGAGGTGGCTGACGTGCACGGGCACGTCGGCTCGTTCCCCGACCTCGACCGCCTCGTCGACGGCCCGGAACAGGTGGGCCCCCTCACCACGCACGTGCGAGGCGTACGTGCCGCCGGCGCGACCCACCACCTCCGCCAGTGCGACGATCTCGTCGGTCGACGCGTACATCCCGGGCGCGTAGATCAGACCGGTCGACATGCCCAGAGCCCCGTCGTCCATCGCCCGTGCCACGAGCCCGCGCATGGCCTCGAGCTCGGCAGCGTCGGGCGAGCGCCGCTCGGACCCCATCGTGAGCTCCCTCGCGGACCCGTGACCGAACAACGCCGCGACGTGGACCGCGGGCCTCGCGGCCCCGATCCGATCGAGGAACTGGCCGAACGATTCGAACGTGAGCTCGTCGCTCGACCGGCCTGGATCCGATCCACCTGCCCACGACGCGAGCTCGGCAGCCGAGGAGGCCGGGAACGGCGACATGCCGCAGTTCCCGACGACGATCGTGGTCACGCCTTGCCGGACGGTCGAGGGCATCGATGGATCGACCAGCGGGCCGAGATCCGAGTGGTTGTGCACGTCGATGAACCCCGGAGCGAGCGTCAGCCCTGCTCCGTCCATCGTGACCGCGGCGGGCGGATCGACCGGTTCCCTGCGGCGATCGACCATCGCGATGCGACCGTCTCGCACGCCGACCGACGCAGGAGCCGCCGGAGCCCCGGAACCGTCGAGCACGCTCGAGGATCGGATCCACAGGTCGAGCACCGGGGCATCGTAGCGACGGCGGATCGCGACGCGTGCTCGTCGGCGGATGGCGGAACCAATCGTCCCTGTCTGGGCGGGTCTGTCGCCCCCACCCTCCCCCCGGGTCCGGCGGGATGCTCGAGGCGACGATCCAGGGATCCGGACGGAAGGGGTACGAGATGGGTATCGACGACCGACTCTCCCTGGTTCTGTTCTCCGGCACGGACGACAAGCTGCAGGCAGCGGCGGTCCTCGCCGTCGGCGCGGCCGCGATGGGCCGGCCGGTCGATGTGTTCCTGCAGTATTGGGCGCTCGACGCGTTCCGCGCCGATCGCATCCTCAAGGACCACGGTGTCGCTCCGGAAGCAGGGCCGGACGGCGCGCGCGCGATGGCCGACCAGGGCAAGACGCACTGGAGCGAGCTCCTCGGCCAGGCCAAGGACCTCGGCGAGGTCAGGATCTACGCGTGCGCGGACTCGATGGAGATGTTCCACCTCACGACCGACGACCTCGACCCGCTGGTCGACGGCATCTGGGGGGTCGCCAGCTTCTTCATGGAAGCCGACGGCCCGATCACGTTCATCTGAGGAGGCGAGTTGCCATGACGACGACGGAGATCACTCGGAGCATCGACGCGCGAGGCATGCCGTGCCCCGGTCCCTTGATGTCCCTGATCGGGGCGATCCGCGAAGGCTCGGTCGGCGACGTGATCGAGGTGCTCTCGAGCGACGAGGGATCCAAGACGGACATCCCCGCATGGGTGGCCAAGGCCCAGCACGAGCTGGTCGAGGTCGTTGCCGACGACGGGTACTCGCGGTTCGTGATCCGAAAGGTGAGGTGACCGGCGATGCCAGCGCGCGTCGTGGTGCTGGGCGGAGGGGTCGGCGGCACCCTGACGGCCAATCTCCTCGACAGGGAGCTCGGCCGTGACGCACAGGTCATGGTGGTGGATCCCACGGGGATGCACGACTACCAACCGGGATACCTGTACGTCGCGCTGGGCGAGGCGAAGGGCCATTGGCTCTCTCGCGAGGAGCGCAGTCTGCTCCGTCCCGGCGTCGACCTCGCGATCGAGAAGGCGGTTCGCATCCATCCCGATGCGGGCACCGTGCAGCTGGAGCGTGGCGGCAGCCTGGAGTGGGACTACCTCGTGATCGCCACAGGGGCCCGGCTCGTTCCGGACCAGATCCCGGGGCTCAGCGAGGGGGCGTTCGAGTTCTACTCGCTCGACGGGGCCGAGCGGCTGGCCCAGGAGCTTCGCCGGTTCGCGGGCGGGAAGCTGAAGGTGGGCGTGGCTGGCATCCCCTACAAGTGTCCCCCCGCCCCCGTCGAGTTCGCCTTCCTGGTCGAAGAGTACCTTCGCCGCAAGGGTGTCCGTGACCGGAGCGAGATCGAGCTGCTCTCGCCGCTGAACCGAGCCTTCACGATCGAGAGCGCGTCCACGCTGATCCAGCCGTACATGGAACAGCGCGGCATCGGCCTCACGACCTTCTTCAACGTCGAGGCCGTCGACCCCACCGCCGCGGTGGTCGAGTCGCTCGAGGGAGAGAAGGCGGAGTACGACCTGCTGGTCCTGGTGCCTCCCCACAAGGGAGCACAGGTCGTGATCGACTCGGGGCTCGGTGACCCCGGCGGGTGGGTCCCGACCGATAGGCACACGTTGAACGCCATGGACCACGATCGCATCTTCGCGCTCGGCGACGCGACGGACCTCCCGATCTCGAAGTCCGGCTCGACGGCTCATTTCGAGGCTCCCGTGATCGCGAGCCGCATCGCGTCTCTCGTGCGCGGCACCGCCCCCAAGGAGAACTACGGCGGGCGTGTGATGTGCTTCCTCGAGACCGGGGACGGGAGGGCGACCTCCCTCCGGTTCGACTACGACCACCCCCCTCAGCCGCCGAAGCCCAACCGCGCGTGGCACATGGCGAAGTGGCTGTTCAACCGCATGTACTGGGAGACCGTGCCGCAGGGCCGCATCCCGGAGAACGCACCGTTCTCCAAGCCGTCGGCCCGGCCCACACCGAAGGAGTGAATCCGATGAGCGAGACGATCACGACGACGCTGGATCTGAGGGGGCTGTCCTGCCCGATGCCGATCGCGAAGACCGCGCAGGCGATCCGTGCGTTGCAGCCCGGAGAGCTGATCGAGTCGCTCGCCACCGATCCGGGGTCGGTGCCGGATTTCCGGGCCTGGTGCACGTCGACGGGTCACGAGCTCGTGGAACAGACCGAGGAGGCGGGTGTGTACCGGTTCGTCATCAGGAAGACCGGCTGAGACCGATGAACCGGGCTACGGACAGGAGGGGATGATCCCGATGACGACCGCGGAAGCGACGCTCGACGCGCCGGCTCCGGCTCCGGCGCGCCCCGAGCACGTGCCACACGACAAGCTGGTGATCATGGCCTGGTCGGGCGACCTGGACAAGATCTGGCCCACGTTCATCCTCGGGACGACCGGCGCAGCGATGGGCATGGAGACCACGATCTTCTTCACGTTCTGGGGCCTGTTCCCGCTGGTGCGCAACGACGTCCACGTCACCGGTGAGAACTGGATGCAGAAGATGATGTCGATGATGAACCGTGGCGGCACCGAGCATCTCAAGCTCGGGAAGATGAACTTCGTCGGCATGGGCCCCGCGATGATGAAGAAGCTCGCCGAGGAGCATCACGTCGCGTCGCCTGCCGAGCTCCTCGAGGTGGCGCGCGACCTCGGGGTGCATCTGGTCCCGTGCCAGATGACGATGGATCTGCTCGGCCTCACGACCGACGACCTGATCGACGGGCTCGAGGAGCCGGCGGGCGCCACGACCGCCTTGCTCGAGGCGCAGGACGCGGTGACCCTGTTCATCTGAGGCTCTGGCCGGCGCTGCCCGGCGCGACCCTCCCCCTGGGAGCTCGAGCAGCGCGCGCGCCGGGCGGCGGCCGTACCCCCCGCCGCCCGGCGCCTCGGACGTCGGGAGCTCAGCCCTCCGACAGGAAGACCCTGAACGAAGCCCCTCCACCCTCCCTGCGCGTCAGCCAGGCCTTCCCTCCGTGCAGCTCCGCGAACTTGCGCACCAGCGACAGCCCGATCCCGACGCCGGGGGAGTGTTCCGACGACGAGCCCGGCGCCTGCCGGAACGGCTCGAAGACCGCATCGTGGAGCTCCTCGGGAACCCCGGGGCCCGCATCCTCGACGACGATCGACACACCGCCGTCCGCGGGGGCCGTCCGGATCCACACCTGCGTTCCCGGCGGGGTGTGACGCAGCGCGTTGGACAGCAGGTTCTCCACGATGCGTTCGACCTTGGCGGCATCGAGCAGGAACGAACCTGGGGGGACCTCGGTCACGATGTCGTGGCCGTGCGGGTCGACGCGTTCGTCGACGGCGCGGGCGACCAACGCCGCCAGATCGGTCGGCCGCCGTTGTGGCGCTACGATCCCGCGCTGCAGACGATCGAGGTCGAGCAGGTCGCCCAGGAGGCGCTCCAGCTTCCTGGCGTTCGCAGCGATACGGCCGACGAGGTCGAGGGCGTCCTCGGACGGGAGCTCGAGCTTCGTGGCCTCGAGCGTCAGCGCCGATCCGAGGATCGACGTCAGGGGTGTCCGCAGATCGTGTGAGACGGCCTCGAGAAAGGTGTTCTTCATCTCGTCGAGGTTGCGGAGCCGTTGGGTTGCCTCCCGCTCGCGGCGGAAGGCCTCCGAGTACTGCCGTTCGCTCTTCCGCAGGGCCTGCTCGGCGCGTTTGCGCTCGGTGATGTCGATCATGACCCCGCGGAGCTCCCGGGGTCCCTGGGCGCCGCGGACGACGTGCACGGCATCTCGCACCCACATGCCACGGCCGTCTGGCCGCTCGATCCGGTAGTCGAGGGATCGGTCCTCGCCGCTCTCGATCGCCGCGAGGCAGGCGTCGAGGGTCGCCGCTCGATCCTCCGCGGCGACGTGGCTTCCCCAAGCACGGCCCTCGTCGGGCCACCGCGACGCGCCGACGCCCAGCATGTCCTCGACCCGTCCCCCGAGGAACGTGAAGGCCATCGACGTCGCATCGGCCTCCCAGAAGACGGCATCGAGGCTCGCCACCATCTCGTGGAAGCGTTCGAGCTCGGAGAGCCGCCGGGCGTTCCCGAGCGCCAGCGAGGCGATGTTCGCGATGCCGTTTGCGAGCGCCACCGTGCGGTCGTCGAAGCGGTCGTCGGCGCGTTGGGAGACCATCACGACGGCCCCGGATCCGTCGGGGCCCCAGCGCAACGGCGCAACCAGTACCGATCTCGCTTCGCGCGAGATCCAGAGGTGCCGGGGGACCTGCTCGACGGCCTCGACGCCGATCGCGAAGGGCTGGAGGTCGTCGGACAGGAACGTTGCGGCTATCTCGGGCGGCACGTCGCCGATCTCGGCCCGGGGGCGCGTGAAGCCCTGCTCCACGGCGTGCAGCCTGGCCACGCGCAGGGCCCCGGTCGCCTCGTCGCGAACGTACGCGGCGACCGCGGCGCAGGGCACGAGCGACGGGATCGTCTCGATCGACTCCTGGAAGATGTCGCCGACGGTCTGGCGCCCGACCAACCGTTGCGAGAGCTCGAGCAGTGCGGCCGACGTGCGGGCGGCGTCACGCTCGCCCGCCAACAGGGTGGCGTTGTCGAACGCCGCCGCCGCATGCGGCGCGAGCACCTCCACCACCTGCAGATCCTGTTCGTCGAACGTTCCGTACCCGATGCTCGAGAGCACGATGACGCCGTTGACTCGATCCCCGATCTTCGTCGGGACGAGCAGCATCGATTCCACGATGTCGTCGGTGCCCTCGATCTGGACGGCGAACTCGACCTCCTGGGCGTTCGGGGTCAGCAGCGATCGCCCGGTCGCGGCGACCCATCCGGTCATGCCCTCGCCCACCTGGGTGACGAGCTCCTCGAGCGTTTCCTCCTCGTATTCGGAGAAGTACTGCCCTCGGAACGCGATCGGCAGCAACGTGCGGCCATCGGGCTGAAGGAGGTACACGCGGCAGTTGTGGTACTCCACGATCGTGCGGAGCTCCGCGGTGATCGCCTCCCCGATCGCCTCGACGCTTCCGAGCGCGTTCAGCTTCGCGGCGAGGCTGTGCAGCATGCTGAGCTGCGCGGCCGATCGGAACCGATCGGCTCCGACCATCCGCCCCCCGGTTCGGACCTCTCCGGATGGCGCCCGTTCCGCCACCTGACCCTCGCCTCCTCCGACCTGACCATCCTCGCGCCGTGGCACGCGTTCCGGCCACGACGGCGAGGCCTCCTGGTGATGATGTCGGCCGTTCCCGACGTCGGCTGTACCCCGCAAGCCGACCGTCAACCCAGGTCGAGATGCTTGAACCGTCCGAACCCGCGGATACGCTCATCCGATGGACGGCTCCCCCCGCACGCTCGCCCGGCTCGACGAACGGTCTCGGCGCTTGCTCGACTTCGAGCGTGAATGCTGGAAGCTCGAGATACCGAAGGAGCGAGCGATCCGGCAGACCTTCGGCTTCTCGGCAGCGCGCTACCACCAGTTGCTCACCCGTGTGCTCGAGCGGCCGGAGGCTCTCGCCTACGATCCGATGCTCGTGCGCAGGCTGCTCCGCGTGCGGGACGAGCGTCGCAGACGGCGGATCGCGGGACAGCTCGGCGTCCGCCTGTAGTCCCTGCGCGGTGCGGCGGCTGGAGTAGGATGGCCCGCGTGAACCTGAGCCCGGCTCGACTCGCCGTGATCGTCGCGCTCGTCGTGGCCGGTATCGCCGTGTTGCTGAACGGCTTCGGCGACGACGGCGCGGTGTTGGCCGGTGACACGAGCAGCGCCTCGCCGACGCAGTCCGTGGAGCCTGAGCCGAGCGGTTCGGCGACCCCCTCGGCGAGCGAGAGCGCTCCGCCCGAGGTCGAACCCCAGGTCGCTGGCGTCATGATCCAGGTGCTGAACGGCACGAGCGAGGTCGGGCTCGCGGCTCAGGTGGAAGAACTGCTGGTGGGCAAGGGATATGTTGCCGCTCTGCCCGCGGCCGACGCGGCTCAGAAGCCGGTCGAGACCACCACCGTGTACTTCCGCACCGGCGCCGACGCCGATCAAGCCGAGGTCGACGCTCAGAACCTGGCCGACCGGTTCCTCAAGGGCGTCGAGGCCGACGTCAAGCCGTTGAGCGCCGCGCTCGATTCCAGCGTCGCGCCGAAGGCGGAACTGGTGGTGCTGCTCGGGACCGACTACGCCGAGGCCAATCCGGTCGGCTGAAGCGCCTCAACGAAACGGCGTGTCGCCGGCCGCGACCGCGTCCCGGCGGCGAGCGACGCGATCCTCGTACGTGGCCCCCAACACCCTGCTGATGCCTTGGATCAGGGCCTCGGGCGCGAACGGCTTCGTGATGACGTCGTCGGCTCCGAGCTCGTAGCAGCGTCGGTGGTCGTCGGTGCGGACGTCGGCTGTGAGCACGATCACCGGGATGTCGCGCGCCACGGGGTCGGAGCGAAGCGCTCGCAGCACCTCGAACCCGTCGGTCCGAGGCATCATGAGGTCGAGGACGACGGCATCCGGCGGTTGCGCCAACGCCGCTTCGATCCCGCGGTCGCCGTCGTCGGCCTCCAGCACCTCGAAGCCCGCGTGACGGAGGTTCACTCGGTAGAGCAGCCGAACGTCTGCCTCGTCGTCGATCACCAGGACTCGGCGCATGGGCGCTCGTTTCCTCCTCGCGGGGCGTCTGGCCCCTTGCGGTGCCTATCGGACGCGATCGGGCCGTGTTGATACCCGGAAACGGGAATCCCGTCCGCGACCACCGGCTGCGCTCGTTGACGGCCCTCCGGGGGCCTCCTACGCTTCCCTGCAGGAGGTCGCGCCGTGCTGAAGGTTTCGCAGAAGCTCGAGTACGCGATGCGCGCGATGATCGAACTCGCGCAGCGGCGTGACGAGGGGGTGCTCGTACCCGCCCGCGCGATCGCCGAGCGTCAGCACATCCCGGTGCGGTTCCTCGAACAGCAACTCGGTGCGCTCTCGAAGGCGGGCCTGGTCGAGAGCTTCCGAGGCGCGGGCGGCGGCTGTCGATTGTCGCGAGATCCCGACCGGATCACCGTCGCCGAGATCGCCGACGCGATCGAGGGGCAGATCTTCCCGATGTTCTGTCTCGAGCCGAGCGACCACACGTGCTTCCAGGACTCTCGATGTGGGCTGCAGGGGTTCTGGGCCGACGTGGCTCGCGCCGTGCAGCAGGTCTTCGAGGAGACGACGGTGGCGGACCTCGCGGCCCGCCACCAGGGCGTCACCTCGGGCCCGACGCTGATCGCGCCGGAACAGCTGTTGACTCGCCTGAACTGACCCGGCCCGGAGGGCGCGTCAGGCGGTCCAGCCGCGGGCCTTCGCCGCGTCCATGCCGAGGATCTTGGTGAGCTTCGTGCCACAGACGGGGCACGTGCCTTGGGCGGCCGGACGGCCGTTCTTCAGTGTCACGACCTGACCGTCGAACTCCCGCTTGGCCCGGCACTTCATGCAATAGCCTTCGTCGGCCATCGCCTGCCTCCTTTCGCCGAGGCGCACCGTGCGTGCCTCGCGCCCGATGGTTACCCCGGGAACCGCTCTGTGCAAGCACATCCGCCTTCGCCGGGGGCCGATCGTTCGGGGCTCCGAACACGCGGTCGCACGGGTCGGGCCAGGCGCGTACGATGCTGGCTCGCCGCCGATGGTGGCTCCGCGCACCTGGAGGACCGATGAGCGACACCCAGCAGAACATCGAGGCGCTGTTGTCGGAGCTGCGCGTGTTTGAGCCCCCGCCGGCGTTCGCCGAGCGCGCGATCGTCTCCGAGGAATCGATCTACGAGCGGGCGAACGCCGATCACGAGGCGTTCTGGGCGGAGCAGGCGGATCGGCTGACGTGGTTCAAGCGCTGGGACACGGTGATGAACTGGACCCCGCCCTGGGTCACGTGGTTCGCAGGTGGCCTGCTGAACGCGTCGTACAACTGCCTCGACCGGCATGTCGAGGCCGGCGGCGGCGACAAGGTCGCTTACCACTGGGAGGGGGAACCGGGCGACACGCGGACGATCACGTACGCGGAGCTGCTCGACGACGTGTCCCGGCTCGCCAACGGCCTGCGATCGCTGGGGGTCGGCAAGGGCGACCGCGTGAACATCTACCTGGGCATGGTGCCCGAGCTGCCGATCGCCATGCTCGCGTGCGCACGGATCGGTGCCCCCCATTCAGTCGTCTTCGGCGGGTTCAGCGCGGAGTCGCTGCGCGATCGGATCAACGACGCCGAGGCCAAGGTCCTGATCACCGCCGATGGCGCATGGCGGCGCGGGACGATCGTGCCGCTCAAGGACAACGCCGACGAGGCGCTGCGAGCATGCCCGTCGATCGAGCACGTCATCACCGTGCGTCGGTGCGGCAACGATCACTCATTCACCGAAGGCCGGGACCTCTGGTACCACGAGCTGGTCGCGAGCCAGCCCACCGAGTGCGAGCCCCAGCCGATGGACGCCGAAGATCTGCTCTACCTGCTGTACACGAGCGGAACGACCGGCAAGCCCAAGGGCATCGCCCACACCACCGGCGGCTACATGACCCAGGTCGCCGCCACGCATCGCATGATCTTCGACATCCACGAGGACGACGTCTTCTGGTGCGCCGCCGACTGCGGATGGGTCACCGGGCACTCCTACATCGTCTACGGCCCGCTGGCGAACCACACCACGGGCATCATGTACGAGGGCGCCCCCGACTGGCCGGACAAGGACCGCTGGTGGGACATCGTCGAACGCTACGGAGTCACGATCCTCTACACGGCTCCGACGGCGATCCGGGCGTTCATGCGGTGGGGCACCGAGCATCCGGCGAAGCACGATCTCTCCTCGCTTCGCCTGCTGGGATCGGTGGGAGAGCCGATCAACCCGGAGGCATGGGTCTGGTACTGGAAGGTGATCGGAACCGAGCGATGCCCCGTCGTCGACACCTGGTGGCAGACCGAGACGGGGGCGATCCTCATCACGCCGCTGCCGGGCATCACGAAGCTCAAGCCGGGGTCGGCGACCTTCCCGTTCCCGGGTGTCGATGCCGACGTCGTCGACGGGGAGGGGAACAGCGTCGGCCTCGGTGGAGGCGGGTATCTCGTGCTGCGCCACCCGTGGCCGGCGATCGCGCGCACGATCTGGGGTGATCCGGACCGGTACGTGCAGACCTACTTCTCCCAGTACGGGCCCGACCTCTACGTGGCCGGCGACGGTGCCCGCCGGGACGAGGAGGGCTACTTCTGGCTGCTGGGCAGGATCGACGACGTGATGAACGTCGCCGGACACAGGCTCTCGACGTTCGAGATCGAATCCGCTCTGGTCGACGACGACAAGGTGGCGGAGGCGGCGGTGGTCTCGAAGCCCCACGACATCAAGGGCGAGGGCATCGTCGCGTTCGTCACGCTGAAGGCGGGGTACGAGGGCGACGCAGCCATGCTCGCTCAGCTGCGTGACCACGTGTCGAAGGTGATCGGACCGATCGCCAAGCCGGACGAGATCATCTTCACGCCCGATCTCCCCAAGACGCGATCGGGCAAGATCATGCGACGCCTGTTGCGAGACGTCGCGCGCGGCAACACGCTCGGCGACGTCACGACGCTCGCGAACGCCGAGATCGTCGAGCAGATCCGAGAACAGGCTTCCTCCGGCGAGGGATGATCGTTCACGGGACGATGTCGATCGAGGGGCAGGTCTTCACCGGGCGAGAGGCGGCGTTCGTCGCCGATGCTCGGCGGTGCGCGCTCGCGACCACATACCCCGACGGCCGGCCCCACGTGGTACCGGTCTCGACCGTCCTCGATCTGGACCGCCTCATCTTCGCGACCGAGGCCGACACTCAGAAGGTGCGGAACATCGAGGCGGATCCGAACGTCGCGCTGTCGTTCGACGAGTACCACGAGGACTGGTCGCGGCTGCAGCAGGTGATCGTTCACGGGGACGCGTACGTGCTCCATCGAGGGTTCGAGTTCGAGCGCGACCGCACCCTGCTCTACGAGAAGTTCCCGCAGTACGAGTCCGAGGCGCCGATCGAAGAGGGCACGTCGGTGATCGTCGAGGTGCGCGTCGACCGGGTCGTGAGTTGGGGTCTCGACGACTGAGCGCGGTTCGTTCGCGGAGCGCGTGCGTGCGCGAGCCGACAGCGCGGCGGCTCGCGACACACGATTCGCTGGGCTCGTCCGCACCACCCTCGCGCTGGCGGATCGGGTGCAACAGGACCAGCTGGGCGTCGAGGCCGGCTCGCTGACCTACGGCGCATTCCTGTCGCTGCCCCCGCTCTTGCTCCTGCTGATCTCGGTCGTCGGCATCGTCTTCCAGCAGCAGGCCGAGAGCGTCCAGCAGGACCTGGTCGATGCCGTGGGTGACCTCCTCCCGGGCTTCGATGACGTGGTCTCGACCCAGCTCGAGCTGGCGACCGCGTCGCAGATCGGCACCGGCGTCATCGGTCTGCTCGGCATCGTCTACGCCGCGTCGGGGTTCGTGGCTCGCGTTCGTCACGCCCTCGGGGTCGTGTTCGCGAGTCGGAGGACGGGGCTCGTCGTTGGGCGCGTGAGCGGTGCCCTGTTGGGTATCCCGGTGGTGATGCTGCTCGTCGGATTCGCCGCCGTCGTCGCTTGGGTGACCGGGCTGCGAGTGACCGGAGCGATCGGTGTGCTGACCGAGGTCGGAGCCCTCACCGGCCTCGCGATCGTAGGCGCCACGATCTGGGCGGTGGTCTATCGGTTGCTGACGCCGGCTCCGGGTCCCCGGCTGCGGGAGCATCTGCCGGGAGCGCTCGCGTTCACCGTCGGGTTCCTCGCGCTCGAGCGATTCGGGGCGGCCTACGTCGCGGGGGTCGTGACCCGCAGCACGGCCCTGTACGGCACGATCGGAGCCATCTTCGGGCTGCTGGCGTTCCTCTATGCCGCGATGTGGCTCTTCCTGCTCTCAGCGGAGATCTCGCAACTGCTGCGGAAGCCGGAACGTCCTGCCGTCACAGATGACGATGCATGAACTCGAGCATCAGCTCGATGTGGCGGATCTGCTCGTCGGTGTCGTTGGCATGGTGCCCACCCGGGTAGAGGTGGACGTCGACCTCCCGGCCGCGCACCCGCAGCGCGTGCGCGTACGTCATGATCTGCCCGAGCGGGCACCGGCTGTCGTGCTCGCCGGCGATCAGCAGCATCGGCGCCCGAACGGCGTCCACGTACGTCATGGGGTTGCGCTCGTGGAACAGCTCCGGCACGTCCATCGGCGTCCCACCCATCACCGCGACGTCCCACGCCTGCAACGCCGGCGCGCTCTCGTAGTGGGCGGCGACCGAATCCCCGACCGGGATGCCTGCGATCACCCCTCGCCATCGGTCGGGATGCAGGCCGGCGTTCAGGGTCGCGAGGTATCCCCCCCATGACCATCCCTCGAGGAACACCCTCGTTGGGTCGGCGAGGCCGAGCGAGATCGCGTGGTCGAGACCGGCGTTGATATCTTCGGACTCCGGGAATCCGACATCGCCGTAGATGGCCTGCCGGAACTCTCGTCCGTACCCGGTCGATCCACGGTAGTTCACCAACAGCACCGCGAAGCCCTCGTCGGCGAACGCCTGGCGACGCGGTTCGAAGGCATCGGTGTTGTGGTAGTTGGGGCCGCCGTGCACGGAGACCACCGTCGGGTACGGGGGGTGTCCGTCGGGCCGCATGAACCACCCCTGGATGTGCCGCCCGGCGGGGTCCTCGAACCACAGGGCTTCCCAGAGGCGGCCTCCCGGAGGTGGGTCGCCCAGGGGCAGCACCTGTTCCCCGGTCTCGGCGTCGCGCCACGTGGGAGCGTGCATCCCGTCTTCGTGCCGGAACCAGACCCTGTCGTCGGGGCGCACCGTCGCCTGACCGATCGTGCCGCCGGGCTCGACCACCGTGGTGGCGACGGCCTGTTCGAGGTCGACCCGGATCAGTCCGTTGATCGCCTCGTGGTCCTGATGCAGCAAGACGGCCGTTCCATCCGGGTACCAGTCGGCGAGCGTCAGCGTGCCGGGCGCGTCGACCGCGATCTGGTCGACCGTGCCCGCCCGAGGCGACCACATCCATGGCCGGCTGAACCCGCCGAGTTCCCGATGCACCACCAGCCGTTCGTCGCCCGGGGACGGCGCCCAGCCCGCGGCCACGACCGCCATGCCGTCGTCGGCGATGTCGCCGAGCGTGTCGCCCGTTCGGGCGTCGAGCACGCGCACGGCAGGGTTCTCGATGTCTGAATCCTCGGCGTGCCACATCGCGACCAGGGACGCATCGGCGGACAAGCCTCCCGGACCCTGCGGCCAATCGCGACCGACCCCGGCAGGTTGCTCGTGCCGATAGATCTCACGTGCCGGCTCCGATCCGTGCTGCACCACCACCAGGTACCCGGTGTCGTCCGAGAACCCGGCGGCCACCGATCCTCCCACGAGCGAGATGCCGGACATCCACATGTCCGGGAGCCCGGGGAACAACGATCGCGGCTCGCCTCCATCGAACGGAGTGACCATCCACCGACCGCGTTCGTCGCCCTGAGGGTCGAGCCACCACACGACGCCGGCTCCGTCGGGGGTGATGTGCGCCTCCTCCGCACCGAGGCCCGCGGTCGACACCTGGTGCCGCGTTCCCGTCCGCAGATCCCACGACCACGCGTGCCAGGTGCCGCTCTCGGTCGAGACCACGGCGAGTCGGTCGGGCGCTTCGGAGCTCCAGTCGATCTCTCCCAGCATGGGAGCCCTCAGCCGTTGTCGCCAATCGGTGGTGGCCAATCGCGTTCCTTCCCGTCGGGACGGCGAGCGTACCTTCCGCCGGTGGTGGGGACCCGGACGCGACGAGGAGCTTCGGTCCGATCGGCAGGCGGGTTTGTCACCGGCACCAGGTTTCCCGCTACAATCGTTAGCACTCGGCACGTCCGAGTGCTAGCAGTCGAGAACCCAGGCTGAGAAGCCGCACACCGACCGCCACGAGGCAGGAAAGGAGAAGGGATGGCCGCGAAGATCATCTCTTTCGACGAGGAGGCGCGGCGCTCGCTCGAGCGGGGCATGGACCAGCTCGCGAACGCCGTGAAGATCACGCTCGGTCCGAAGGGCCGCAACGTGGTCCTCGAGAAGAAGTGGGGTGCTCCCACGATCACGAACGACGGCGTCTCGATCGCCAAGGAGATCGAGCTCGACGACGCCGAGGAGAAGATCGGCGCCGAGCTGGTCAAGGAAGTCGCCAAGAAGACCGACGACGTGGCCGGGGACGGCACGACGACGGCAACGGTGCTCGCCCAGGCGATCGTGAAGGAGGGGCTGCGCAACGTCGCCGCCGGCGCCAACCCGATGAGCCTGAAGCGCGGCATCGAGCGCGCGACCGAGCTCGCCGTCGAGGCGATCAAGAACCAGTCCAAGGAGGTCGACGACAAGGCGCAGATCGCCAACGTCGGCGCGATCTCGGCAGCCGACCCGCAGATCGGCGAGACGATCGCCGAGGCCGTCGACAAGGTCGGCAAGGACGGCGTCATCACCGTCGAAGAGTCGAACACGTTCGGCATGGAGCTTGACTTCGTCGAGGGCATGCGGTTCGACAAGGGCTACATCTCGCCCTACTTCGTCACTGACTCCGAGCGCATGGAGGCCGTGCTCGAGGAGCCGTACGTCCTGATCGCCAACTCGAAGATCTCGGCTGTCAAGGACCTGCTTCCGGTGCTCGAGAAGGTCATGCAGGCCGGGAAGCCGGTCCTCGTGCTGGCCGAGGACGTCGAGGGCGAGGCCCTCGCCACCCTCGTGGTCAACAAGATCCGCGGCACGTTCCGCAGCGCCGCCGTCAAGGCGCCCGGCTTCGGCGACCGCCGCAAGGCCATGCTGCAGGACATCGCGGTGCTCACGGGCGGCACGGTGATCTCCGAGGAGGTCGGCCTGAAGCTCGAGAACGCGACGCTCGACCTGCTCGGCACCGCCCGGAAGGTCATCGTGACGAAGGACGAGACCACGATCATCGAGGGTGCGGGCAAGGACGAGGACGTGCAGGGCCGCATCAACCAGATCAAGGGTGAGATCGAGAAGACCGACTCCGACTACGACCGAGAGAAGCTGCAGGAGCGGCTGGCCAAGCTCTCCGGCGGCGTCGCGGTCATCAAGGTCGGGGCAGCCACCGAGGTCGAGCTCAAGGAGAAGAAGCATCGCATCGAGGACGCGGTGCAGTCGACCAAAGCGGCGGTCGAGGAGGGCATCGTTCCCGGCGGCGGGGTCGCGTTGCTGAACGCGCAGACCGCGCTCGACAAGGTCGACCTCGAGGGTGACGAGGCGACGGGAGCCAACATCGTCCGGCGTGCGCTCGAGGAGCCGATCAAGCAGATCGCGGTCAACGCCGGTCTCGAGGGCGGTGTCATCGTCGAGAAGGTGCGGGCGCTCGACCCGGGTCACGGGCTGAACGCCGCGACCGACGAGTACGGCGACATGCTGGCATTCGGCGTGATCGATCCGACCAAGGTCACGCGGTCGGCGCTGCAGAACGCTGCATCGATCGCCGCCTTGTTCCTGACGACCGAGGCCCTCGTCGCCGAGAAGCCCGAGAAGGCGCCGGCCATGCCCGCCGGTGGCATGCCGGGCGGTGACATGGACTTCTGAGTCCCTCGAACCACCGAACCACCGAACGGGGCCCCGGAGGGGGCCCCGTTCGTGTTCCAGACACCGTCGGGGTTTGACCGCTCTCGACTGCGCCGCAAGGATGGTCGCACCGATGACGGAGAGGCGGGGAAGGTGAGGGAACGAGCGGCCGCCTCGTTCGGCGTGCTGCGCACCGCACTCCGGAACCGATCGCTCCGTCGGGCCCTGGTGGCCTTCCTGCTCTTCAACACTCAGGAGTACGCGGTGTGGGTCGCCGTCGCTGTTTACGCCTTCCAGCAGGGTGGGGCGGGTGAGGCGGGTGCGGTCCTGGTGCTCCAGCTCGTGCCGGCGGCGATCGCTGCGCCGATCGGGTCGGTGCTCGCCGACCGCATCCCACGGGCGAAGGCGCTCGTCCTGGGCTACGGGCTCCAGGCCTGCGCGAACCTGCTGTTGGGGGTCTGTCTCATCGAGGCGCCCGCACCGGTCGCGTACGCGGCAGCGGTGCTGGCGGCAAGCGTGATCACGCTGACGCGACCCGCGCACAACGCGATCCTGCCGAGCCTCGCGACGACCCCGGGCGAGCTGACGGCGGCCAACGCGGCGTCGAGCACGATGGACGGGATCGGCACCCTGATCGGGCCGCTGGCTGGGGCGGTCTTGATGGCTCGTTGGGGACCGGGCGGCGCCGTCCTGGCGATGTCCGTCGTCGCAGCGCTCTCCGTGGTCGCAGCGCTCGGTGTCCGCCCTGACCGACGGGACGAGCCGCATCCGACCGAGCACGTGAGCACGTTCCTGTCGCAGGCCCTCGGCGGACTCCGGCAGGCGCGTGCCGAGCCCGACGTCGCCACATTGCTGGGGGTGGGGGGCGTGCAATTCGTGATGGTCGGGATGCTCGACGTCTTCTTCGCGCTGCTCGCGATCGACGTGCTGGGCTCGGGCGAGGGCGGCGCGGGGGTGCTGGCCGGAGGGTTCGGTCTGGGTCTGTTGCTGGGTGCGGCCGGCGCCGTCGGTCTGGTGGGGGTGCGGCGATTGGCGCCGGCAGTGCTGGTCGCCCTGCTCGGCTCGGGTGCCGCGCTCGCGGCGCTCTCGGCGGCGGCCAGCATGCCGATCGCGGTCGCCGTGCTGGGCCTGTGCGGGGCGACGATCGGGCTGTTCGCGGTGGCCAGTCGAACGCTGCTGCAGCGACGGGCCGACGATGTGGTGCTCGCTCGCGTCTTCGGGCTGGAGGAGGCACTGCAGATGATTGGCCTGGCCCTCGGGGCAGCGGCAGCTCCGACGCTGGTCTCGGTCTTCGGCGCTGCCGGAGCTCTCATGGCGGCGGGCGCGATCCTGGTGATCGTGGCGCTCGGGGCGTGGCCGCGTCTCCGCCGGATCGATGAGGTCACCGTCGGCCCTGGGCCGGATTTCGACCTGCTCCGCCGGGTCTCGATCTTCTCGCCGCTCCCCCAGCACGTGCAGGAGCAGCTCACCTGGCACCTGATCCCGTTCCGAGTGCCGTCGGGCGGCATCGTGATCAGGGAGGGGGAGGCCGGCGACCGCGTCTACGTGGTGCGCGACGGGACGGTCGAGGTCACGAAGGGCGGGGTGCGGGTCGCCGAACTCGGCCCAGGAGACTACTTCGGCGAGATCGCGCTGCTGCGCGACGTGCCGAGGACCGCGACCGTCACGGCGCTCGAGGACGTCGACCTGCTGGCGCTGGAGCGTGACGTGTTCCTCCCAGCGGTCACGGGGTCGGTGCCGAGCCGCCGGCAGGCCGACGAGGAGGCCGACCGACGGCTCGCCGACGGCGATCGCTGAGGCCGCTCTCCGTCACACAACCGCAACGCAGCGTGGCCGAACCACGCCCCGGTGGGAACCGAAATAGGGGTGGAGCCCCTCTCTCCGACAGAGAAGGCCCCGGGCCCCCCGCCCGGGGCCTTCTCACATGCTCGGCCTCGGTTCTCGGCGTGGCAGGATACGCGCCATGGTCGAGGTGACGGTGCACATCCGCTGGCGAGACATCGACAACTACGGCCACGTGAACAACGCCGTCTACCTCAACTACCTCGAGGAATGCCGAGATCGCCTGGTCGAGGAGCTGTTCGGACCCGGCGAGGCCTGGGACTTCGTGCTGGCCCACGTCGAGATCGACTTCCGCTCGGAGCTCACCCAGAGCGACGGCGACGTGGTGGTCCGGTGCGAGGTGGAGGGGTTCGGCCGATCGAGCGTGCGCACGCGGGAGCGGATCGTCAAGCGCGATGGAACCGTGGCGGCCGAGGCCGGATCGGTGATCGTGCCCAGGGCCTCCGACCAGGGGGGCAGCCGTCCGCTCACGGATCGGGAACGCGGCATCCTCCAACGAGCGGTCGAGGCGTCGAACGGTTGATCAGCGCGTCGGGAGGATGCGCCGGCCGTGCACGAAGTGCTCGCGGTACCAGCCGGTCCCGACCCACATGATCGTCACGCCCCCGGGGGTGTTGGACGAGTCCAGGGCGTATCCGTTGCCGATGTACACGTCGACGTGATCCACGGTGCCGTTGCCGTCGCCGTCGTAGAACATCAGGTCGCCGGGCCGCAGGCGTTTGTACGAGAGCTTCCCGATGCGCGACATGTCGGCCGACGTGCGCTGTGGGAGCGGCCATCCTGCGTACGGGCGCGGCGGGTGCACCTTCCACGCGCTCCCGTCGTTGGCTCGCATCGCCCACCAGACGAGGCCGGAGCAGTCGAACCCGGGGACGGGCTGGCCGCCCGAGCGGCCATCGTCGATGCCCCACTCGCCTCCCCAGACGTAGGGGTATCCGATGTAGCGCAGCCCCCAACGCACGATCGCCTTCGGTCTGCCGCCCATCCTGGGGAGCACGATGCCGTCGTACTGTTCGGCGACCCAGGGGACGACCCACGACGGAAGCGTCGCCGCCCGGTAGAGGGAGTAGGCGACCTGGGCCCGGTTGAGCGGCGTACGAGGCCCCACGTCCTTTGCCTCGTCGCTGTTGTTGTAGCGCAGGCCGAGGCGCATGCCGAGCAGGAGCGCACCGAGCTTGGGCGGTGTCGGGAACGTGGCTCCGTCGACCGTGTGCAGTCGGTCGAGTTGCCGGGCGATGCGCTTCATCCCCAGCACGTCGATCAGCACGGCATGCAAGGCTCGCGTGGTGACCACCTCGTCGGGGCGGAACCCACCGTCGGCCGATCGCGTCATCCAGCCTCGCTGCACCGCGATGTTCGCCCACTTGTAGAAGGTCTGCGTCGGATCGAGGTCGGTGAACGTGATCGACGGGTCGACCGTGGCGTCCGCCGCGAACGCCTTGACCACGGCCCTGGCGAGGTACTTTCTCGTCTGCACCATGCCGGGCTTGAAGGGCGTTCGGCCGTTCGGCCTCGGGGCGAAGTCCCGCATCCAGTCGTTGGCCTTGCCGACGAAGTCGATCGCTCGCTTCGCCCAAGCCTGGGAACCATCGACGTCGCTCCACTTGAACGAGGCGGCCCGGGGCGATCTCGAGGCGGGCATCACGACCGGGAACGACGGTGGCCCCGATCCGGGCTCCCCCGCTTGGGCAGGGCTGGGAAAGGGGTGGGTTCCTGACGCGTTCGCCGTAGGAACGGCCTGGGGCGATACGAGTCCCACGACGGCCACGACGGAAAGCGTCACGAGGCGACGGCGAAGCCCGGTTCCCCCTCGGCGCATGGGGTAGGGGTCGGCATGGAACGGGCAGGTCTTGAGCGGTGGCCTGGGGAGCCGCACCTGGTCGATGGTGGCACAGCGCTGTCTCCGGCCCAGGGCGCGAGGACCTACGGGTCCTGCGGTAGGGTCGGCCCATGCTGGGGGAGGTCGAGGCGCTCGTGACCGACGTCCGCCAGCTCGACGTGCACGGCGTGGTCTACGTGGACCTCACGGTCGCCTACCGGGACCGGTCGGTCGCCAGCGCCAGACTCGGGCTCGAGAGCGTACCCGCCGACCTGACCCAGGGAGAGCGGGTCATCGTCCGGACGGTCGCGAACATGATCGTGGCCGTCGAGCGACCGGCCGACTGAGCGCCGACGCGCGTCGTTCAGTCCTTGGGCCCGTCGGCCCGTACCTGTTCGACCTTCGTGAGCGCCTCGCGCAGATCGCGCAGCCACTCGTCCTGACGTTCCGCCACCAGCCGCACGCACCACGCGAGCGCGTGGCTCCGGCTCCGGGCGACCCCCGCGTCCACGAGGGTGTCGAGGACGCGCCGCTCCGGCTGCCGGAGCCGGGTCATCGCAGGCACGCTCAGCGTGGTGAAGGTCACCCGTCGGTCCGCGCAGATCACCCCCCAACTGACCGTTCGGCCGAACCGCCGCTGAGCTTCGTCGGCGATGGACATGCGGCGACCGCGCGTGTCTTCGCGGAACCCGCCGATGCGGGCCGTGACCGCCGCATCACGAGCGTCGGGCGCTTCGTCGTCGGCGATCTCGGGGGCCGCGATCGTGCCGACCACGAGGATCTCGTCTCGGTCCGTGGTGACCTCGGGCGCGCCGGCGAACCATTCCCCCGGGAGCCTGCCGGTGAACCAGCCGCGGATCTCGTCGTCGGACGCATGGACCTGGGAAGATCGTGTCTTCGTCATGGAGCGATTACATCATTACATGAATGCACCGTCAAGGGAGACGGTTCTGGGTCGGCGGTGGCCGGGGTCGGCTAGGCTGCGGCCCCATGGAGCCGCCGCCCGAAGAGGCACCACCCGGGGCATACGGGGGCAGCCGGCTCACGACCGAGTTCGAGACGCCCGGTACCCACGCCTTCGCCGGTCGGGGCGAGGTCGCGTCCGCCGGCGTGCCGGACCGGCAGGATCCGGGCGATGCCGAGATCATGTCGGCCATCGACGAGCAAGCCGATTGGATGACCGATCTGCTCGTCGGCCTGGTGAGGCAACCCACGACCCTGGGCAACGAGGAGCCGGGGCAACGGGTGGTCGAGGACGCCCTCCGGGAGATGGGCCTGGTCCCGGTCGACGTGCCCATGGACGCGGGGCGACTGCGCGCTCATCCGCTCGCCGCGCCGTTCGATTGGGACGTCGCCGGCAAGCGGAACGTCGTCGCGACGTGGTCGCCCGACGGTGCCGCCCCCCGGCGCTCACTGATCCTCAACGGGCACATCGACGTGGTCAGCCCGGAGCCTCGATCGCATTGGGGCCGGGGCGACCCGTTCGACGCGCACAGCGAGGACGGTTGGGTGATCGGGCGAGGCGCGGCCGACATGAAGTGTGGCCTGGCCGCGATCCTCGGCGCGGTCCGAGGCCTGCGCTCGATGGGTCTCACGCCGATGGCTCCGATCACGATCGAGTCGGTGGTCGAGGAGGAGTGCTCCGGGAACGGAACCCTGCAGACCTTGCTCGACGGCTTCACGGCCGACGCCGCCGTGATCGCGGAGCCGTTCGGTGCCGCCATCACCACCTCGCAGGTCGGCGTGTTGTGGTTCAGCGTCCGGATCACCGGGGTTCCGGGTCATGCCGCCGAGGGAGCGCACGCGACGAACGCGATCGAGAAGAGCCTCTCGGTGATCGGGGCGTTGCGATCGCTCGAGGCCGATCTCAACGCGGCCCCGCCGGCCCCCTACGACCTGTTCACCCACCCGATCAATCTCAACGTGGGCACGATCCGAGGTGGCGATTGGGCTTCGACCGTGCCCGGGGAATGCGAGACCGGGTATCGCATCGCCTTGTACCCGGACATGTCGATCGAGGGGATCAAGTCGCGGATCGAATCCATCGTCGACGAGGCGACGAACGACCAACCGGGCTCGGCCGAGGTCCGCTACAACGGGTTCTCCAGCGCCGGCTACGACATCCCCGACGACCATCCATTGGTGGGCTCGCTGGCTCGCGCGTTCGCTCTGCAGGCCGGCACGTCGCCGGCGCTCGTCGCGACGACCGGCACCACCGACGCGGCCGTGTTCGGCAACGTGGCGGGCATCCCGGCGGTGTGCTTCGGGCCCTACGCCGAGGCCGCGCACGGCGTGGGGGAACGGGTGTACCTTCCGTCCGTGGTGCAGACCGCCCAGGTGCTGGGCCTCTTCGTCAGAGACTGGTGCGGCCTGGCCTGACGGCGGCCTGGCTGGCCGCGCTCGTCGTCCTCGTCGTCTCCGTCGTCGCCGTCGGTTGGACCGTGCGCCGCGGGCGATCGCGCCCGGAACGAGACGAGGCTCCTTCCGTCGTCGACCGAACGCCGGCCCCCCGGCGCTCGCGAGGGGCGTCCGATCGCGGCCCGCTCGTGGGCATCCCCGAGATCCGGCACTACTTCCGAACGAACGAGGTGCCCGTGTACTTCGTGTCGGCGACCGCGTTCAACCTGCTCGGCATCGACCGCTGGGTGCGCAACTTCAGGTTCATCAACTACTACGACTCGTTCGACGGGTGGCACCCGAACATCTTCGTGCCTCGGGAGCGGAGCCACCGAGCCTTCCATTCGATCGAGGACATCTGCAACTACCTGCTGGGTCACAAGGAGGTGGTCGACTACATCCGCAGCCGGGGACCCGCCGGGAAGGTCGCCTTCCTGATGTTCGACGAGGAGACCGAGACGCTCGCCGAGGAGCTCGGCCTCGAGGTCGCGTTCCCGCCGGCAGATCTCCGCCATCGTCTCGATTCGAAGATCGAGACGACGAGGCTGGCGAACGAGGCCGGGGTGCCGAGCGTTCCCAACGTGATGGGTCGCGCGTCGAGCTTCCGCGAGGTGCGGCAGCTCGCCTCGGGGGCGGGACTGGGCGACGATCTCGTGATCCAGACGCCGTACGGCGACTCGGGGCAGACGACGTTCTTCATCTCGAGCGAGTCGGACTGGAGGCGCGACGAAGACAAGATCGTCGGGCAGGACCTCAAGGTGATGCAGCGCATCGTTCCACGTGAGACGGCGATCGAGGGCGTGATCACCCGCCACGGCACGCTCGTCGGTCCCCTCATGGCGGAGCTCACCGGGTTCCCCGAGCTCACGCCCTACGACGGCGGCTGGTGCGGGAACGACGTGTTCCCCGACGTCCTGACGGCCGCACAACGGCGTTCGGCACGCGAACGCACGTACGCGGTCGGGGAACGTCTCCGATCGGAGGGCTACCGTGGGTACTTCGAGCTGGACTTCCTCGCCGACGCGGCCTCGGGCGAGATGTATCTCGGGGAGCTGAATCCGCGGGTGTCGGGTGCGAGCAGCATCACGAACGTCACGGCGGTCGCGTACGGGGACATGCCCCTGTTCCTGTTCCATCTGCTGGAATTCATGGACGTCGAGTACGAGATCGACGTGGACGAGCTGAACCGGCGCTGGGCCCATCCGGGCAACGTCGACGAATGGACGCAGTTCGTCCTGAAGCAGACCGATGACGCTGTCGAGCTGATCACCGAGGCGCCGTCGTCGGGCATCTGGCGCATGGACCACGACGGGGCGATCGGCTATGCGCGCCGCGACACCGATTGGCACACGGTGGCCGATGAATCCGAGGCGTTCTACCTGCGCATCGCGGCCGCGGGGGGCTACCGGTATCCGGGGGCGGACCTCGGTATCCTGGTCACTCGAGGGCGGTTCCTCGATGACGATCACGAGCTGGTCGACCGGGCCAGGTCGTGGATCGCCGGCATCAAGTCACAGCTCCACAGCGTGCCACCTCCCTCGGTGGAGCCCCCCCCGGTCGAACGGGAACCGTTCGGCTTCAAGCTGCTGTAGTGGCCACTCCGATACCCGACGAACAGATGGCCCCGTTCACGTTCCGCGCGGTGGAAGAGCTCGAGCTCGGCCCGAGATGGGCGGGCATCTTCGACGAGCGTTGGCCCCACTACCGCGAGTGGTTCCTGCGTGAAGGGGAGGCCGCGCGGCCATCGTACGCAGCGAGCGTCCGGATGCTTCGCGCCCACATGCCCGAGCTGTTGCCCGTCTACGAGCGACTCGTCCACCTCGCCGGAGGCGGCGACCTCGCCGCGCGCATGCTGTCCCTCTACCGGCCGCCGCCCTACCTCGCGGCGTGCTCGCAGGGCGTGTGGACCCACGACGGCGGCCCCGTGCTGGCTCGGAACTACGACTACGCGCCGAGCCGGTTCGAAGGGCTCATCTGGTCGACGCGCATGCTCCACCGTCGCGTGATCGGCACGAGCGATTGCCTGTGGGGTCTGCTCGACGGCATGAACGACTCCGGGCTCGCCGTGTCGCTCACGTTCGGGGGGCGGCGGGTGTTGGGCGACGGGTTCGGTATCCCGATCGTCGTTCGGTATCTGCTCGAGGTCTGCGAGTCGGTGGGGGAGGCACGCGCAGCGATCGCTCGTCTGCCGTTCAGCCTGGCCCACAACCTCACGATCGTGGATCGAGCCGGTGACGTGGTCACGGCGTACGTCTCCCCCGATCGTGAGCCGATCTTCCGTGCCTTCCCGGCCGCCACGAACCACCAGGGCGCGGTGGAATGGCCGGAGCAGGCGAAGGCGACCAGGACGATCGAACGCGAGCGATGCATCGTCCGTCTGGTCGAAGGGGAGGCGGCCGACCAGAACGCGTTCGCCGAAGCCTTCCTGCACCCGCCGCTCTACAGCTCGTCGCACGCCGACGGCTGGGGCACGCTGTACACGGCGGTGTTCCGACCGGGCGAGGGCGTGGTCGACTATCGTTGGCCGTCGCACGCGTGGCGGCTGGGGTTCGAACGGTTCACGGAAGGACTGCACGTCGAGAACCTGGCGACCGATCATGGGTCGGCGGCCGCCGGCTGGGTGGGGTGACGAGGCGGTGAGATCGCAGACGCTCGAGATCCGCACGCGCGGTGCGCGGGTGCACGACCTGACGGATCACGTCGAGCGGTTCGCTGCCGAGGCCGGGGGCGACGGCCTGCTGCACGTGTTCGTCCCCCACGCGACCGCGGGCGTTGCCTTGATGGAGACGGGAAGCGGCTCCGAGGCCGATCTCGACGAGCTCCTGGAACGCGTGTTCCCGAGGGACGATCGGTACACGCACCGGCACGGCCCGGTCGGCCACGGAGGCGACCACCTCGTGCCCGTGTTCGTCGGCTCGTCGCTCGTGCTGCCGGTGATCGCAGGGATCGTCCAGCTCGGCACGTGGCAATCGATCGTGCTGATCGACCCGAACAGGGAGAACGACGAACGTGCCGTGCGGCTCAGCTTCCTCGAAGGCTGAGCGGTCGATCGGTCACAGGTACTGTCCCGGCGCGCGCTCCTCGCCGGGGGCGGACGCCACGGCCTGCACGTCGCGCTCACGGAGTAGCACGAGCTCCTCGCCGTCGAGCTCGACCTCGAGTCCCGACGACGGCAGGAACAGCACGCGGTCGCCCCGCTTGGCCACGCGGACATCGGGCCCGACCAGGAAGACGTCCCCCCACGCGAGCCGTCTCGGGGCGGGCGCCGCGGTCGCGGGGATGAGCAGCCCGCCCGCGCTCTTGCGCTCGCCGTTGTCGGGCGTGCAGACGACGAGCCGGTCGCCCGTGAGCCGGATCGAGGAGTCTCCCCGGGACCGCTTCTTCGCGCGGGGTTTCCGCTTCGTCGCCGTCGAGGTGACCGGCGTGTTCGACGAGTCCGAGCTCTCTGCCATGTGGGAGGGAGTCTAGCGAGTGCCACCCGGTACGATGCCTCGCCATGGAAGCCAAGCGGGTGCTCGATCGCGCCGTGCAGCAGCTGAAGGCCTCTCCCGCGATCGACCACTGGCAGAAGGGCCGGGAGCGGATCGAGGCCGAGGATCTCCTGCTCCACGTGCTCGGTGAGGATCCGGACCCCGGCGACGACGTCGCCGGCAAGGACCGGCGTCGGTTCGAGGCGCTGGTCGACCGCCGTGCGAAGGGCGAGCCGATCCCCTACATCAAGGGTTACGCGGAGTTCCGTGACATCGAGTTGATGACGAAGCCGGGGGTGTTCGTGCCGCGGGACTCCTCGGAGTTCCTCGCCGAGCAGGCCATCAAGCGCCTCCGCAAGCGGAAGCGTCCCGTGCATGTCGACCTCGCCACCGGGGGCGGCACGATCGCGCTCGCGGTGGCCGACGAGGTGCCGAGGGCAGAGGTGTGGGGCACCGACGTCGCGGCGGACGCGGTGAAGCTCGCCAGGAAGAACGCGAAGGCCCTGTCGCTGGGCGCGAGGTTCGAGGTCGGCGACCTGTTCGCCGGGCTGCCGAGACGGCTGCGCCGATCGGTCGACGTGATCACGCTGCACCCGCCCTACGTGCCGGTGAGCGAGCTCGACGATCTCCCCGACGAGATCCGCGAGTGGGAGCCTCCGCACACGCTGACGGATCACAGCACCGACGGTCTGGGGTTGATCGGACGCACCGTCGCCGAGGCGCCGGCGTGGCTGCGATCGAACGGCTGGCTGTTGATGGAGGTCAGCCCCGACCGGGTCAGGGAGGTCAAGCGGATCTACACCGCAGGGGGGTTCCGTGACGTCCGGAGCACGAAGGGCGGAGGATTGAAGGTGACGCGCGTGATCGTCGGCAAGCGCCCGCGGTGATCGGAGGCATCCTGGCCGACGCGGTCACGTGCAGGGGGGGTCGAACGACCCGACCCGCGGTTCGACCCCCGAACGAAGATGCTGATGAGGATCTGCCTCGCTTCGATACCTCTTCGAAAGGACGCTCATGACGAACGCCACGAAGTCCAAGCAGCGAGCCGGCAGGAAGTCGAAGGCCGAGCGCGTGCGTGAGCAGCAACGACGGGCCGCCAGGCAGCGCTTCGTCTGGATCGCCGTCGCCGTCGTGGCGGTGGCAGCCGTGATCGGCGCGTTGCTCCTGAGCGGGGGGAACGACGACGGCGGGTCCGTCGCGGCTCCGGCCGACGCCGTTTCGATCGATCGAGCCCCGGGCCCTCAGCTCGCGACCGGGGAGCCGGTGCCTGCCTTCTCGGCGCCGGGGCTCGGTGGCGGCTCGGTGGCGTGGAGCGACTACGAAGGGTCACCGACGGTCTTGGTGGTCTGGGCCTCCTGGTGTCCCCACTGCCAGGCGGAGCTGCCGATCCTCGTACCGGCCGTCCAGGCGCGTGACGGCGTGGAGCTCGTCAGCATCACGACCGCCGTCGGGCAGCAGCCGGGGCCGACGCCGGAGGGCTTCTTGGCCGACGAGGGATTGACGATGACCACAGGGGTCGACGACGAGGCGGGCACGTTGATGCAGGGACTGGGTGTCTCGGGGTTCCCGACCGTCTACTACGTGGCGGCCGACGGCACGGTGGCGAACGTGTCGGTCGGTGAATCCTCGGCCGAGGCGATCGAGTCGAACCTCGACGCCTTGCAGGCCGCGTAGCGTTCAACGATGCCGTTGCTGCCCAGACAACCCCACGAGCCCTTCCGTTCGTATAGGGGTTCGTGGGCCAGCGAACCGTGGTCTGGCCGGTCAAGAGGGTGCAGAGAGGGGGTTCGCGCATGAACAGGTACGCACGGTGCGTCGCCGTCGTGGCGGTCCTCGGCATCGTCGCGGCTGCCTGCGGCGGTGACGGTGGAGGGGAGGAGCCGACGGCGGCGCCGACCGACGGGGGGAGCATCCCCACCGGCGGTACGGTGCGTCTCGCGGTCTCGTCGGAACCCGCCAGCGCCGCGTTCGACCCGGCGAAGGAGTACTACCAACTGTCGTTCGAGATCCTGAAGTGCTGCCTCGCCCGCACCCTCTACGCGACCAACGGGAGGCCGGTCGACGAAGGTGGCGCCGAGCTGCGACCCGACATCGCCGCGGACCTGCCGACGGTCAGCGACGACCAGCTGACGTGGACCTTCCCGCTCAAGCAGGGCATCATGTACGGGCCGCCGTTCGAGGACGTGGAGGTGACGGCGCCCGACATCGTGCGCGCGATCGAGCGCACCGCCGATCCCGACGCGAGCTCGGGCGGCTACAGCTTCTACTACTCGCCGATCGAAGGGTTCGACGATTTCGGCGCCGGCGACGCCCGTTCGATCTCGGGCATCCGGGCGGTCGACGACTACACGCTCGAGGTGACGGTCACCGAGCCGACCGGCGA